>NZ_JBHVUV010000002.1:359361-362184 GCF_042883905.1 Kitasatospora sp. NPDC058170
CGCCGCGCCCGTGTGGGGGCGCGGCGGCACCGGCCGACGCGGTAGGGGTCAGGCCTGGGCTGCTTCGCCGCCCGCCGTCTCCGTACCCTCGGCCACCTCGGCGGTGGACTCGGCGTCTGCCGTCTCGTCCTCCGCCAGCTCCTCGTCCTCGGCCTCCGCGTTGCGGGCCATGCCCACGACCGCGTCGCGCTTTCCGAGGTTGATCAGTTGGACGCCCATGGTGTCACGTCCGGTTTCACGAACCTCGGAAACCCTCGTGCGGATCACCCCACCCGACAGGGTGATCGCCATGATCTCGTCGCTGTCGTCGACCACCAGGGCGCCGACCAGCGAGCCCCGGCCCTCGACGATCTTCGCCGCCTTGGTGCCGTAGCCGCCGCGTCCCTGGACACGGTACTCGTCCACCCCGGTGCGCTTGGCGTAGCCACCGTCGGTGGCGGTGAAGACGTACGTCCCCGGCCGGACCACGTTCATCGAGAGCAGCTCGTCGTCCTCGCGGAAGGACATGCCCTTGACGCCCGAGGTGGCGCGCCCGGTGGGCCGCAGCGCGTCGTCGGTCGCGGTGAACCGGATCGACTGGGCCTTCCTGGAGACCAGCAGCAGGTCGTCCTCGGCGGAGACCAGCTCGGCGCCGATCAGCTCGTCGTCGCGGCCCGCCTCGTCCTGGCGCAGGTTGATCGCGATCAGGCCGCCGGAGCGCGGGGAGTCGTAGTCCTTCAGCGCGGACTTCTTGACCAGCCCGGCCCGGGTGGCGAGCACCAGGTACGGCTTGTCCTCGTAGGTGCGCACCGCCATCACCTGGGTGATGTGCTCCTCCGGCTGGAAGGCCAGCAGGTTGGCCACGTGCTGGCCGCGGGCGTCGCGCCCGGCGTCGGGCAGCTCGTAGCCCTTGGCGCGGTAGACCCGGCCCTTGTTGGTGAAGAACAGGATCCAGTTGTGGGTCGTCGTCACGAAGAAGTGGTCGACGATGTCGTCCTGCTTCAGCTGGGCACCGCGCACGCCCTTGCCGCCGCGCTTCTGCGAGCGGTAGAGGTCGGAGCGGGTCCGCTTGACGTAGCCGCCACGGGTGATGGTGACGACGATGTCCTCCTCGGCGATGAGGTCCTCGATGGAGAGGTCGCCGTCGGAGGGGATGAGGGTGGAGCGCCGCTCGTCGCCGTACTTCTCGACGATCGCGGTGAGCTCCTCGGAGATGATCTCCCGCTGGCGGACCGGGGAGGCCAGGATCGCGTTGTACTCGTCGATCTTGCGCTGCAGCTCGTCGTGCTCGTCCATGATCCGCTGGCGCTCCAGGGCGGCCAGCCGGCGCAGCTGCATCTCCAGGATCGCGTTGGCCTGGAGCTCGTCGATGGAGAGCAGCCCCATCAGGCCGGTGCGGGCGGCGTCGGCGCTGGCCGAGGCCCGGATCAGCGCGATGACCTCGTCGATCATGTCCAGGGCGCGCAGCAGGGCGCGCAGGATGTGCGCCCGCTCCTCGGCCTTGCGCAGCCGGAAGGTGGTGCGCCGGACGATGACCTCGACCTGGTGGTTGACCCAGTGCCGGATGAAGGCGTCCAGCGACAGCGTGCGCGGCACGCCGTCGACCAGGGCCAGCATGTTGGCGCCGAAGTTGGTCTGCAGGTCGGTGTGCTTGTACAGGTTGTTCAGCACGACCTTGGCGACGGCGTCGCGCTTGAGCACGATCACCAGGCGCTGGCCGGTGCGCGAGGAGGACTCGTCGCGGACGTCGGCGATGCCGGCGACCTTGCCGTCCTTCACCAGGTCGGCGATCTTCAGCGCGAGGTTGTCCGGGTTCACCTGGTACGGCAGCTCGGTGATCACCAGGCACTGGCGGCCCTGGATCTCCTCGACCTCGACCACGGCGCGCATGGTGATCGAGCCGCGCCCGGTGCGGTAGGCGTCCTCGATCCCGCGCCGGCCGACGATCAGCGCGCCGGTGGGGAAGTCCGGGCCCTTGATCCGCTCGATCAGGGCCTCCAGCAGCTCCTCGGCGGAGGCCTCCGGGTGCTCCAGCGCCCAGAGCGCACCGGAGGCGACCTCGCGCAGGTTGTGCGGCGGGATGTTGGTGGCCATGCCGACCGCGATGCCGGTGGCACCGTTGATCAGCAGGTTGGGGATGCGCGCGGGCAGGACGGTGGGCTCCTGCGAGCGGCCGTCGTAGTTGGCGGCGAAATCGACGGTCTCCTCGTCGATGTCCCGCATCATCTCCATGGCCAGCGGCATCATCTTGCACTCGGTGTAGCGCATGGCCGCGGCCGGGTCGTTGCCCGGGGAGCCGAAGTTGCCGTTGCCGTCCACCAGCGGCATCCGCAGCGACCACGGCTGGGCCAGCCGGACCACGGTGTCGTAGATCGAGGTGTCACCGTGCGGGTGGTAGTTGCCCATGACGTCGCCGACGACGCGGGCGCACTTGTAGTAGCCCTTCTCGGGGCGGTACCCGCCGTCGTACATCGCGTAGAGCACGCGCCGGTGCACCGGCTTGAGGCCGTCGCGGACCTCGGGCAGCGCACGGCTCACGATGACGCTCATCGCGTAGTCGAGGTACGAGCGCTGCATCTCGGTCTCGAGCTCGATCGGCTCGACCCGGGACACGAAGGTGTCGGTGTCGGTTGCGGTGCTGGCGTCCGGCTGCTCGCCGTCGGGACGGTTGTCGTCGACCACTGGTGGTCAGTTTCCTTTCACGCGTGACTGGACTGTGCTGGCGGGGGCGGGCCCCGGTCACACGTCCAGGAAGCGGACGTCCTTGGCGTTGCGCTGGATGAAGGAGCGGCGGGCCTCGACGTCCTCGCCCATCAGGACGGAGAAGAGGTCGTCGGCGCGGGC
>NZ_JBHVUV010000003.1:0-358735 GCF_042883905.1 Kitasatospora sp. NPDC058170
TGGCACGCTGTTGAGTTCTCAAGGAACGGACACTTCCTTCGGTCTGCCTTCCAGCAGGCCCTCCGGGCGCTTCGTTCTTTCGTGTTTCCAGCTTATCAGATGTTTTCCGCTCCGTTTTCCGGAGTTTCATTCATCCGACCCTGGCTGGCCAGTTCCGCTTTTCTGCGGCGACCCCCACATTAGCGCATTTCCGGAGTGATCCGAAATTCCCCGCTCCCGCCTGTCGGCGAAAACGCCGATCAACCCAAGTGAATGGGCTTCAGGTGAAAGTAGGACTAGCCGAATGTGATGGCCGCTTCGGCCGGTCCGGGTTGACCTCTCGGTCTCCCGTGCACCCGCCCGCTTCAGCGACTCGTTCGACACTACGCCAGCCGGACGGCCCCGTCAAACACCCGAGGGCCGGATCTGTCCAGATCCGGCCCTCGGGGCTCAAAACCGCAGCTCAGCGGCCGTACGTTTTCAGCCGACGCGTTTTCAGCCGACCGGGACCAGCTCGGCGGCGGCCAGGTTGCGCTTGCCCCGGCGCAGGACCAGCCAGCGACCGTGCAGCAGGTCCGACTCGGCCGGCACCGCCTCCTCGTCCGTCACCTTGACGTTGTTGAGGTAGGCGCCGCCCTCCTTGACCGTCCGGCGGGCGGCCGACCGACTCGGGGCCAGGCCGACGGCGACCAGCAGGTCGACGATCGACAGCAGCTCGGTGACCTCGGCCTTCGGAACCTCGGCCAGGGCCGCGGCCAGGGTCGGGGCCTCCAGGTCACCGAGGTCGCCCTGGCCGAACAGTGCCTTGGAGGCGGCCACCGCGCGCTCGTACTGCTCGGCGCCGTGGACCAGGGTGGTGAGCTCCTCCGCGAGGGCGCGCTGCGCGAGGCGGGCCGCGGGGCGCTCGCCGGTCTCGCGCTCCAGCTCCTCGATCTCCTCCTTCGAGCGGAAGCTGAAGATCCGCAGGAAGTTGGAGACGTCGCGGTCGTCCGCGTTCAGCCAGAACTGGTAGAAGGCGTACGGGGTGGTCAGCTCGGGGTCGAGCCAGACCGTGCCGGACTCCGTCTTGCCGAACTTGGTGCCGTCCGCCTTGACGATCAGCGGCGTGGCCAGCGCGTGCACGGACTTCCCGTCGGCCTTGCGGATCAGGTCCGTACCGGCCGTGAGGTTGCCCCACTGGTCGCTGCCACCGGTCTGCAGGGAGCAGCCGTAGCGGCGGTTCAGCTCCAGGTAGTCCATGCCCTGGAGGATCTGGTAGCTGAACTCGGTGTAGCTGATGCCCGCGTCGGAGTTGAGCCGCCGGGAGACGGCCTCCTTGGCGATCATGTTGTTGACGCGGAAGTACTTGCCCACGTCGCGCAGCAGGCTGATCGCCGACATCCCGGACGTCCAGTCCAGGTTGTTGACCATGCGGGCCGCGTACGGTCCGTCGAAGTCGAGGAACCGGGAGATCTGGCCGCGCAGGCGGTCGACCCAGGCGGCCACCGTCTCGGGGTCGTTCAGGACGCGCTCGGCGGTGGGCTTGGGGTCGCCGATCAGGCCGGTGGCGCCGCCGACCAGGCCCAGCGGGAGGTTCCCCGCCTGCTGGATGCGGCGCATGGTCAGGATCTGCACGAGGTTGCCGAGGTGCAGGCTGGGGGCCGTCGGGTCGAAGCCGCAATAGAACGTGACCGGGCCGTCCGCGAACGCCTTGCGCAGTGCGTCCTCGTCGGTGGACAGGGCGATCAGCCCTCGCCACCGCAGCTCGTCGACGATGTCCGTCACGGTCACGCTTCTCCTTCGGTCCGGCGTCCGCCCGGTGCCGGCCCGGTCGGTCGGGCCCCGGTACGGAACGACTCCAGCGTGGTAGAGACTACGCGGTCCCGGCCAGCGGGTTTCGGCCGAGCCGCGCTTCCTCCACCGATCGGCCCCCGCGCCGACGGCCGCCCCCGCCCGGGCCGTGCCCCGCCCCGACGCCGGAAATTCCGTTGTTCGTCGGCCCCGGGCCCCTTCACAGTGGTCCCACCGCCGTGCGGCGGCAGTGACGTGTGTGGAGACGGTCGTGCCGCCGTGGCACGCCCGCGGGAAGGGTGTGCCGACGTGCGCAACACGCTGGTTCTGAACGCAAGCTACGAGCCCCTGACAACGGTGTCGCTCCAGCGCGCCGTGGTGCTGGTGCTCCAGGACAAGGCCGTGGTGGAGCAGGCCCATCCACTGCGCACGGTGCGCGGTACGGGCGTCACCGTCCCGGTGCCCCGGGTGATCAGACTGCAACGGTACGTAAGGGTGCCGTTCCGACAACAGGCTCCGTGGTCGCGGCGCGGTGTGCTGGCCCGTGACCAGCACCTGTGCGCCTACTGCGGGCGCCGGGCCAGCACCGTGGATCACCTGCAGCCCAAGTCGCGCGGCGGGGCAGACAGTTGGATGAACACCGTGGCCGCCTGTCCGGAGGACAACCAGCGCAAGGCGGACCGGACGCCGGAGCAGGCCGGGATGAAGCTGCTGCGCACGCCCTTCGTGCCGACCCCGCAGGCCACGCTCATGCTGGCGCTGGGCCTGCGTGCCTCGGACGCGCGGGACCTCGCGGCCTGGTTGCCCGCCCCGGCCGCGCCGTCGGCGGCCTGAGCCGGGGCTGACCCAGGCCTGAACCGGGCCCGGCCCGGGCGGCCGGTCGTCAGCCCTTCGCCTGGTACCCGGACGCTATGCCGAAGTTGGCCGAGTGCTCGGGTATCGCGACGACCTGGCCGCCCCCGATCAGCACCCGGCCGGAGACCAGCAGCGACCCGGTGCCCTGGGGGAAGTTGCCGCCGACCGTCTCCTGGCCGCCGGCCAGGGCGAAGCGGCTGAGGTGGGCGGGCTGTTCGAGGCGTTCGTCGGCGGCGAGCACCAGCGCGCCGCCGTCGAGCGCCACCGCCCGGACGACGCCCTTCTCCGCAGCGGCCGCCTTCCAGACCTGCTTGCCGCTGTCCAGGTCGTAGCCGACGGCCGAAACCGGTCCCCCGGCGGTCGCCGGGGCCACGGTGGTGACCATCGTCCGGCCCTGGAAGAACACGCCCGGGGTGGCCGAGAAGGTGCCGTGGGCCGTGTCCAGCCGGCCGTCCTCCGCGGCGACGGGGATCTCGGCCGCCGGGTCCCCGGTCGGGCCCCAGGCGAAGACCCGGTCGTCACCGGGCTTCTCCCCGGTGGTGAGCACCACGGAGGGCTCGGCCGAGAGCACCGTCACCGTCTTCGGCTGGTTGTTCAGGCCGCGCCACCAGCTCACCTTGCCGTCGGCGGTGTTCAGCGAGACGGCCTGGTCGACCGGGGTGGAGTCGGCGCACGAGCTGGCGACCATCACCGTCTTGCCGGTGACCCCGCCGGAGAGCGTGCAGAACTTGCCCTGCCCGGTGTACTGCCAGACGTCCTGGCCGTCGGCCGCCTCCCAGGCGACCGCGCGGTCGTCGCCGACCGCGATCACCTTGTCCTCGGTGACGCCGACGTGGGCGTTGTAGGTGTCCTTGGCCTCGGAGAGGCTCTTGGACCAGGCGGTCCTGCCGGCCTTGGTGTCGACGGCCGCCACCAGGGTGCACGGGCTCTTCGGGTCGGCCTGGGTCCGGAACAGCACGGCGCCCAGCCCGGCGCCGTTGACGCCCGGTGAGATACCGCACGGGACGGCGCCGGCGGCCGGGGGCTCGATGGACCAGGTGGCCTTGCCGGCCGCCAGGTCGTAGGCGTGCACGCCCGCCGCGTCGACGCGGACCACCGCGTCGGCGAGCAGCCAGCTGCCGACCAGTGTGTCGTCGGCGCCCGGCTGGAGGGCGGCCGCGGGCTGGGCCGACCAGACCTTGGCGTGGGCGACGGTGAAACCGGGTTCGCCCCCGCTGTCGGCGGCGGCGCGGCCACCGCCCTCGCCGCCGACCGTCAGACCGGCCGCGAGCAGCACGCCGAGCGCGGCGACCCCGGCGCCGGTCCGGATCAGCAGCGTTCGCCGGCCGGGTCCGTGATCGGCCGAGACGACCGCGTCGGCGGCGGCCCGGGCCTTGGCGCCGAGCGAGGGCCGGGCGCCGGCTCCGCCGCGGCGGTCCGCCGCGCGCGAGGACGGCGCGGCGGTCACCGCGGTCGCGGTGGGTCCGGCGGGCGCAGCGGGCTCCGGTTTGGGTTCGGGTTCGGGTGCCGGTTCGGCCTCCGGTTCGAGGTGCAGATAGCCGTCGGCGGTGTACTCGGCACCGGCCGGCGCGTAGAGCTCCTCACCGCTCGGCTGCTGCGGAGCGGCGTACGGGGCGTACTGCTGCTGCTCGTAGTCGGAGTACTGGTAGTACGGCTGGTACTGGCCGTCCGAGAACTGGCTCTCGGGGTACTGGGCCTCCTGGTACTGGCCGCCCTCGACGTGTCCGCCCTGGACGTACCCGCCCTGGCCGTATCCCGTCTCGCCGTACCCGGCCGTCCCGTACGCGCCGGTCCCGTACCCACCGGTGCCGTACTCGCCGGTCCCGTACGCGGCCGTTCCGTACCCGGCCGTCCCGTAGCCGGTCTCCGCGTATCCCGTCTCCGCGGTCCCGTACCTGGCGGTCCCGTACCCGGCCGGGCCCGGCCCGCCGGACCCCTGGTCCTGCCACTGGTCGGGGTACCCGGCGGCCTGCCACTCCTGCGGCGGCCGGGGGTGCCACGGCTGCTGCCGGTCGTCTCCGAGGGGGTCCTGAGCCATCCGTTCCGTCCCTCCCGACCGGCTGCAGTGCGGCTGTCAGCATCTCACGCCGGGCGGAGCGGGCCGTTCCGGCCTCGGCCGGGCCCGCGGGCGCACCCCGGTCGCGACCGGAACGCTGGGTCCGCCGGGACCGGAGACCGCTGGGTCCGCACACGCGCGAGGCCGTCTCCCCGGGGCGTCGGAGCCCCGGGGGACGGGTCGTCAGACGTCAGGCGGACTCCGCGCGCAGCGCCTCGTCGATCCGGGCGGCGAGCGCGAGGTCGAGGTCGGTGAGGCCCCCGGCGCTGTGGGTGGACAGGGCGAAGTGCAGGGTGCGCCAGCGGATGTCGATGTCGGGGTGGTGGTCCATCGCCTCGGCCGTCTCCGCGATCGCCACCACCACCCGGATCGCCGCCGGGAAGTCCGCCGCGTCGGCGGTGCGGACGATCGTGTCGCCGTCCCTGGACCACTGCGGCAGGCCGGACAGGGCGGCCGCGATCTCGTCCTCGGTCAGGCGTGCTCTGCTGCTCATCGAACCGCTCCGGTGCGTCGGGGGTGAGGGGTCAGGCCTTCCGACGCGGACGGGCCACCAGCTCGCCGCCGCAGTTGGGGCAGGTGCCGGCCATGGCCGCGGTGCAGTCCGGGCAGAAGGTGCACTCGTAGGAGCATAGGGAGGCCGGGCCGTCCGCGGTCAGCGACACCTCGCAGCGCTCGCAGATCTCGCGCATCTCCAGTGCCATGGATTCCTCCGGGTGACTCGTGGCGCCGACGGCCGATGACCAAGCCGGTAGTCGACGGCCGATAACCGACGGCCGATCAGCCGATCAGCAGCTTGATGACGGCCGCCAGGCCGACCACGACGATGACCCCGCGCAGGGCGGGCGGCGGCAGCCTGCGGCCGACCTTGGCGCCGAGCATGCCGCCGAAGAGCGAGCCGATCGCGATCAGGCCGGCGGCGGCCCAGTCGACCGTCGAGGTGAAGAGGAAGAACAGGGCGGCGACGGCGTTGACGATCAGCGCCAGCGCGTTCTTCACCCCGTTGATCCGCTGCAGGTCCTCCTGGAGCAGCATGCCCATCAGCGCCATCAGCAGGACGCCCTGGGCGGCCCCGAAGTAGCCGCCGTAGACGCCGGTGAGGAACACCCCGGCGAGCAGCGCCAGGCCGCCGTCCGGGTCCCCGTCGGGCCGGCGGCGGGCGGCGACGGCCTTGGCCACCCGGGGCTGGATCACCACAAGGACGAGGGCCAGCAGGATCAGCACCGGGACGATCGTGTCGAAGGCGCTGCTGGGCAGCTGGATCAGCAGGGCGGCGCCGAGCAGCCCGCCGAGCAGCGAGGCGGTGCCCAGGCGCAGCAGCCGCCGCCCCTGGTCGGCCAGCTCCTTGCGGTAGCCGATCACGCCGCTGAGCGAACCGGGCACCAGGCCGAAGGAGTTGGAGACGTTGGCGGTCACCGGCGGGATGCCGACGGCGAGCAGGACGGGGAAGGTGATCAAGGTCCCGGAGCCGACGATCACATTGATCATCCCGGCTCCGACGCCCGCCACCAGGACGGCGATCGCCTCCCAGAGCGTCATGGGTCACCTCTCGTCTCGGTCCTGTCCGAGGCGATCATGCCGGACGGTGTGCCGGGCCTACCAGAGCGGACCACGATTCGGGACGCACGCCACACCCGAGGGGTCCGGTATCGGCCACCGCGCCGGGGACGGCCGTGGGCCCGCCTCCCGGGGAGGCGGGCCCACGTGAGCCGGGGTCCGGCAGGTCACTCGGGGTCGATCTTCCGGTACTCGCGGGCCGGGTCGACCCGGGGGCGGGCGGCGCCCTTGGTGTCGGTGTCCAGCGGGCGCGGGCCGCTCGCCGGGTCGATCGGCACCTGGGTGGCGGCCGGCGCCGCCGCGGGGACGCTCGGAGCGGCGACCGCGCCGCCGTTCACGCCGCCGGTCAGACCGGTGAACGCGCCGCCGAGGCCCTTGAGCGCGTCGCCGACCTCGCTCGGGATGATCCAGAGCTTGTTGGAGTCGCCCTTGGCCAGCTCCGGCAGGGTCTGCAGGTACTGGTAGGCGAGCAGCTTCTGGTCGGCGTCGCCGTCGTGGATCGCCTCGAACACCGTGCGGATCGCGGCCGCCTCACCGTCGGCGCGCAGGACCGCGGCCTGCGCCTCACCCTCGGCCTTGAGCACCTCGGCCTGCTTCTCGCCCTCGGCCCGCAGGATCTGGGCCTGCCGGGCACCCTCGGCGGTGAGGATCGCGGCGCGCTTGTCACGGTCGGCGCGCATCTGCTTCTCCATCGAGTCCTGGATGGAGGTCGGCGGCTCGATCGCCTTGAGCTCGACGCGGTTGACCCGGATGCCCCACTTGCCGGTGGCCTCGTCCAGCACCCCGCGCAGACCGGCGTTGATGACCTCGCGCGAGGTCAGGGTGGACTCCAGGTCCATCGAGCCGATGATGTTGCGCAGCGTGGTGACGGTCAGCTGCTCGATCGCCTGGATGTAGCTGGCGACCTCGTAGGTGGCGGCCCGCGCGTCGGTGACCTGGTAGTAGATCACCGTGTCGATGTTGACCACCAGGTTGTCCTGGGTGATCACCGGCTGCGGCGGGAACGGCACGACCTGCTCGCGCAGGTCGATTCGGTTGCGGACCCGGTCGATGAACGGGACGACGATGTTCAGGCCGGCGTTGAGCGTCCGGGTGTAGCGGCCGAAGCGCTCCACGATCGCGGCGCTGGCCTGCGGGATGACCTGAATCGTCTTGATCAGCGCGATGAATGCCACCACGACCAGGACGACCAGGACGATAAGGACGGGTTCCACGGACTCTCCCCTAGACGACCAGGGCGGTCGCGCCCTGGATTTCGACGACGTCGACCTGCTGCCCCGGCTGGTACACACTGCCGGGGTTCAGCGCGCGGGCCGACCAGATCTCGCCGTTCAACTTGATCCGCCCGCCCTCCCCGTCGACCTTTTCCGCGACGACCGCGGTGGCGCCGTGCAGCGCCTCGATGCCCATCTTGATCTGCGGGCCCTTCCTGAGCTGCCGGTACGCGATCGGGCGGACCACGGCCAGCAGCGCGACCGAGACGGCGACGAAGGCCAGGACCTGCCAGACCACCCCCGCCCCGAGCCCGGCCACACCGGCCGCGGCGAGCGCGCCGACCGCGAACATGGCGAACTCCGGCATCGCGGTGATCACCAGCGGTATGCCGAGGCCGACGGCGGCCAGGAGCCACCAGATCCAGCTGTCCACGTGACCATCCTAGGGAGCGAAGGGCTTCGAGGCGGACAGTTCCCGCAGGTGGAGGGGCGGAAACCGGTCGCACGTGCGACCGGCTCCGGTTCAGCGCGGTTCAGGACGGTTCCGTTGCTGTTCCGGGGTGCTCCGCGGTGCTCGGCCGGGGCCCGGCGAAGGCCCGCGGAGCCCCGGCCGGTGTCCGGCGCGGGGCGGCCCTCAGCCCAGCGGCAGGCCCTGCGCCGACCAGCGGTCGCCGTGCCGCTCCAGGGTCAGCGGCAGGCCGAAGCAGAGCGAGAGGTTGCGCGCGGTCAGCTCGGTGTCGATCGGCCCGGCGGTGAGCACCTTGCCCTGCCGGATCATCAGCACGTGGGTGAAGCCCGGGGCGATCTCCTCGACGTGGTGGGTGACCATCGCCATCGCCGGCGCGAACTCGTCCTGGGCGAGGGCGCCCAGGCGGCGCACCAGGTCCTCGCGCCCGCCGAGGTCGAGGCCCGCGGCGGGCTCGTCCAGCAGCAGCAGCTCGGGGTCGGTCATCAGCGCGCGGGCGATCAGGGTGCGCTTGCGCTCGCCCTCGGAGAGGGTGCCGAACTTGCGGGCGGTCAGGCCGGCCATGCCGAGCCGGTCCAGCAGCGCGAGCGCGCGCGACTCGTCGGACTGCTCGTACTGCTCCTGCCAGCTGACCGTCATGCCGTACGCGGCGGTGAGCACCGTCTGCAGGACGGTCTGCTCGGCGGGCAGCTTGTCGAACATGGCGGCGCCGGCCAGGCCGATCCGGGAGCGCAGCTCGAAGACGTCGACCTCGCCGAGCTTCTCGCCCAGGACGGACACCTTGCCGGCGGTCGGGAAGAGGTACGTGGAGGCGATCTGCAGCAGGGTGGTCTTGCCGGCGCCGTTGGGGCCCAGGATGACCCAGCGCTCACCCTCGGAGATGGACCACGAGACCTGGTCGACCAGCGCGCGCCCCTCCCGGACCACGGATACGTCCACCAGCTCCAGCACGTCGCTCATGCCTACGCCTTCCCCAATACAGAAATTCGGCCGTCGGTGCGGGCGGGCAGCCTACCCCTGCGGCCGGTTGGCACGGAGTGGGTGCGCCGCACACGCATGGGCAAACCTACGCCACGCGGATGACCGCCGATTCCGTAGGCTGGCCGGATGCTCGCGACTCCTGCCGACAATCCGTACGAAGAGCCCCGTTCGGGGCGGTTGACCGCCTGGGGCAACGCTCTGCTGAGCGGCCTCGCGGCGCCCGACGACGCCGCCGCGGCCGTTCTCGGCGCGGACGAGAGCCATCGGGTGACCGGGCTCCCCGGGGACGCGCCCGGCGAGCGGCACGGGCTCACCTGGGCGCTGGGGCGGCTGCGGGTGCTGGGCGTGCAGGGCCTGCGGCTGTCCCTGCCGAGCGCCGGGCACCCGCTGGGGCTGACCGGTCCGGCGGCGTTCAACGCAGCGGCGCTGGGCGCCGGCGAGGCGGTGCTGGCGGTCGGGGCGCCGCTCGGGCTGGTCCCGCAGGTCGAGGTGTTCGGCCCGGTCGGGGACCGCTCGGCCACCGTGCTGTGGCACTGCTCCGAGGTGAACGACGCGCCGCCGGCCGACGTGCCGTCGCTGCACGAGGCCGAGCGGGAGCTGGCGGACGGGCTGCGCGAGGCGACCGCGGTGCTCGCCCGGCTGGACGTCGCCGGGGCCGGTCCGGAGGCACTGCGGGCGCTGGAGGCGTTCCGCCGGCGCGGCCACGTCGAACTGCTCGCCCCCGGCTACCCGCCGCGCGCCGTCCGGGTGCTGGAGTCGGCCCGCCAGGTGGCGGCGCTGCTGTCGATCGCCTCCGGCGGGCACGGCGCGGCGGTGAGCGCCTCCGAGATGGCCGCCCGGCAGGCCGCGCTGGCCCCCCTGTGGCGCACCGCCCGCCGGGCCCAGGTGGCGGCGTACAACGCCCTGGTGGACGAGCGCGACGGCCGCTGACGGGAGGGCCCGGGCGGGCCCGTCAGCCCTCCCGGGCCTCGCCGTTGCGGACGGCCCAGAGCGCGGCCTGGGTGCGGTCGGCGAGGTCCAGCTTCATCAGGATGTTGGAGACGTGCGTCTTGACCGTCTTCTCGGACAGGTGCAGGGTGCGGGCGATCTCCCGGTTGGAGCGGCCGTCGGCGATGTGGCCGAGCACCTCGCGCTCGCGCTCGGTGAGGGTGCCGCCGCGTCCCTGCGGGGGGCGGGGGCCGTCGTCGGCGAGCAGGGCCTCGGCGAGCTCGGGCTGGAGCAGCACGTGGCCGGCGTGGACCGAGCGGATCGCGCCGGCCAGCGCCTCCGGGTCGACGTCCTTGTACACGTAGCCGGCCGCGCCGGCCCGCAGGGCGGGGACCATGGTGCGGTGCTCGGTGAAGCTGGTGACGATCAGGATCCGGGCCCGGCTGCCCTCGCCCTTGAGGGTGCGCAGCGCCTCGATGCCGTCGACGCCGGGCATCTTGAGGTCCATCAGGACGACGTCGGGGTCGAGCTCCCGGGCCCGGTCGACGCCCTCGGCTCCGTCGGCGGCCTCGCCGACCACCTCGATGTCGTCCTGGACCTCCAGGAAGGTGCGCAGGCCCCGGCGGACCACCTGGTGGTCGTCCACCAGCAGGACGCGGATCGCTGGCGTGGTGTCAGGCACCGGGGACCTCCATCTCGACGACCGTTCCCTTTCCGGGGGCCGAGTCCAGGGTGAGTGTGCCGCCGACGGCGGCGGCGCGGTCGCGCATCGAGGCCAGGCCCAGGTGGCGGCCGGCCCGGCGGACGGACTCGGGGTCGAAGCCCCGGCCGTCGTCGCGGACCCGCAGGACGGCGCCGCGCTCGGGGGTGCCGGCCAGGGTGACCGTCACCCGCCCGGCGTCGGAGTGCCGCAGCGCGTTGTGCAGTGCCTCCTGGGCGACCCGCAGCAGCGCGGCCTCCTGGGCGGGCGGCAGGGCGCGGACGCCGTCCGCGGTGAAGGCCACGTCGGCGCTGTGGGCGCGGTCGAGGACCTGGACCTGGGAGGCCAGGGTGGCGCTCAGGCCGTCCTCCTCCAGTGCGGCGGGGCGCAGCTCGACGACGACGGCGCGCAGCTCGTCGGCGGCCTCGGCGGCGAGCCGGGCGACCTCGGCGAGTTCGGCGCGGGCGCGGGCCGGGTCGCGGTCGACCAGGGTGGCGGCGGCCTTGGCGGTGAGGCGCAGTGAGAAGAGCTTCTGGGCGACTGCGTCGTGCAGGTCGTGGGCGATCCGGGCGCGCTCGCCGGCCAGGGTGAGTTCGCGGCTGCGCTCGTAGAGGCGGGCGTTGGAGAGGGCGAGGGCGGCGTGGGCCGCGAGTATCCGCAGCAGCTCCTCGTCGTGGTCGGTGAAGCCGCCGCCGGCGCTCTTGTTGGCGAGGAAGATGACGCCCATGACCTGCGGCTCGTCCTCGGCGGCGTCGGTGTCCAGGATCGGCATGCCGAGGAAGGCGTCCATGTCCGGGTGGGCGGCGGGCCAGCCGCCGAAGGAGGGGGCCCGGCGGACGTCGGCGAGCCGGGTGGGGCCGGTCTCGTGCAGCATCGTGGCGAGGACGCCGTGCTGGCGGGGCAGCGGGCCGATGGCCCGCCACTGCTCGTCGGTGACGCCGTCGACGACGAACTGGGCGAAGCCGCCGTGGTCGTCGGGCACCCCGAGGGCGGCGTACTCGGCGCCCAGCAGGGAGCGGGCGGAGGCGGTGATCCGGCGCAGCACCTCGCGCACCTCCAGGTGTCGGCTCATCGCGAGCAGCGCCTGGCTGACGGCCTCGATGCCGGCGAGGCAGGGCTCGCAGGCGGGCAGCGGGCCGGCCGGCGGGGGGCCGATCGGTATCCGGTCGACGGGGAGCAGACCGGTCGGGGGCCGGCGGTCGCTGGACGCGGTGGGCATACCGCCAAACTACCGCCGACGGGCCCGCCGACGCGTCGGTCCGGGGGCGCGCGGGGAGCGGGTCCGAGGTCCTAGGCCGCCGGGTACGCGTACGGCTACGGCTACGGCTACGGCTACGGCTACGGGCCGGAACGCCGAGGGGCGGCCCTCCCCGGTGTGGGGAGGGCCGCCCCGGTGGAGCGGGCGGAGGGGCTCAGCCCTTCTGCATGACCTCGGGCTCGTGGCGCCGCTGCAGGCGGGTCACGATGACGCCGATGACGACGGACATCACGATCAGCATGGCCGCGTCGATCGACCACTGGGCGACGGTGCTGTCCCACAGCGGGTCGTAGTCCGGGTTCTGGAAGTCCTTGTTCCAGGGGCCCATGAGGTGCGACAGGTCGAGCGTGGTGGCCACCATGCCGGTGCCCCAGCGGGCCGGCATCAGCCAGGCGGCCTGCTCCAGGCCGGGCTTGCCGAAGATCTGGAAGAGGCAGCCGGTGAAGACGACCTGGACGATGGCGAACATGACCAGCAGCGGCATGGTCTTCTCGGCGGTCTTGACCAGCGCGGAGATCATCAGACCGAACATCATCGCGGCGAAGCTGAGCAGGATCATGCCGATGGTCATCTCGATCACCGGCAGGTCCTTGACGATCAGACCGTGCTCGGGGAGCTTGCGCGGCAGGAAGCCGACGGCGGAGATGATGGCGCCCTGGATCACGCTGAAGAAGCCCAGCACGATGATCTTGGACATCATGTACGCCGAGCGGGAGAGCCCGGTGGCTCGTTCTCGCTCGTAGATCGCCCGCTCCTTGATCAACTCTCGGACCGAGTTGGCCGATCCCGAGAAGCACGCGCCGATCGCCAGGATCAGCATGATCGTCGCGGCCCCGCTGTTGAGGTGGAGCTGCGTCTTCGGGTTGGCCGCGAGCCCCGGTTCGTTGGGGATCAGCACACTGACCGCGCCGATGACCGCGGGCAGCAGCACCGACAGGGCCAGGAAGCCGCGGTCCGAGGCGAGGACGGACAGGTAGCGGCGGATCAGCGTCCACAGCTGCGAGCCCCAGCTCTGCGGCTTCGGCGGCCTGATCGCCTCCTGGACGATCTGGGCCGACTGCACGGCGCCGGCGTCCACGTCGGCGGAGTACTGCTGGTAGTGCACCGAGCCCCGGTAGCGGCCGGCCCAGTCGTGGTCCGGGTAGTTCTCGAAGGCCTGGAAGACGTCGGCCCAGGTCTCGTACCCGAAGAAGTGCAGCGCCTCGTCCGGCGGGCCGAAGTAGGCCACCGAGCCGCCCGGCGCCATCACCAGCAGCCGGTCGCAGAGCGCGAGTTCGGCCACCGAGTGGGTGACGACCAGGATGGTGCGGCCGTCGTCGGCGAGGCCGCGCAGCATCTGCATGACCTCGCGGTCCATGCCCGGGTCGAGGCCCGAGGTGGGCTCGTCCAGGAAGATCAGCGAGGGCTTGGTGAGCAGCTCCAGGGCGACCGAGACGCGCTTCTGCTGGCCGCCGGAGAGCGCGGTGATGCGGTTGTCGGCGCGCTTGTCCAGGCGCAGCTCGTAGAGCACCTCGTCGATCCGCGCCTCGCGCTCGCGCGGCTCGGTGTCACCGGGGAACCGCAGCCGGGCCGCGTACTTGAGGCCGGTGCGGACGGTCAGCTCCTTGTGCAGGATCTCCGACTGCGGCACCAGGCCGATGCGCGAACGCAGCTCGGCGAACTGCTTGTAGAGGTTGCGGCCGTCGTAGAGGACGTCGCCGCGGTCGGCCGGGCGGTAGCCGGTGAGCGCGCGCAGCAGGGTCGACTTGCCGGATCCGGACGGGCCGATGACCGCGACCAGGGACTTCTCCGGAACGCCGAAGCTGACGTCGTTGAGCAGGACCTTCTTGCCGCCCTTGAAGTCGACCTCGACGGTCAGGTGGCGGGCGGAGAAGGAGACGGCGCCGGTGTCGACGAACTCCTGGAGCTGGTCGCCGACCAGGACGAAGGTGGAGTGGCCGACGGTCAGGCGGTCCTGCGGGCCCATCAGCTGGCGCTGGACGGGCTGGCCGTTGAGGAAGATGCCGTTGTGGCTGCCGAGGTCGACGATCTCGTAGCGGCCGTCCGGCAGCTGGCGCAGCTCGGCGTGGTGGCGGGAGACCTGGAGGTCGGAGACCACGATGTCGTTGTCGAGCGCGCGGCCGATGCGCAGGGTGCGCGTCATCGAGGCCAGGCTGCGGATCATCGTCGGCTGCGGGCCGCCGTGCTGCGGCGCCTGCTGCTGGGCGAAGCCCTCCTGCGGGAAGCCCTGCTCGGGGAAGCCCTGCTGCGGGAAACCGCCGTGCTGGGCGGCTCCGTGCTGGGGGGCGCCGTGCTGCTGGGGGAACGGCGGCTGCGGCGCGCCCCACTGCGGGTCGGCCGGCGGCTGGTAGGCCTGCTGCGCCGGGGCCTGCTGGACCGGCTGCGGGGCCCACTGCTGCTGCATCTGCTGCGGCGGGGCCGGGGTGTTGCTGCGGCTGGTGGCGGCCTCGTGCCAGGCGGGGGCCGGAGCGGCGGCCTGGGCGGGCGCGGAGAAGCTCAGCCGGGGGCCGTTCTCGGCGTTGCCGAGGTTGACCACCGCGCCCGGGAACAGCGGGGCCTGCAGCGTGCGGGCGCCGCCGGTGTAGGTGCCGTTGGTGCTCCCGTGGTCGTCCAGCTGCCAACCGGCCCCGTTGAAGGACATGGTGGCGTGGTGCCAGGAGACCCTGGCATCGTCGAACGGGAAGTCCGACTGCGGGTTGCGCCCGATGCTGTAGGACCGCCCCGGCTCCAGAGTCCGCTGCTGTCCGTTGATCTCAATGACGAGTTGCGGCACTGCTCCGCCTGCCCCGCTCTCTCGGTCCCCCGATTTTGGCCCCCGGGCGGGGGTGCGATGGTCCTGAATCTGACGGGGGAATCATTCCAGCCCGCCGCCCGTTGACGAAAGTCACCCCCGGTGACCGTGACCAGGCGGAAACGATTCGCGGACGGCCCTGTGGCCCGCCCGACACCGACTCCGCACACCATCCGCCCATGGCGGGGGTGGTACGCACACCGCCCGCCCGTACGTCCGCCTCGTGGACGGGTGCCCTGGCGCAGCCGGCCGGCGGGTAGCGTGGGAGGCACCATGAACGCATCGCCCTTGGCCGCTGAGCCCCTCCCCGCCCCGCAGCCCCGGACCGAGGACGAGCGCACCCTGCTCGTCAAGGTGTTCGGCAAGGACCGCCCCGGCATCACCGCCGGCCTCTTCGCCACCCTGGCCGAGTTCGGCGTCGACGTGATCGACATCGAACAGATGGTCACCCGGGGCCGGATAACGCTCTGTGCCCTCGTCACTCCCCCGGCCGGCGGCACGCCCGGCGCCGAGGGCGGACTGCGGGCCACCGTGCACCGCTGGGCCGAGGAGCAGAAGCTCCAGGCCGAGATCATCTCCGGTACCGGCGACAACCGGCCGCGCCGGGAGGGCCGCTCGCACGTCACCGTGCTGGGCCACCCGCTGACCGCCGGCGCCGTCTCCGCGCTGACCTCCCGGATCACCGCCTCGGGCGGCAACATCGACCGGGTGTTCCGCCTGGCCAAGTACCCGGTGACGGCCGTGGAGCTGTTCGTCTCCGGCGTCGCCACCGAGGACCTGCGCGCCGAGCTGGCCCAGGAGGCCGCCTCTCAGCGGGTGGACATCGCGGTGGTCCGGGCCGGGCTGGAGCGCCGGGCCAAGCGCCTGGTGGTGATGGACGTCGACTCGACGCTGATCCAGGACGAGGTGATCGAGCTCTTCGCCGCGCACGCGGGCTGCGAGGAGAAGGTCGCCGAGGTGACGGCCGCGGCGATGCGCGGCGAGCTGGACTTCGCCGAGTCGCTGCACGCCCGGGTGGCGCTGCTGGCCGGGCTGGACGCCTCGGTGACCGACAAGGTCCGCTCGGAGGTCCGGTTCACCCCGGGCGCGCGCACCCTGATCCGTACCCTGCAGCGGCTCGGCTGCCAGGTGGCCGTGGTGTCCGGCGGGTTCACCCAGGTCACCGACCACCTGGTGGAGGAGCTGGGGCTGGACTACGCGGCGGCCAACACCCTGGAGGTGGTGGACGGCAGGTTCACCGGCCGGGTGGTCGGCGAGATCGTGGACCGGGCCGGCAAGGCCCGCTGGCTGGCCCGCTTCGCCGAGCAGGCGAAGGTGCCGCTGGAGCAGACGGTGGCGATCGGCGACGGCGCCAACGACCTGGACATGCTGAACGCGGCCGGGCTCGGGGTGGCCTTCAACGCCAAGCCGGTGGTGCGGGAGGCCGCCGACACCGCGGTGAACGTGCCGTTCCTGGACACCGTGCTCTACCTGCTGGGCATCACCCGCGAGGAGGTCGAGGCGGCCGACGCGCTGGACGGCACGCCGACCGAGTAGGCCCGCCGCCCGGCCGCAACGCACCGCCGAAGGGGCGTGGGGACCACTCCCCGCGCCCCTTCGCCGTGCGGTCAGTCCTGTGGCGTGAAGTACGAGACCAGCTCGGCCACGCCCGGCTCCACGGCCTTCCAGGAGCCGCTGAAGCTCAGCACCGCGACGGCGGCGGTCGGGAAGCCCCCGAGCCGCAGCCGCTCCAGCGCCTCGCGGTCGCCCTCGTCGCCGGCCAGCACCTGGGTCAGCCCGAGGACGCCGGGGTTGTGGCCGACCAGGACGAGGTCGGCGAAGTCGTCCGGGGTCTCCTGGAGCACCGTGATGATCTCGCCGGGGCTGGCCTCGTAGATCCGGTCCTCGTACACGGTCTTGCGGGGCCGCTTGGGCAGCTCGTGCACGGCGAGCTTCCAGGTCTCCCGGGTGCGCAGGGCGGTGGAGCAGAGCACGTAGTCGGGGTTGATGCCGGAGTCGGCGAGCCAGCGGCCGGAATCGGGGGCCTGGTGGCGGCCCCGGTCGGCCAGCGGCCGCTCGTGGTCGTCGACGCCGTCGGGCCAGTCGGCCTTGGCATGGCGGAGAACGATGATCCTGCGGGGCGTGTCGGCGCTCATACCCAGCAAGCTTGGCAGAAAAGCCGCTCCGCGGCGCGATGCTCCCTGATGCGGCCACCCTCAGGAGTGGAGGGTGCCATCATGCGCCGTTCGCCCGGGCGACGCCCGGTGGACGGACGGTGGTCAGCCGAGGTTCTGGGCGACGCTGGCGACGACCGCCAGCAGGACGACGATTCCGACGATCACGGCGGCGATCTGGCCGAGCTTCTTGTGGCCGTCGGTGGGGTTCGGGTCGAGTACGGGCATGCCCCGATCCTCCCATCCCGGCCGGGCCCGCCGGGCACCGGCCCTCGGGAAGGCGGTCGGTCCCCGTCGGTCCGGCGGGACCGACGGGGACCGCCGGGGATGGGCCGGACGGCCGCGCCCTCGGCCGGACAGGACCTACGCGGGGCGCAGCGCCTCGTCCTCGATGTGCCGGGCCCTCGCCGCCCGCAGGCCGAACATCATCTGCGGCACCAGCAGCAGCGCGAGGAAGCCCAGCGGCAGGTACCACTCGCCGGTGGCCTGGTAGAGCCGGCCGATCAGGATCGGGCCAGGGATGGAGATCAGGTAGCCGACGCCCTGGGCGAAGGCGGAGAGCTGGGCGACCCCGCCGGCCGTCCGGGCGCGCAGGCCGATCATGGTGAGCACCAGCGGGAACGCGCAGTTGGACAGGCCCACCAGGGTGGCCCAGAGCCAGGAGGCGCCGGCCGGGGCCAGCGCCAGTCCGGCGTAGCCGACGATGCCGCAGGAGGCCAGGACGACGACGAACAGCCGCTGGTCGCCCCGGCGGGCGGCGAGGTTGGGCAGCACGAAGGAGACCGGCACGCCGATCGCCATGGTGAGCGCCAGCAGCACCCCGGAGGTGCCCTTGGAGACCCCGGCGTCCTGGAAGATCATCGGCAGGAAGCCCATCACCACGTAGGCGCCGGTGGCCTGCAGGCCGAAGAAGCAGGCCAGCGCCCAGGCGGTGCGGCTGCGGGTGATCGGCAGCCGGTCGGCGGCCGTGCCGGACGCCCTGTCGCCGCGCTCGCGCCTGACCGCCGCGACGACCAGCCAGAGCACCAGGGCGACCGCGCCGAGCGCGGCCCAGACGCCGAGCCCGACCCGCCAGTCGCCGCCGAGCGCGGTGGTCATCGGGACGGTGACGGCGGCGGCCAGCGCGGTGCCGGCCGACAGCGCCATCGAGTACAGACCGATCATCGGACCGACCCGCTCCGGGAAGTACCGCTTGATCACCACCGGGATCAGCACGTTGGAGACCGCCACCCCGGCCAGCGCGAGCGCGGTGAGCAGCAGGAACACCGCGGTGCCGCCGGCGAAGGAGCGGGCCAGGACGCCCGCGGTGATCGCGCCCATGCCCGCGGTGACCACCGCGATCGGGCCGAGTCTGCGGGCCATGCCCGGCGCCGTGAAGCCGAAGACGGCGAAGCAGAGGGAGGGGAGGGCGGCGAGCAGGCCGGCCGTCGTCGGGCTCATCCCGAGGTCGGCCGTGACCTGCTTGAGCAGCGGCCCGAGGCTGGTGACGACGGGTCGGAGGTTGAACGCGGCGGCGGCGATCGCGGCGGCGAACAGCCAGCCGAGGTACGTGCCGCGGTCGGCCGCGGGCCGCTCGGTCTGCGGCCGGACCCCGGCCAGGGGTGGGGTGGTGGTGTCTGCTGCGGGAGGCATGCGAGCCATCATAGAATGATGGGATGAATTAGTGCATCCTCGAATTGGCATGATGTCCCGACCCGCCCGGCGGCCGAGCCCTTCGGCCGCGGGCCCCCGCCGACCCCGAAGCCGCAAGGAGTCCCCGTGGCGCTGTCCTCGCCGAGGCGCACCCCGCTGTCCGACCAGGTGATCGCGCAGCTGCGCGCCCAGATCACCTCCGGGGAGTGGCCCGTCGGCTCGCGCATCCCGACCGAGGCCGCCCTCGTCGAGCAGCTCGGCGTGGCCCGAAACACCGTCCGCGAGGCCGTCCGCGCCCTCGCCCACAACGGGCTGCTGGACATCCGCCAGGGCTCCGGCACCTACGTGCTCGCCACCAGCGAGCTCGCCGGGGTGATGCACCGCCGCTTCGCCGACGCCGACCAGGCGCAGGTGGCCGAACTGCGGACCGCCCTGGAGACCTCGGCGGCCGGCCTGGCCGCCACCCGGCGCACCGAGCGCGACCTCGTCCTGCTGGAGGCCGCCCTGGCCCGCCGCGAGGACGCCTGGCGCTCCGGCGACGCGGAGGACTTCATCCAGGCCGACGCCGCCTTCCACCAGGCCGTCGTCGCGGCCGCGCACAACGACGTGCTCGCCGCCGTCTACGCGGACCTCGGCGAGGTCACCCGCGCCCACCTGCGGCACGACGTGGGCCCGGAGCTGATCGCCGAGCGCTACCTCGGCCACGACGAGATCCTGGTCGCGATCCGGGCCGGCGACGCCCAGCGGGCCTCCGTGGAGGCCGGGCGCGCGATCGGCGCCTGCACCCCCGCCGAGGGCTAAGCGCCGCCCGGGGCCCGGACACCGTGCCGCCCGGCGCCGCCTCCCACGTGCTAACGTCCCGTAAAAATCTCGGGGGGCGTCAAATGCCCCTGGCTGCATGGAACACGGGGAGAATCGATGGCTGATCCGGACGCCAAGGGAGGCGGCTCTCAGACCGGGGTGGCGCCCACCGCGCTCGACAAGGCCGCCACCGCACTGGACGGCATAGCCAATGACAGCACTGCTGCCGGCAAGACCGCCGACGAGTCCACCGCCGCCGCGGCGGGCAAGCTGAGCGGCTGGGAGAGCGCCGGCGCCCTGCGCGGCGCGCTCCAGGAGTGGCACGAGCAGGTCGCGCAGCTCAACGGCCGCCTCAACCAGGAGGCCGGGATGATGCGCCAGACCCACCTGAACTACGTGAACGTCGAGCACGGCGTCGCGGCCTCGTTCGGCAAGGGGGCGTGAGCATGCTCGGGTACGAGGACATCCTGCACGCCGACCTGTCGGCGATGACCAAGGCCGCCTCCGACTGGACCGAGATGGCCCGCAAGTACTCAGCGGTCCAGCAGCGGCTGGACAACGAGGTGCTCGCGGTCACCGGCAACCAGGGCATGTGGATGGGGTCCACCGCCTTCGCGGCCAACCAGCACATCAACGCGACCAAGCAGCAGACCATCGACGCCCAGACCGAGGCCAACGCCGTCGCGTCGATCATCACCGACGCGCACGGCGACTTCGAGGCGGCGCAGAAGAAGCTGCGGGAGGCGAGCGAGGGCGCCACCGCCGCGGGCATGAAGGTCACCGGCACCGGCTCCGTCATGTTCGACGTCTCCAAGCTGGACGAGGCGACCAAGCACGACTACCGCCACGACCCCGACTACCAGCGCCAGTGCAACGAGGCCGCCGGCAAGTGGTCCGAGGTGATCCAGGCCGCCATCCAGGAGGCCACCGCCGCCGACCAGCGGGCCTCGCGCGCGCTGAACCGGGCGGCCAAGGTGGGCGACGCCTTCAACACCTTCAACGGCCAGGCCATCGGCGGCGGCGACGCGGCCGACGCCAGGCGCGCCGCCGATCTCGCCGAGAAGATGCGCAAGGACGGCAAGCTGTCGCCGGCCGAGCTCGACGAGCTCAACAACCTGATGAAGGCCAACAGCAACAGCCCGCAGTACAGCCAGACCCTGCTCAACACCCTCGGCCCCGAGCACACCCTGCAGCTCGCCGACGAGCTGGAGAAGCAGGTCGAGGGCAAGGACGGCAAGGACAAGGGCGCGTACGGCGAGCTGCAGAAGAACCTCGCCAACACCGTCGCCGGTGCCACCCGCGACCCGAACAGCCAGTTCTACAAGGACTGGCGCAAGGGCCTGCAGGACCTCGGCGCCAAGAACATCAACGACGACCACGGCGGCAAGCTGGACCCGGTCTACGGCTACCAGGCGCTCGCCACCCTGATGGACAAGGGCGACGCCCAGTACTCCAGCGTCTTCCTGAACGACCTCGGCGCCGACATCATCGACACCGAGAAGAAGAACCCGCACATCTGGGACCACCAGTTCGACGGGCCGCGCCCCGGGCTGGTCTCCGACCCGCTGGACGGCGTCCTCAAGCAGATGGGCAAGAACCCCGAGGCGGCCACCCAGTTCCTCGACCCCAAGGGTCCCGGCGGCGACGACCGCCTGAACTACCTGATGCGCGACCGCAAGTGGCCGGAGAACTACTTCAACACCCTGTACGGCGCGCCGCAGAAGATGGACGACCCGTTCCAGCGGGCCGGCCTCGGCGCCGCCGTCGAGGCCGCCACCACCGGCGACCCGACCGGCACCCAGCACAAGGGCGACGCGCACACCGAGGCCCAGGCCCGGGTCATGCAGGGCACCATCGACGCCCTCGACAAGGACGGCAAGGGCGCCGACATCCCGGAGAACCTCCGCAAGCCGATCGCCGGGGCGCTCACCGACTACGTCGACGACACCCACAACATCCTCGGCGCCGAACTGGACACCGCCAAGCACAAGGACGGCGTCTGGACGGAGGGCGGCAACACCCACCTCGCCGACAAGGCCTCCTCGCTCACCCGCGTCATGCGCGGTGTCTCGGAGGACCCGGAGGGCTACGCCGCCCTCTACGAGGCGGAGAAGGCCAAGTCCGCGCAGGTCGTCGCCGGCCTGCCGGCCGACGCGAGCCGCCCGGACCACGACCGGGTCGGCCCCGCCGACCGGGCCGGCTCGGCGCTCGGCACGCTCGACGCCATCCGCAGCGACGTCCTGCTGGACGAGCGGGACGACAAGAAGGAGTGGGCCGACAAGACCGGCAAGCTCATCACCGGCGGCACCGGTCTGGCCACCGGCTACATCCCGGAGGTCGGCGACCTGGCCGGCTCGCTGGCCGAGATGGGCGTCGACCAGTGGACGGACAACGTCAAGAAGGAGGCCGCCGACAAGGCGAACAACGAGGCCTCCACCGCCCACGACTCCAACCTCGACCAGGGCACCCAGATGGTCATCGGCTGGGCCGACCAGAACCACGTCGACACCAAGGGCGAGCTCGCCAACGAGGTCAACCGCGGTCTGCGCGACGGTCACAGCCGCGGCTACTCCGAGGCCATGATCGCCCTCGGCCGGCACGGCTCCGCCGACAGCTAGCCGGATCGTCCGGGTCGGGCCCGCGGGCCCGACCCGGACGGCTCCGCACGCCGAACCGCCCGGTACCCCTCGCGAGGAGGGGTACCGGGCGGTGGTGTGACGGGCGCGTGCGACCGCCCGGCGTCAGGCGCCGATGGCGTGCAGACCGCCGTCGACGTGGACGATCTCACCGGTGGTCTTGGGGAACCAGTCGGAGAGCAGCGCGACGACGCCGCGGCCGGCCGGCTCCGGGTCGGCCAGGTCCCACTTCAGCGGGGAGCGGGTGTCCCAGGTGGCGGCGAGGTCCGCGAAGCCCGGGATCGACTTGGCGGCCATCGAGCCGATCGGACCGGCCGAGACCAGGTTGACCCGGATGTTGCGGGCCCCGAGGTCGCGGGCCATGTAGCGGGAGGTGGCCTCCAGCGCGGCCTTGGCCGGACCCATCCAGTCGTACTTCGGCCAGGCGAACTGGGCGTCGAAGGTCAGACCGACCACCGAGCCGCCGTCCTGCATCAGCGGCAGCAGCGCCGTGGTGAGCGACTTCAGCGAGAAGGCCGAGACGTGCATCGCGGTCGCCACGGACTCCCACGGCGTGTTCAGGAAGTTGCCGCCCAGGGCGTCCTGCGGAGCGAAGCCGATCGAGTGGACGATGCCGTCCAGGGTCGGCAGGTGCTCACGGACCTGGTCGGCGATGCCGGCCAGCTGCTCCTCGCTGGAGACGTCCAGCTCCAGCACCTTGACGGGCTTCGGCAGCTTCTTGGCGATCCGCTCGGTCAGGCTGGGCCGAGGGAAGGCGGTGAGGATGATCTCCGCACCCTGCTCCTGCGCGAGCCGGGCGGTGTGGAAGGCGATGGAGGACTCCATCAGCACTCCGGTGATCAGGATCCGCTTGCCCTCAAGGATTCCACTCATGGTTCAGTGACCCATGCCCAATCCGCCGTCGACGGGAATGACGGCTCCGGTGATGTACGCGGCCTCGTCCGAACCGAGGAACCGCACGGTGTTGGCGACCTCGGCGGGCGCCGCGTAGCGGCCAAGCGGCACGCCCGAGACGATCTCCGCGCGGCGCTCGTCGCTGAGCACTGCGGTCATGTCGGTGTCGACGAAGCCGGGGGCGACCACGTTGACGGTGATGTTGCGCGGGCCGAGCTCGCGCGCCAGCGAACGGGCGAAGCCCACCAGGCCGGCCTTGGAGGCGGCGTAGTTGGACTGGCCCGGCGAGCCTGACAGGCCGACCACCGAGGAGATCAGCACGACACGGCCGGTACGGGCGCGCATCATCAGCTTGGACGCGCGCTTCACCACCCGGAACGCACCGGTCAGGTTGGTGTCCACGACGGAGGTGAAGTCCTCCTCCGACATGCGCAGCAGCAGGGTGTCGTTGGTGATGCCCGCGTTCGCGACCAGCACCTGCACGGCGCCGTGCTTCTCCTCGATCTCGGTGAAGGCGGCGTCCACCTGGGCGGTGTCCGTGATGTCACAGCGCACGGCGAGGACGTCGTACTTCTCCAGCGCCTCGGGCACCTCGCCCGAACGGCTGGTGATGGCGACCTTGTCGCCCGCCTCGGCGAAGGCCAGGGCGATCGCGAGGCCGATGCCCCGGTTTCCTCCGGTGACGAGAACCGAGCGGCTCAACGATCCACCTCTCTCCGTAGTCGGCGCGTACGGCGGAAATGCGCACGCAGTGTGACGCTATCGGTCGGCCCGCAGCTGCGACGAATCGAGCTCCCACAGCGCCGTACCGGTGGAACTGTCGCAATCCGACAATCCGTGCCCGGGCGATCGTGGCACCCTCGGACGGGAACAACACGGACGGGCGTGCCCGTTGCCCCGGTGGTGCGCGACGACCCGGGGCCGGCCGCACCACCCTGTGGACACGTCCCGAAGACGAGCGAAGACGAGCGAAGGCAGAGCACGGATGAGCGAGGCACAGCCCGGTACCACCCACCGGCGCGGACGACTGCTGGCCCTGGCCGCCCTGGCGGCCGGCGCGGGGGCCGCCGCCTGGTCGCTGCGGGACCTGCCGGCGGCGTTCGGGCGCAGGCCGGACGGCGAGCGGGAGGAGCGGGTCCGCGACTCGCCGCAGTACCGCGACGGCGTGTTCCACAACGCGCCCTCCACGCTGGCCCGGGCCACGCCCACACCGGACTTCGACCGGGACACCGTGCGCCGGATGCTGTTCCAACGCGAGGGCCGGGTGCCGGCCCACCCGGTGCCGACCGTCCGCCCGGCCGGCGGCCCGCGCCCGGCCGCCGAGGGCGTGGAGATCACCTGGTACGGGCACGCCTCCGCACTGGTCGAGATCGAGGGCTCCCGGGTCCTGCTCGACCCGGTCTGGAGCGACCGCTGCTCCCCCTCCGCGCACGTCGGCCCCCGGCGGCTGCACCCGGTGCCGGTGGAGCTGGAGGAGCTCCCGCAGGTCGACGCCGTGCTGATCTCGCACGACCACTACGACCACCTCGACATGGCGACGGTCAAGCGCCTGGTGCGCAGCCAGTCCGCGCCCTTCGCGGTGCCGCTCGGCATCGGCGGGCACCTGCGCCGCTGGGGCGTCCCGGAGCACCGGATCATCGAGCTCGACTGGGACGAGACCTGCACCCTCGGCGAGCTGGTGCTCACCCTGACCTCCGCGCACCACTTCTCCGGCCGCGGCCTGACCCGCAACACCACCCTGTGGGGCTCCTGGGTGATAGCCGGCCCGACCCGCAAGGTCTTCTACACCGGGGACTCCGGCTACTTCGAGGGCTACGCCCGGATCGGCGCGCAGCACGGCCCGTTCGACGCCGCGCTGGTGCAGATCGGCGCGTACGACGCGGCCTGGGCGGACATCCACATGACGCCGGAGGACGCCGTCCGCGCCCACCGCGACCTGGACGCGGGCCTGTTGGTGCCGGTCCACTGGTGCACCTTCAACCTGGGCCTGCACCCGTGGTCCGAGCCGATCGAGCGGCTGCTCGCCGAGGCCAAGGCCCAGGCCGTGCCGCTCGCGGTGCCGCGGCCGGGCGAGCGGGTGGACGTCGACAGCCCGCCGGAGCTGGACGGCTGGTGGGAGACCGTCGCCTGACGCCTCCCCGGCCCGCGTGTCACGCGGTAAATGCGCTGGCCGAAAGCCCCTGGACGGGAAATGATGCGGTGCGGGGCCCCCTGTGCGGGGGCGCCCGCACCACATGCCGATCCCCGACCAGGGAGCCCGCTTGCCTCCGATGCCCCCGGCGACCACCGCCCGCGCCCCGCGCGGGCGCGCCGTCGACCCGCTGTTCCTCGCCTACCCGCTGCGCGCGCTGGCCGACGCGGCGCTCACCCGGGCCCGGGAACTCGGCGCCGCGCACGCCGACTTCCGGCTGGAGCGGGTCCGCAGCGCCTCCTGGCGGCTGCGCGACGCGCGCCCGGCCGGCACCTCCGACAGCCTCCAGCTCGGCTTCGCCGTCCGGGTGCTGCTCGACGGCGCCTGGGGCTTCGCGGCCGGGGTGGACCTGACCGCGGACGCGGCGGCGCGGGTCGCCGAGCAGGCCGTCGCGGTGGCCCGGATGTCCGGCGGGATCAGTCGGGCGGCCGGGTCCACGGAGCACGTCGAGCTGGCCGCCGAGCCGGTGTACCCGGACGCCACCTGGGTCTCCGCGTACGAGGTCAACCCCTTCGACGTGCCGGACGCCGAGAAGACGGCCCTGCTCGCCGACTGGAGCGGCCGGCTGCTGCGCGCCGAGGGCGTCTCGCACGTCCAGGCCACGCTGCTGACGGTCCAGGAGAACAAGTTCTACGCGGACACCTCCGGCACCGTCACCACCCAGCAGCGGATCCGGTTGCACCCCACCGTGGAGGCCACCTCGGTCGACGAGCGCACCGGCGCCTTCGACTCGATGCGCACTCTGGCCCCACCGGTCGGGCGCGGCTTCGAGTACCTGACCGGCACCGGGTGGGACTGGGACGCCGAGCTGGCCGAACTGCCCGTCCTGCTGGCCGAGAAGATGAAGGCGCCGAGCGTCGAGTCCGGCCGCTACGACCTGGTCGTCGACCCGTCCAACCTCTGGCTGACCATCCACGAGTCGATCGGCCACGCCACCGAGCTGGACCGCGCGCTCGGCTACGAGGCCGCCTACGCCGGTACCTCCTTCGCCACCTTCGACAAGCTGGGCTCGCTCAGGTACGGCTCCGAGCTGATGCACGTCACCGGCGACCGCACCGCCGAGCACGGCCTGTCCACCACCGGCTACGACGACGAGGGCGTCGCCACCCAGTCCTGGGACCTCGTCAAGGACGGCGTCCTGGTCGGCTACCAGCTCGACCGCGGGATGGCGAAGCTGAAGGGCTTCGACCGTTCCAACGGCTGCGCCTTCGCCGACTCCCCGGACCACGTCCCGGTGCAGCGGATGGCCAACGTCTCGCTCCAGCCGGCCGCCGACGGCCCCGACACCGAGGGCCTGTTCGCGGGCGTGGAGAACGGCCTGTACATCGTCGGCGACCGCTCCTGGTCGATCGACATGCAGCGCTACAACTTCCAGTTCACCGGCCAGCGCGCGTACGCCATCAGGAACGGCGAACTCGCCGGCCAGGTGAAGGACTTCGCCTACCAGGCCACCACCACCGACTTCTGGGGCTCGATGGCGGCCGTCGGCGGCCCGCAGACCTACGTCCTCGGCGGCGCCTTCAACTGCGGCAAGGCGCAGCCCGGCCAGGTCGCGGCGGTCAGCCACGGCTGCCCCTCGGCACTGTTCCGCAACGTCAACGTGCTCAACACCCAGCAGGAGGCGGGTCACTGATGGCCGCGACGCAGCCCCACGAACTCGTCGAGCTGGCGCTCGGCCTCTCCCGCGCGGACGGCTGCGTGGTGATCGCCGACGAGGAGTCGACCGCCAACCTGCGCTGGGCGGGCAACTCGCTGACCACCAACGGCGTCACCCGCGGCCGCCGACTCACCGTGATCGCCACGGTGGCGGGCGCCGAGGGCACCGCCTCCGGCGTGGTCTCCCGCGAGGCCGTCACCGCCGACGAGGTGGAGAGCCTGGTCCGGGCCGCCGAGGACGCCGCCCGGGCGGCCGGCCCGGCCGAGGACGCCCAGCCGCTGGTCGCCGACCGGCCGGCCTCGCCCGCCTTCACCGAGCCGCCCGCCGAGACCTCCGTCGAGGTGTTCGCCGCCTTCGCGCCCGCCCTCGGCGAGGCCTTCGCCCGGGCCGCCGCGCAGGGCGAGCTGCTGTACGGCTTCGCCCGGCACGAGCTGGTCTCCAGCTACCTGGGCACCTCCACCGGCCTGCGGCTGCGCCACGACCAGCCGACCGGCACGGTCGACCTGAACGCCAAGACGGCCGACCTGTCCGGCTCGGCCTGGGCCGGCGCCGGTACCCGGGACTTCACCGACGTGGACGTCAGCGCGCTGCACGCCGAGGCCACCCGGCGCCTCGCCTGGGGCGCCCGCAGGATCGACCTGCCGGCCGGCCGGTACGAGACGCTGCTGCCGCCCGCGGCCGTCGCCGACCTCATGGTCTACCTGAGCTGGTCCGCCGGCGGCCGGGACGCGGCCGAGGGCCGGACGGTGTTCTCCAAGCCCGGCGGGGGCACCAGGATCGGCGAGAAGCTGACCGAACTGCCGCTGACGCTGCGCTCCGACCCGGCCGAGCCGGGCCTGGAGGCGGCGCCGTTCGTCCTGGCGCACTCCACCGGCGGGGACACCTCGGTCTTCGACAACGGTCTGGAGCTGTCCGCCACCGAGTGGATCCGGGACGGCGCGCTGGCCGAGCTGATCACCACCCGGCACTCCGCCGGGCTCACCGGCCTGTCGCTGCGCCCGGCCGTCGACAATCTCGTCCTGGAGACGGCCGACCAGGCCGCCGCGCCGACCCTGGACGAGATGATCGCCCGCACCGAGCGCGGACTGCTGCTCACCTGCCTCTGGTACATCCGCGAGGTGGACCCGGCGACGCTGCTGCTCACCGGCCTCACCCGGGACGGCGTGTACCTCGTGGAGAACGGCGAGGTCGTCGGCGCGGTGAACAACTTCCGGTTCAACGAGTCCCCGGTCGACCTGCTCGGCCGGATCACCGAGGTGGGCCGCACCGAGCGATGCCTGCCGCGCGAGTGGAGCGACTGGTTCACCCGGGCCGCGATGCCGCCGGTGCGGGTCGCGGACTTCAACATGAGTTCGGTCAGCCAAGCCTCGTAGCCGCACCGGCCCGGGGGGAATCGAGAGAGCGTGGACGAGGAGCGCACGGTCAGGACCAGCAAGATGCTGTCCCGCATCCTGCGGCACGACCCCGGCCGGGTCGGGATCACCCTGGACCCGGCGGGCTGGGTCCGGGTGGACGTCCTGCTCGCCGCGCTGGCGGCGAAGGGCGGCCGGCTGACCAGGGCCGAGCTGGACCACGTGGTGGAGACCAACAACAAGCGCCGGTTCGCCTACTCCGAGGACGGTCTCTCGATCCGGGCCAGCCAGGGGCACACGGTGGCGGTCGACCTCGGCCTGGCCGCCGCCGAGCCCCCGGCGGTGCTGTTCCACGGCACCGCCACCCGGAACCTGGACGCGATATTCCGCGAGGGCCTGCGGCCGATGGCCCGGCAGGACGTCCACCTCTCCGCGGACACCGGGACGGCCGTGCGGGTGGGCTCCCGGCACGGCCGCCCGGTGGTCCTGGCGGTGGACGCCGCCGCGATGGCCGCGGCCGGCCACGAGTTCCGGGTCAGCGCCAACGGCGTCTGGCTCACCGACGCCGTGCCGCCGGAGTACCTCGCTCAGCCCTGAGGGCGTGTCCCGCCCGACCCGGTCTCGTCGCCGCCCTCCGCGCGGCGTACCGTGAGGAGGCCGCGCGGCGAGGCGCGGGTGCTGGGACGAGGGCGGTAGGACATGGGCAAGAGCGCCGGCGGTGGACAGGTCCACCGGATCACGGGGGCGCGCAGCAGCCTCTCCGAGGACGTCCGGGGGCGGCAGCGCCGCTACGTGGTCTCGATGCTGTTCCGCACCGTCTGCGTGCTGCTCGCGGTGGTGCTGTGGGACGTCCAGCGGGTGCTGGCCTTCATCGCCCTCGGGGGCGCGGTGCTGCTGCCCTATTTCGCGGTGCTGATCGCCAACGCGGGCCGGGAGCGGGCCCCGGGGCTGCCGAGCACCTTCGACATGCCGCCGGACGTCCCGCTGATGCTCGGCCCCGGCGGTACGGGCGGGGCGGGCGCGCCGTCCGGTGCCGGTGAGGCGAAGGGTGCGGCCACCGATTCTTCACAGAGCTCAAGCTGACTGTCTACTTTGCAGTGGTTTCATGCGATCTGGCTAGCAGAAAGCTCAAAAGAAGCTCAGATTAATCATGCAAGACCTCCCCAAACGCGGGTCCGACCGTGACATACTGCGTACGCGCTCCGCATCCCCCGTCGGAGCGACGGACCGACGCCGGGCGGCTCCCCCCGTGGCTGCCCGGCGTCGCCATGCCCGGATCCGGGTGAGGCCCGGGCGCGTGCGAGACTGGCGGTGCAGACCACCCGCCAATGCTTCGAGGACGGCCCGATGGACTCCCCGCAGACCCCGACGTGCTCCGCCAAGGGCTGCCGGGCGGACGCCAGCTGGGTGCTGGTCTGGAACAACCCCAAGCTGCACACCCCGGACCGCCGCAAGACCTGGGCGGCCTGCGAGGAGCACCGGGAGCACCTGTCCCAGTTCCTCGGGGTGCGCGGCTTCCTCAAGGAGGTCGTCGCCCTCGCCGACTGGACCCCCGAGGACGCCGAGGCCTCGTAGGCCCCGGCGGGACCGGACCGGCCCTAGCCGCCGATCGCCGACATCGGCCGCTCGGGCTGGAGGAACTCCGGGTCGTCGATTCCGGCCCCGGCCTTCTTGCCCCACATCGCCGCACGCCACAGCGCGGCGATCTCGGCGTCACTGCCGCCCGAGCGCAGCGCCGTCCGCAGGTCCGTCTCACCGGTGGCGAACAGGCAGTTGCGGACCTGGCCGTCGGCGGTCAGCCGGGTGCGGTCGCAGGCGCGGCAGAACGGGCGGGTGACGGAGGCGATCACGCCGACCCCCGCCGGCCCGCCGTCCACCAGCCAGCGCTCGGCGGGCGCCGCGCCCCGGCGGGCCGAGGGCTCGGGGGTGAGCGTGAAGCGGGTGGCGAGCCGCTCCAGGATCTCCTCGGCGGTGATCATCGAGGAGCGGTCCCAGCCGTGCTGGGCGTCCAGCGGCATCTGCTCGATGAACCGCAGCTCGTACCCGCGCTCCAGGCACCAGGCGAGCAGTTCGGGCGCCTCGTGGTCGTTGACCCCCCGCATCAGCACGGCGTTCAGCTTGACCGGCGCCAGTCCGGCGGCCTCGGCGGCGGCCAGCCCGTCGAGCACGTCCTGGTGGCGCCGGCGGCGGGTGAGGGTGTGGAAGGTGTCCGGGTCGAGGGTGTCCAGCGAGACGTTGACCCGGTCCAGCCCTGCGGTGCGCAGCGCCTCGGCGGTGCGGGTGAGGCCTATCCCGTTGGTGGTGAGGGACAGCTCCGGGCGCGGTTCGAGTTCGGAGCAGGCCGCGACGACGGCGACCAGTCCGGGTCGCAGCAGCGGCTCTCCGCCGGTGAAGCGGACCTCGCGCACGCCCAGGTCGCGGACGGCGATCGAGACCAGCCGGACGATCTCCTCGTCGGTCAGCAGATCCGGTCTGGCCAGCCACTGCAGGCCCTCCTCGGGCATGCAGTAGGTGCAGCGCAGATTGCACCGGTCGGTGAGGGAGACCCGCAGGTCCACCGCCTGCCGGCCGAAGGTGTCGAGGAGCACGGCGGTTCCTTCCCGAAAAACGCGGCCGGCCCGGCCACCGTCACGGCGGGGCCGGGCCAGCTTAGCTACTGCCCCGAGGTCAGTGGGCGCCCAGTCCGGTCAGCGAGCGGACCTCCAGTTCAGCGTACTTCGCCGGGTCGGCCGGATCCCTGGACAGCAGGGTGGCGATCCAGCCCGCCAGGAAGCCGACCGGGATCGAGACCAGGCCCGGGTTCTCCAGCGGGAACCAGTGGAAGTCCGCGTCCGGGAAGAGCGAGTTCTTGCCGCCCGAGACGACCGGCGAGAAGGCCACCAGCACCACCGAGGTGATCAGGCCGGCGTAGACCGAGCTGACCGCGCCGACGGTGGTGAACCGCTTCCAGAACAGCGAGTAGAGCAGGGTGGGCAGGTTGGCGGAGGCGGCCACCGCGAAGGCCAGGGCGACCAGGGCGGCGGTGTTGAGCTTGCCCGCGAACAGACTGAGCACGATCGCGATCGCGCCGATCGCGACGGCGGCCCACTTCGCCGAGCGCACCTCCTCCTTCTCGCTGGCCCGGCCGCGCCGGATGACGTTGGCGTACAGGTCATGGGCGAAGGAGGCCGAGGAGGCCAGGGTCAGCCCGGCCACCACGGCGAGGATGGTGGCGAAGGCCACGGCGGAGATCACCGCCAGCAGGACCGCGCCCCCGGTGGAGCCCGCGCCGCCGCCGAGCTGTTCGGCGAGCAGCGGGGCGGCGGTGTTGCCGGACGACTTGGTGTCCTCGATCGCCTTGTGGCCGACGATGGCGGCCGCGCCGAACCCGAGCGCCAGGGTCATCAGGTAGAAGCCGCCGATGATGCCGATCGCCCAGAGCACCGACTTCCGCGCGGCCTTGGCGGTGGGCACGGTGTAGAAGCGGACCAGGATGTGCGGCAGTCCGGCGGTGCCGAGGACCAGCGCGATCCCGAGGCTGATGAAGTCGAGCTTGCTGGTGCCGCTGGCGCCGTACTTCAGCCCCGGTTCGAGGAACGCGGCTCCCTTGCCGCTGGCGTCGGCGGCGGCGCCGAGCAGCGCGGAGGGGTTGAAGTGGTACCTGGCGAGGACCAGGACGGTCATCAGCGCGGTGCCCGCGATCAGCAGCACGGCCTTGACGATCTGCACCCAGGTGGTGCCCTTCATTCCCCCTATCACCACGTAGACCACCATCAGCGCGCCGACCGCGACGATGGTCAGCCGCTTGGCGCCGTCGCCGCTGACGCCGAGCAGCAGTGCCACCAGCGTCCCCGCGCCGACCATCTGGGCGAGCAGGTAGAAGATCGACACCACGATGGTGGAGACGCCGGCGGCGGTGCGCACCGGGCGCTGGCGCATCCGGAAGGCGAGCACGTCGGCCATCGTGTACCGGCCGGAGTTGCGCAGCGGCTCGGCCACCAGGAGCAGCGCCACCAGCCAGGCGACCAGGAAGCCGATCGAGTAGAGGAAGCCGTCGTAGCCGGAGAGCGCGATGGCCCCGGCGATGCCGAGGAAGGACGCGGCGGACATGTAGTCGCCGGAGATGGCCAGGCCGTTCTGGAAGCCGGTGAAGCTGCGGCCGCCGGCGTAGAAGTCGGCGGCGTCCTTGGTCTGCCGCCCGGCCCAGACGGTGATGGCCAGGGTGGCGAGGACGAAGAACCCGAACAGGCTCATCGTCAGGCCGCGGTGCTCGGTGGCGGAGCTGGCGAGCAGGGTCATTCGGCGGCCTCCCGGGGGGCGTGGACCACGGCGCCCTGGCGTTCGCGGATCACGGCGGCGGGCGGGTCGAGCCGCCGGTCCGCGTAGCGCGCGTACCAGGCGGCGATGGCGAAGGTGGTGGCGAACTGCAGCAGCCCCAGCACCAGGGCGACGTTGACGTGCCCGACCACCTTGGTCCCCATCAGGCCCGGGGCGTAGCTGGAGAGCAGGATGTAGAGCAGGTACCAGAGCACGAAGCCGATGGTGACGGGGAAGGCGAAGTTGCGGAACGAGCTCCGCAGCGTTCGGAACTCCTCGCCCTCCTCGATGAGTTGCACTTCCGTAGGGCCAGTGGTGATCGACGGCGATTCCACTCTGTCTCCTCACTCCTTCGGCGTAGCGGTCGCACCAGGGGAACGACCGGACGTGAGCGGCGTCACAGTCCGGATGCGCGCCGCGCAATGCTAGGAGTGCTGCGCCCGCCCCGGAAGGGGTTGACCGCGACCAGCCAGCCGTTCACCCCCACGCAGTAGTCAATTGGCTGAAATCAGACCAGTCCGGTGGGCTTCGTCGGGTACGACCGACCCCCCTCCGAGGCCTCGTTTCCCGGTGACAATCTCCAGCCACTCATGCGATCTTCATGAGTTCATACTTTTACCCACACGCCCGCTTCACGATCCGGCGGTCCGTCACTTTCCGGACAACGAGGCCGGGCTGAAACCGTCACCGGGGCTCCGGCCACAACGGCAGCGGCCCGTGCCACCCCGAAAGGGGACACGGGCCGCTGCCGTCGCCGCGGGCGGGTCAGAACGCGATGCGGACCTTCAGGGCCGAGCGGTCGTCCATCGCGCGGTAGCCGTCCGGAACGCCCTCCAGGCCGACCGTGCGGTCGAAGACCAGGCCGGGCTCGATGGCGCCGGACAGGACGTCGGGGAGCAGCTCGGGGATGTAGGCGCGGGCCGGGGCGACACCGCCCCGGAGCGAGACGTTCCGGCCGAACATCTGGCCGATGTCCACGCCCGCGCTGCCGCCGTGCGGGACGCCCACGTACCCGACCGAGCCGCCGTCGCGGGTGATCGAGACGGCCGTGCGCATCGACTCCTCGGTGCCGACGGCCTCCAGGACGGCGTGCGCGCCCTGGCCGCCGGTCAGCTCCTTCACCGCCTCGATCGCGGCCTCGCCGCGCTCGGCGACCACGTCGGTGGCGCCGAAGCGGCGGGCCAGGTCGGTGCGGGCGGTGTGCCGGCCGAGCGCGATGATCCGGCCCGCGCCGAGGCGGTGCGCGGCCAGCACGCCGCACAGGCCCACCGCGCCGTCGCCGACCACCGCGACGGTGGCGCCCTGGCGGACGCCCGCGGTGACGGCCGCGTGGTGGCCGGTGGCCATCACGTCGGAGAGCGCGAGCAGGTTGGTCAGCAGCTTCTCGTCGCCCGCCGCCTCCTTGGGCAGCCGGACGAGCGTGCCGTCGGCGAACGGGACGCGCACCGCCTCGCCCTGGCCGCCGTCCGAGCCGACCTGGCCCCAGAAACCGCCGTGCGGGCAGGAGGTCTGCAGGCCTTCGAGACAGAAGTCACACGTGCCGTCCGACCAGACGAACGGCGCGACCACCAGGTCGCCCGGCTTGAAGTCGCGGACCGCGGCCCCGGCCTCCTCGACCACGCCGAGGAACTCGTGGCCGATCCGCTGGCCGGCCTCGCGGGCCGCCACGCCCCGGTACGCCCACAGGTCGCTGCCGCAGATGCAGGCGTTCACCACCCGGACCACGACGTCCGTCGGATGCTGGATCACCGGGTCCGGTACGTCCTCGATCCGGATGTCGTTGGGGCCGTGGATCACGGTGGCGCGCATGGGGGTTCGTCCTTCGGGGAGACGGCCGCCTGAGGGGTGGGGGGCAGCCAGGAAATATTCGACTGGATGTACGACGAATACGTCGACCACTCTATTCCGGCCCGCCCGCTCGAACATTTCGACCGAGACCGGTCGCCGCGGCGCTTATTCTGTTTGACCATGCATGCGATCCAGCCCGAGACGTACGGCGCACCGCGGACCGTCCCCGTCCCGGCCCAGCGCTCCGCCGCCCCCGCCGAGGGGTTCGCCGTGGTGGACGTCGAGACCACCGGCCTCGGCCGCTCGGACCGTGTCATCTCGGCGGGTGTCTACCAGCTGGACGCCGACGGCGAGGTCACCGACCACTGGTACACCCTGGTCAACCCCGAGCGGGATCCCGGCCCGGTCTGGATCCACGGCCTGACCGACGACCTGCTCTCCGGCGCACCGACCTTCCCCCAGATCGCCGAGGACCTCGCCGAGCGGCTGCGCGGCCGGGTGATGGTCGCGCACAACGCGCTCTTCGACTGGAACATGATCTCCCGCGAGTTCTCCCGGGCCGGTCTGCGCGCCCCGGTGGAGCAGCGGCTGTGCACCATGGTGCTCTCCCGCGACCTGCGGCTTCCGCTGCCCAACGGCAAGCTGTCCACGCTCGCCGCCTACTTCGGGGTCCAGCAGCGCCGGGCGCACAACGCGCTGGACGACGCCCGGGTGCTCGCGGAGGCGTTCCGTCCCAGCCTGCACCTGGCCCGCCAGGGGGGCGTCCCGCTGCCGCTGCAGTCCTGTGTCGCCGTCACCGACCTCGGCGAGGAGGAGCCCGCCTCGCCCGCCCGCAGCTCCTGGACGGGCTCCTCCTACCGCCAGGCGAAGAAGCGCCCGCCGTGCCCGTACCCGAACCCGGGGCGCTGGGAGGACGGCAAGCCGCTGGTCCAGGGCATGCGGGTGGCGTTCACCGGCGACACCGCGACCGACCGCGAGCTGCTGGAGGACCGCGCGGTGGAGGCCGGGCTGCACATCGCCGGGTCGGTGAGCCGCCTCACCAGCCTGCTGGTGACCAACGAACCGGGCAGCTGGAGCGGCAAGGCCCGCCGGGCCCGCGAGCTCGGCACCCCCGTGGTCGGCGAGGACGCCTTCCTCCAGCTGCTGCGCGAGGTCGCCCCGCACCCCGGTGCGTGATCGGGTTGTGAGGTGGGCGTACCGTGCCCATGTGTACCGTTTTCTGCTCTCCCGGCGCTGGCTGATCACCGTCCTGATCGCCCTGCTGCTGATCCCCGCCACGATCAGGCTGGGGTTCTGGCAGCTGCACCGCCACGAGGCGCGGGTGGCCCGCAACGAGCTGATCACCCAGGCCCTGACCGCGCAGCCGGTGCCGTACGACACCCTGTCGACGGCCCCCGGGTCCACGGTGCCCAAGGACCTGACCTGGCGTGCGGTGACGGCCACCGGGCAGTACGACCCCGAGCACGAGTTCGTGGTCCGCAAGCGGACCGACTCCAGCGGGGACAAGATCGGCTACTTCGTGGTGACCCCGCTGAAGCTGTCCGACGGGCGGGGCACCGTCCTGGTCAACCGCGGCTGGGTGGCCTCCGGCGACTCCGCCACCGCCTACCCGGCGGTCCCGGCCGCACCCTCCGGCGAGGTGGTCCTCACCGGCCGGCTGCGGGCCGACGAGACCTCGGCCGGCAGCGGGATCCGTGACCGGGCCGGGCTGCCGGACCGGCAGTTCAACCTGATCAGCACCGGGCAGCAGGCCAGGGAGAGCGGCGCCGCCCTGCTCGGCGGCTACCTGGAGCTCACCGGCACCGCACCGGCCCCCGCCGACCAGCCGGAGCTGCTGCCCGAGCCCAACCACTCCGACATCGGCCCGCACATGGCGTACGCGATCCAGTGGTGGCTGTTCACCGCGATGATCCCGGTGGGCCTGTGGGTGCTGATCCGCCGCGAGGCCAGGGACCGGGCCAAGGAGGCCGCCGAGGCCGCGGTGTCGACGGAGCCGGAGCCCCTCCCGGTCTGACCCTCCCCGGCCCGGCCGGCTCTGCCCCGGCCCGGCCCGGCCGCTACAGCACGTCCGCCAGCTCGCGCAGCAGCCGCGCCTTCGCCCGGGCACCGACCACCGACCGGACCGGCTCGCCGCCCCGGAACACCATCAGCGTCGGCATCGACAGCACCCCGTACGCAGCCTGGGTCTGCGGGTTGGTGTCCACGTCCAGCTGGACGACGGTCAGCCGGTGCGCCTCCTCCCGCGCGATGTCCGCCAGCACCGGCGCCATCATCCGGCACGGCGGGCACCAGTCGGCCGTGAAGTCCACCAGCACCGGTCCCTCGGCCGCCAGCACCTCGGCGGCGAAGGTCTCGTCCGTGACCGCCGGCACCCCTGTGATCTGCACCATCGCCTACGTCTCCTCCCACTCGATCGCCAATTCACACTGCGGCTGTTCGCCGGCTCCCCCGGAGGCGAGCTCGTCCCGGGCGGCCTGCGCCCGGGCGAACTGGGCGCCCACCTGCACGCGGACCTCCTGGAGCCGGGTGATGCACTCGTCGAGCTCCGCCAGCTTGCGCCGGTAGACCTCCAGCGAGGCGGGGCAGGAGTCGCCCTCGGGGTGCCCCGCCTGCAGGCACTCCACGAACGGCCGGGTCTCCTCCAGGCCGAAGCCGAAGTCCTGCAGCATCCGGATCTGCCGGAGCAGCCGCAGGTCGTCCTCCCCGTACGCGCGGTAGCCGTTGCCGGACCGCCGCGCGGGCAGCAGCCCGACCTGCTCGTAGTACCGCAGCGTCCGGGTGGTCGTGCCCGCCCGCTCCGCCAGCTCACCGATCCGCATGCCCGCTCAGCTCCTTCCGGCCCCTTCCGGCCGTCCCGGGCGCCGTCGAACGCCGCCGGGACCGACGGTAGACCTTGACGCCGACGTCAAGGCCAGCACGGTCGCGGCGGCGCACGCCGCCGCGCGTCCCGCGGCACTACCCGGACGCTCCCGCCACCCGGCAGGATGGGTCCATGGATCTTGGACTGCAGGACAAGGTGTACGTGGTCACCGGCGCCACCCGGGGCCTGGGCTTCGCGGCCGCCCGCGAACTGGCCGCCGACGGCGCCCGGGTGCTGGTCAGCGGACGCGGCAAGGAGTCGGTGGACGCGGCCGTCGCCGAGCTCTCCGCCCTCGGTGGCGGCGGGGCGGCGCACGGCCTGGTGGCCGACAACGCCGATCCGGGCACGGCCGCGCGGCTGATGGCCGAGGCCGTCGAGCGCTTCGGCCGGCTGGACGGTGTGCTGATCAGCGTCGGCGGCCCCTCGGCCGGCCCGGTCTCCACCGCCCCCGAGGAGGCCTGGCGCGACGCCTTCGAGGCGGTCTTCCTCGGCGCCCTGCGGATCGCCCGCGCGGCGGCCGGGGCGCTGGGCGAGGGCGGGGCGATCGGGTTCGTGCTCTCCGGCTCGGTCCGCCAGCCCATCCCCGGCCTCGGCATCTCCAACGGCCTGCGGCCGGGCCTGGCGATGGCCGCCAAGTCGCTGGCCGACGAGCTGGGCCCGCGCGGGATCCGGGTGGTCGGCCTGCTCCCGGCCCGGATCGACACCGACCGGGTCCGCGAGCTCGACGCCCTCGCCGGGGACCCGGACGCCGCCCGCGCCCAGCAGAGCGCCGCGATCCCACTCGGCCGCTACGGCACCCCGGAGGAGTTCGGCAAGGTCGCCGCCTTCCTCCTCTCCCCCGCCGCGTCCTACCTGACCGGCGTGATGGTCCCGGTCGACGGCGGCGCCCTGCGCGGCCTCTGACAGCGCGACGCACGCGCACCCGCGTGTGCGGTGGGCACAGGCGGACGCCTCGCCTAGGGCGTGTTTGCAAAGTCCCGCCGGGTCCGCCGCGACTTTGCAAACACGCCCTAGTGCCGCGTCAGGCAACTTTTGCCCGTCAAGGAGCGGCGTCCGGTGCGTGCTATCGGCGTGCCGGCCGGAAGCCCTCGTACTGGACGTACTTGGGCTTTCGGCCGGTGCGGCGAGAGTGCGTGCCGGGCGTCGCGACGGGGCGAAGGTTGCCTGACGCGGCACTAGTGCACGCGCGGGTGCTTGCGCCGGCTCCGCCGGCTCGGCGCGGCCGGCTTCGCGGCCACCACCCGCATCCGGAGGTCGGCCGGCAGCCCGGCCAGGCCGAGGCTGCTCCGGGCGGCGGCGCGCGGGCCGGTCTCGAAGTGCTCGACCAGCGCCGCCGGGTCGCCGCCCGGGGTCAGCCGGACGGTGCCGCGAAGACGCGGGTGCTTCGGCCCGCGCACCAGCCGGATGCCCACGCGTTCGACCTCGGGAAGCTCCACGGTGCCCGTCTCCAGCGCGTCCTCCAGGGCTCGGGTGCGCAGGCGCAGCCGCAGGCCGGGCACGCCCGGCGTCGGGACGGCGATGCTCGCCGGGCCGTTGCGGCGCAGCTGGGCGAAGAGCCACCAGAGCGTGCCGGCCACCACCAGGACCAGCCCGCCGATGACGGCGGGCCACCACCAGGACCGGTCCACCCAGCGCGTGCGGGAGCGGGTGCCGAACACCGGCTGGTCCGGTGCGGTGAGCGGCCACCCGCTCGGTGGTTCCACCCCCAGCCGCCGGTACAGGTCGAGGCCTCCCGCGAGCACCAGCACCCCGGCGACCAGCAGCACCAGTCCGGCCACCCCCAGCAGCAAACGGTTGACGGTGGATCGGCTCACCGCGCCCTCCCTCGGTCCGCTCGTCTTCCCGGCTCGTCCCTCGAAGCCCGCCGCCCGCGCCGGGCCCGGCTCACCAGCCCGCCTCGGCGCCGCCCGACGTGCCGCCCGGCGGGCCGCCCGGGGCGCCCTCCGCCGTCCCACCCGCCGTCGCCGCCCGGCGGCCGGACCGGCGGCGGGCCGTGCGGACCTCCAGGGTCAGCGGGCGGGCCAGGGTCACCCGGGCCAGTTCCTCGCGCAGCGTGCGCTGGACGGAGGCCGGGTCGGCCGGGCCGGTCAGGGCGATCTTGACCCTGCGGCGGTTGACCCGGACGGCCGTGCGGTCCACGCCCGGCAGGCCCGCGGCGCGGTCGACCAGGAGGGTGGCGACCCCGCCGCGGTCGATCGCGGCGGCGGTGTCGCCGTGCGGGCGCAGCGGGAGCCAGCGGCGCAGGCCGGGGGCGAGCGCGAGCCAGAGCAGCCAGCCGCCGAGCGCGGTGGCCGCCCCGGCTCCGATCAGCACCCCGAGGTCGTCGAGGTGCCGGGTGGCCAGTTCGTCGGCGATCTCGGCACGCCAGCGGCGGGCGGGGTGGCCGGTCCGGACGGCGATCACGTCGTAGAGCAGCGCCGCGGCGATCACCAGGGCGACGGTGGCGACCACCCCGGCGGCCACGGTGCGCGGGGCCCGCAGCCGGGGTACCTTCACGGCGACCTGCTCCGGCTCCGGCAGCAGCCCGGCCTCCGACTCCGACGGCGGCCCCGGCAACGCCTCCGGCTCCGGCGGCCCCGACGGCGGCCCCGAGGAAAGCCCCGAGGAAAGCCCCGACCGCGGCCCCGAAGACGGCTCCGGCTCCTGGGCCGGCGGGCCCTGCGAGGGCTGCCCGGTCACGCCGCTCCCCCGGTCACCAGCCGCTCGACGACCACCACCACCTCGGCGACCCGGGTCCCGGTCAGGCCTCCGACCTGCTCGGCGATCCGGTCCCGCACGGCACCCGCGAGCCGCGCGAGATCGGCCGGGAAGGGCAGCTCGACGGCCACCCGGACGGTGACGGTGCTGCCCGGCGCGGAGACCGACACCTTGGGCGGACGGCCGCGCTCCGCCCGGCCGCTCCACGCGTCGTCGAGCGCCTCACGGGCGGCCCGGGCGGCGATCCGGGCGTAGACCCGGTCCGCGACCCGCAGCCGGCCCCGGGCACCGGGCTCACGTCGGCCGGCCGCGACGGCCGCCATCAACGGCGCCGGTCGCGGCCGCGCAGCAGTTCGCCGAGGTCCCCGAGCTCGATGTCGCCCTCCAGCAGCCGTCCGACCACGAAGCCGACCACTCCGAGCGCGGCCACCAGCAGGAAGGCCGCGAACCCGCCGAAATACCCGGCGAAGCCCAACGCCATACCCACCACCAGGCCGACGATGGCCAGGTTCATCCGCTCCTCCTCGTCTGTACCGGCCCGGCGCCGGGCGGTCGGTCCGGCTCTTGCGGCCGGGTGGCGCTACTTCAGCTTGGGCCGCTGCCCAGAGGAGGGGACCTCCTCTTCCTCCTCCTCGACATCCGGCTCGTCGGGCAGGTGGACGTCGTTGACGGCGATGTTGACCTCGACGACCTCGAGCCCGGTCATCCGCTCGACCGCGTCGATGATGTTCTCCCGGACCTGACGGGCCAGTTCGGGGATCACCACGCCGTACTCGACGACCAGGGCGATGTCGATGGCGGTCTGCTTCTCCCCGACCTCGGCCTTGATCCCGCGCCCGATGCTGGACTTCCCCCCGGGCACCCGGTCCCGCATCGCACCGAAGGTGCGGGAGAGTCCGGAGCCGAGGGCGTGGATGCCGACGACCTCGCGGGCGGCCATCCCGGCGATCTTCTCGACCACGCCGACGGCCAGCGCGGTGCGGCCGCGCTCGGCCAGCGGCTTGGTGCTGTCGCCGGCGGACGGCGTCGCGGCCGCCGCCGTGGCGCCGGAGGAGGGGTTCTTGTGCAGGGTGGCGGGCGTCGGAGTGTCAGGCATGGGCGCTTCTCCCGTCGTACGGCTCCAGCTATATCGCAAATCGCTCCAACTCTGGCATTTCGCCACGATTCCTGCCCCTCGGAGCAGTGCCCGACAGGGCGGGGACGGCCCGGAGGGTGTGCGGGAACGCCGAGGGCTCGACCCCCCGTCGGGGAGTCGGGCCCAGCGGCACGGACCGGCGTCAGTCGCCGATGCCGGCCAGGTCGCGCAGCCGACGTGCCTGCGCCACCCGTTCGGCCGAGCGCTGCTCGTCGAACGAGCGCCCGCCCGCGCCCTGGAGCAGGGCCTTGGTCTCGATCACGGCGTTGCGCGGGGCGGCCAGCAGTGCGGCCGCGAGGTCCCGGGCGGCGGCGTCCAGCTCGGCGGCGGGGACGGCCAGGTTGGCCAGACCGGTCGCGGCCGCCTCCTCGGCACCGACCCAGCGGCCGGTGGCGCAGATCTCCAGCGCCCGGGCAAAGCCGACGAGTTCGGTGAGCGGCTTGGTGCCGGCCAGGTCGGGGACGAGACCGAGCGAGGTCTCCTTCATGGCGAACTGGACGTCGTCGGCGACCACCCGGAGGTCACAGCCGAGGGCGAGCTGGAAGCCGGCGCCGACGGCGTGGCCCTGGACGGCGGCGATGGAGACCAGGTCCGGGCGCCGCCACCAGGTGAAGGCCTCCTGGTAGGAGGCGATGGTGTCGTCGAGGTCCTTGTCCTCGGCGGCGGCCAGCTGGAGGAAGTTGCGCTCCCCGGGGATCCCCTCGGGCGTGAACATCGCGCGGTCGAGCCCGGCGGAGAACGAGACACCCTCGGCGCGCAGCAGCACCACCCGGACGCCGCCCGGCAGTTCGCGGCCGGCGGCGGTCAGCGCACGCCACATCGCGGGCGACTGGGCGTTGCGCCGTTTGGGCTGACAGAGGGTGACGACGGCGAGTTCGCCGTCGACCTCCAGACGGACGCCGTCCTGCTCCCAGCTCGGGGCCTGCGGATCGGTGGCGGGGGCGGTCATGCGGGGACCTCCGGTGGCGAGGGTGCTTGGCTACCGGAGAGTAACAAAGTTGTGGACGCGGCGGCAGGGGCTGTCGCCGGAAACGGGCCGACATCCGGAACGGGCCCGGAAGGCACCCGGTCGGCATGGGGTCGACATGACGATCGGCGGCCGGTTCGTCCGGACCGGGAACAGACGATCAACTGTCGTCTCCCCAGCCGGCGCCCTGCCGCCGAGTCATCCGTCGAAGGAACTGACGGACCGTCAGGAACCAGTCCCAGCAGTAGCTTTGTTCTTGCCCCGCGTGGCACCACCGCGACCCCGGAGGATCACTCCGGACTCGCTCAGCATCCGGTGCACGAAGCCGTACGAGCGACCGGTCTCCTCCGCGAGAGCGCGAATGCTCGCCCCGGAGTCGTACTTCTTCTTGAGATCGGCCGCGAGCTTCTCACGCGCGGCACCGGTCACCCGGCTGCCCTTTTTCAGAGTCTCGGCCACCCGTGCCTCCTCGTAGCGTTGCTCGGTCAGATTCCCATGATCACCCATCCACCGCGTCCTGGCCACCCATTCGGCAAGGTCGATGTCGGGAATGCGTGGTCCGCCGGTGGTGATCCGAGCGCACAAGGGCGCTCACGCAGAGTGCACGCCCCCGGGGGTGATACCGCCATCCGGGGCGAAAGGGCTGATCAGCAGCGTCGGCCCGACCACGATCGAATGGCGGGCCGACGGAAGCTCCTCAAACGGAATCCCGGACCTCTTCATTCCCGGACACGCCGTAAGGACTAGTTTTTCTGGTGCGAAGAACGGACGAGGTGTCTACTCCAGGGCAGACGGAAAGCCGGGACCGGGTCAGGCGAGCGAGACCAGATCGGCGTACGCCGGGCTCCACAGGTCCTCGATCCCGTCCGGCAGCAGGATGATCCGCTCCGGCTGGAGCGCGTCGACCGCGCCCTCGTCGTGGGTGACCAGCACGACCGCGCCGGAGAACTCGCGCAGCGCGCCGAGGATCTCCTCGCGGCTGGCCGGGTCGAGGTTGTTGGTGGGCTCGTCGAGCAGCAGCACGTTGGCGCTGGAGACCACCAGCGAGGCCAGCGCGAGCCTGGTCTTCTCACCGCCGGAGAGCACCCCGGCCGGCTTGTCGACGTCGTCGCCGGAGAACAGGAACGAGCCGAGGATCTTGCGGATCTGCACCAGGTCGGTGTCCGGGGCCGAGGAGCGCATGTTCTCCAGCACCGTGCGCTCCGGGTCCAGGGTCTCGTGCTCCTGGGCGTAGTAGCCGATCTTCAGACCGTGCCCCGGCGTCACCTCGCCGGAGTCAGGCTGCTCGACGCCCGCGAGCATCCGCAGCAGGGTGGTCTTGCCGGCGCCGTTGAGCCCGAGGATGACCACCCGCGAGCCCCGGTCGATCGCCAGGCCTACGTCGGTGAAGATCTCCAGCGAGCCGTAGGACTTGGAGAGGCCCTCGGCCGTCAGCGGGGTCTTGCCGCAGGGGGCCGGGTCCGGGAAGCGCAGCTTGGCGACCTTGTCCGAGACCCGCACCTGCTCCAGGCCGGCCAGCAGCTTCTCCGCGCGGCGGGCCATGTTCTGCGCGGCCACCGTCTTGGTCGCCTTGGCCCGCATCTTGTCGGCCTGCGAGTTGAGGGTCGCGGCCTTCTTCTCCGCGTTGGCGCGCTCGCGCTTGCGGCGCTTCTCGTCGTCCTCGCGCTGCTGCCGGTACTGCTTCCAGCCCATGTTGTAGATGTCGATCGCGGAGCGGTTGGCGTCCAGGTAGAACACCTTGTTGACGACCGTCTCGACCAGCTCGACATCGTGCGAGATCACGATGAAGCCGCCCTTGTACGTCTTCAGGAAGTCCCGCAGCCAGGCGATCGAGTCGGCGTCGAGGTGGTTGGTGGGCTCGTCGAGCAGCAGGATGTCGGCGTCCGAGAAGAGGATCCGGGCCAGCTCCACCCGGCGGCGCTGACCGCCGGAGAGGGTGTGCAGCTCCTGGCCGAGGATGCGGTCCGGCAGCCCGAGGGCGGCGGCGATGGTCGCGGCCTCGGCCTCGGCGGCGTACCCGCCCTTGGTGAGGAACTCGGTCTCCAGGTTGGCGTACTTCTTCATCGCCTTGTCGCGGGTGGCGCCCTTGCCGTTGGCCATCCGCTCCTCGTTCTCGCGCATCTTCTTCAGCACGGTGTCGAGGCCGCGCGCGGAGAGGATGCGGTCGCGGGCCAGCACGTCGAGGTCGCCGGTGCGCGGGTCCTGCGGGAGGTAGCCGACCTGGCCGGAGTTGGTGACCGTGCCGCCGGCCGGGATGCCCTCACCGGCCAGCACCTTGGTGAGCGTGGTCTTGCCGGCGCCGTTGCGCCCGACCAGGCCGATCCGGTCGCCGGGGGCGATCCGGAAGCTCGCGGACTCGATCAGGACACGGGCGCCGGCGCGCAGCTCAAGGGCGTTGGCGGAAATCATGGCTGGGGTACTCCTGGGACGTGGGCGGGCGCCTGGACATGGCACAGGGCCGGGACAGCGGGAAGGGCGTCGTACGTCGACCGGTGCGCCGCGCAGGGCGGCACCGCTCGCCCGCTAATGCCCGGAGAGAACAGCCATGACGGCAAGTCTACCGGGCCCCGCGGGAACGCCCGGGGCAATTACCGCGGTGGGGTACCCGCCGGGGGTCCGTCCAAGGCCCCGGGACCCGTCCTCACGGCTGCGGGTCGGCCTCCGGAACCGGGCAGGAGCCCTGCGGGCGGACCGCGGCGAAGGGCTCGACCGGGCTGCCGCAGGCCGCCTCGGGGGCGGCCGCCCGGGTGTCGAAGACCTTGGTGCCGACGATCGGGCCGTCCGAGATCAGCACCCGCTGGCCGTCCAGCACCTTCAGTGCCACCGCGGGACCGGCGTTCAGCTGCCAGCCGGTGCTGTCCAGCCGGTACCCGCTGATGCCGCCCGACATCGCCTGGCCGCTGCTGTTGGTGCAGCTGCGCGGCACCAGCACCGCGTAGTCCGTCCCGACCGTGCGGGTCGGGTCGTAGACGCAGTTGCCGGCCGGCTTGGAGTTGTAGCGGAGGTCACCGTCGGCGTCCCGGAAGCCCATCGTCAGACCGGGTGTGACGACCGCCACCCACGGCGAGGAGTCCCGGACGGTGTGCAGCGCCGAGGCGGCGCGCTCCAGCGAGGTCTGCTTGCGCTGCGCCTCGGTGCGCTTGTCCGCGCCCGGCTCGTCCTCGCCCTTGAGCCACTCCGCCAGGCCGGGCACGGCCCGGTGCCAGCGCACCTCGTGGTCGCTCGGCCGCACCGAGGTGATCAGGCCGTCGTCCCAGAGCACCACGGCGTTCTCGCCCGCCATCGACAGGTACAGCGCGGTGGCGCCCTCCCGGCGGTAGGACCAGGCGTGCTCCCCGCTCGTGCGGTTGTACGCCTCCAGGCCCGGGCCCACCTTCAGCTCCAGGCCGCCCGTGTCCAGCGACTGCGCGTTGATCGGGCTGGCGTCCGCGCCACCCGGCTCGGCCACCCGGTCCCCGAACGGCACCGGCTTGTTGGCATGCGCGGCCGCGCCCGCCACAAGGACCAGCAGCACGGCCAGGGCAGGGAGGATCGATCGGGGGGTGAGAACACGCAGCGGCTTCCAGGACACGGGCGGAGCGTACCTTTCACCACCCGCGCGAGTCAGCCGGACTCGGCCGCGCGTCCGAACGGTGGACGTCCGGGTGGCCGGTTTGCGCCGTTCGCCCCCACCCGCCCGCCGACCTGCGCCGTCACGGCCCGGGCCGCCCGGACGGCCGCCGCCGCGGACCCGCCCGGTAGGGCCTCCGGGGCCTCCCGGACTGTTACAGAGGTGATACACGGCGCATTGCGGCAGACGGCGTTCGAATATCGCCCACTTTAGGGTGACATTCGGCTTTTCCGACGCCCACTGGGCCTACTGTCGGCGAGCAGGGCACCACGGTCCGTCCGCCCTGCCTCCCGCTCAGCTTCGCCCGGAGGAGAGAGACCCATGCGATACGGCCGCCTGACGCTGGCCGCCGCCGCGCTTCTGCTGCTGACCACCGCCGGGGTCCCCGCGGGGACCCCGCTCAGCCAGACCGAACGGCACACCCTCTCCTCGGACGCCTTCGAGCCGCGCGGCGCCGCGCCCCGCCCGACCGTCCAGCGGCCCCGGCACGAGCCGCCCTTCGGCGCCTTCGTCGGCTCCTGGGACAACTACATCCCCCAGATCGGCCGCTACGCCCAGTGGCTGAACAACGCCAACATGCAGGTCGGCCACACCTATCTGGCCGGAAACGGCTGGGCCGACATCGAGGGCGAGCCGGTGGTGCTCGGCCTGTGGTCGCAGTGGCGGCTCGCCGACCCGAACCGGATGCTCGTCCTCGGTGTGCCGATGCTGGTGCCCAACGAGGCGAACGTGCCGGACGGCGAGGTCGCCAAGCTGCTCGGCCAGGGCGTCCGCGGGGACTTCGACCGGCACTTCCTCAAGCTCGCCCGCCGCCTGGTCGCGCTCGGCGGCGCGGACACCGTGCTCACCCTCGGCTGGGAGATGAACGGGGTCACCTACACCCACCGCTGCAAGCCCGACCCGACCGCCTGGAAGGCCTACTGGCGGCGGATCGTCGGGGTGATGCGCTCGGTGCCCGGCCAGCGGTTCCGCTTCGACTTCGCCCCGAACCGGGGCCTGGACGCCATCCCCTGGACCAAGTGCTACCCCGGCGACGACGTGGTCGACATCATCGGCATGGACAGCTACGACCAGCCGGCCGGCGCCACCTTCGACGACTACGTGCGGGAGCCGTACGGGCTGCAGGACCAGGTCGAGTTCGCCGCCAAGCGCGGCAAGCCCGTCTCGTACCCGGAGTGGGGGCTGTTCCACAACGGGGACAACCCCGACTTCGTCCAGCGGATGGTCGAGTGGATCCGCACCCACGACACCAGCTACCAGACCGTCACCGACTACTGCCCGCACGGCTTCTGGCAGTGCGACAAGAACCCGAGGTCCGGTGCGCGCTACAAGCAGCTGATGTCCGGGTCCAAGGGGGCTCCGGCGGGGGCGTCGACGCCCCCGCCGGAGCCCTCGCCGAAGGCCACCGCCACGCCGTCCCCGAAGGCCACCGCGGGCCCGGGCGCCTCCCCGGCCGCCTCGCCGACCGCGTCCCCCTCGGCGGGTCCGGAGGCGGTGCCGTCGCCCGGCGCAGCAACCCAGGGCAGCGCACCGACCCCGGGCAGCACAGCGGCCCCGGGCGGCACACCGACCGCGGCCGGCTCCTCCGCGGCGAGCCCGACGGCGGCCCGGTCAGCTCCGGCGGCGAGCCGCTAGCGCCTCCTTGAGCCTCGGCAGCCGGGTCTTCAGCACGTGCACCGCCGCCTGCCGGGCCCGGACCGTACCGCCCCGGCAGGCGGCCGCCGGGGCCGGACCGCGCGGGCCGAACAGCAGCCGCTGGTTGGGCAGCCGGTCCGGCCGCCAGCGCTGCTTGTAGGGCTCCTGCCCGCGCAGCAGGCTGAGCTGGGGGATGCCCGCACCGACCGTCTCGTCCAGCGCGGCGCCGAACAGCAGCCCGGCGATGTCCAGCCGCTCCCGCAGCTCCGGGTGCGCCCCGTACAGGTAGAGGCCACCGAAGGACGGGCAGAGCAGCAGCAGGTTCACCGCGACCAGCTCGCCGTTCAGCCAGTACTGGTGGACGGCGGCGCGGCCGGTGGCGACCAGGCCGGTGGTGGACTCGGCGAGGTGGCGGGCGAACCGCTCGGTGCGGTGCTCCGGGGTGACCCCGCGGTCCTGCCACTGCAGGAAGTGCAGCCGCAGCAGGCCCTCCAGCGCCTCCGGAACCTCCTCGGGGGCGGTCGGGCGGACCTCCACCCCGGCCTCGGCGATCTTGCGGAGCTTCACCCGGCTGCGCTGCGCGGTCTTGCCGGGCACCCGCTTGAGCAGCTCCTCCATCGGGACCGCGGGCAGGTACTGGCAGAGCGAGTCGGTGAAGCGGCGGCGCCGGCCCCGCCAGTGCTCGAACACCCGCTGCACCGCCGCCTCGGGGTGCACCTCGCGCAGGTCCAGGCTGTGCCAGGGGCGGGTGAGCGGGAGGGCGGCGGCGAACTCGGCGGCGGCACGGTCGGCGCAGCCGTCGTCGAGCAGGACGTCGGTGAAGTCGATCAGCCCGTCGCCGAGCCCGGTCAGGCCGCCGAGCGGCCCGCGGCGCTGGAAGGCGCCCGCGCCGACCAGCAGGCCGGAGCGGCGCACCAGCACCACCACCAGCTCGCCCGGCCGACCGTACTGGCGCCACCAGGAGCGCTGCCAGACGGCGGCCTGGAAGAAGGTGGCCGTGCGGCAGCGGGCGACCAGGTCGTCCCACTCCTCGGCGAGGACGTCCAGGGCGTCGTCCTCGCGGCGCAGCTCGGTGGTCCAGCGCGGGCGGCCCGCCTGGGCGGGGAGGGCGATGGCACCCGTCCCGGTGTCGGCCTCGGTGCTCATCGGCCGCCCCCGGCGGTGACGGTCTTCTCCTTGCCGGCGGCCCTGCCGGCCTCCTTGGGGTCCTTGGGGTCCTTGGCGGCCTTGGCGTCCTTGGCGTCCCGGGGCTCGCTGCCGTCCGCGGTGCCCCCGGCGGTGCTCGCGGGGGCCTCCTCGGACCTCGGGCGCGGGGTCGCGGGCGCCGCCGCGGGGGTCGCAGGGCCGTCCGGGGCCGCGGGAGCCCCGGAGGCCGGCACGGGAGCGGACTGCGGGGCGGCCGCGGAGCCCCGGCGGCGGGTCATCATCACCAGCGCGCCGATCAGCAGCCCGGCCGCGCCGCCGACCGCGACGTCCAGCTGGGCCGACGGCGTGGTCGGCTTGTCCGGCTCCGCGGCCGGGGCCAGCGGGACCAGTCGGACGCCGGTCTCCTTGCTGCTGGCGTTGGCGAAGGCCACCAGCGAGCGGGCCACCGCGTCGGCGGCCTGGACGGCCTCCTGCGGCCGGGCCCCGGTGCCGGTGATCTCGATCATCGGGGCGTCCGGGGAGGTGGTGCCGTGCACCAGGGACTCCAGCTCCGTCCGGGTGTGGCCGGTCTCGGCGGCGGCCGCCGCGAGCACCTGCGGCTGCCCGGCCAGCCGGCCGTAGGCCTGGGCGAAGTTGATCGCGGTGGCGCTCTCCCCCGTGGTCTGCGGCACCACGATCACATAGGAGTTGGCGGCGTACGACGGGTGTGCGACGACGGCGTACCCGGCGCCGGCCACGGCGCCCAGCGGCACCGCCAGGGCCACCGGCCACCAGCGACGGGCCAGGGTACGGGCGCTTCGGCGCGGTTCGGACATGCGGTGCTCCTTGGATATGAGGGCCGACCGGTGGGCGACCCGGCCGGGCGCGGGCTGCCGGCCGCTCAAGCGGGTGCCAGGCGGTCGTAGAGGGCTCCCAGATCGGCGGCCACCCGGACGATGTCGTAGTGGCCGACCGCCGGGGGTCGGGGCAGCGGGTCGGTGCTGTGGTCGTTCAGATGGCGCAGTTCGCGCAGGGCGGCGGTGTAGGCGCCGGCCTCGGAGGGGATCCGGCGGGCCTGCGGGGCCGCGGCGGGCGGCAGTTCGTCCAGGGCCGGGCAGGCGCTGTGCCGCACCGGCAGGCCTGCCGCCAGGCCCTCCAGCACGCCCAGGCCGAAGGTCTCCTCGGTCGAGGGCGCGGCCAGCACGTCCACGGCGGCGAGGAGTTCGGGGACGTCGTCGCGTTCGCCGGTGAGCACCAGGCGGTCCCGGACGCCGAGGGCGTCGGCCCGGCGCTCCAGGGCGGCGCGCTCGGGGCCCTCCCCGATCAGCACCAGCCTGGCGCCCTGGTCGAGGTCGGCCAGCGCCTCCAGCAGGACGTGGAAGCGCTTGCCGGGCACCAGTCGGCCGACCGCGCCGACCACCCAGCTCTCCGGTGGCAGGCCCAGCTCGGCGCGCAGCCGGTGGCGGACGGCGGCGCGGTCCGCGTCGGTCCGGGTGTAGCGGGCGGCGTCGATGCCGTTGGGGATGAGCTCCACCCGGCCCGGTGGCACGCCCCAGGAGTGCAGGGTCTGGGCCACCTGCCGGGAGACCGCGACGGTGGTGCTGCCGAGGCGTTCGGCGGCCAGGTAGAGGCCCTTGACGCCGCGGGTGACCGGGCGGCCCTCGATCACTCCGGGGTGCAGCGAGTGCTCGGTGGCGACCACCGCCCGGACCCCGGCCAGCCGGGCGGCCAGCCGGCCGTAGAGCCCCGCGCGGTAGAGGTGGGTGTGCACCAGGTCGTAGCCGCCCCCGCGGATCAGCCGGACCAGCCGGGGCAGTGCGCCGAGGTCCCGGTTGCCGCGCATGGCCAGGTGGTGGACGGTCACCCCGTCGGCGCGCAGCGCGGCGGCGACCGTGCCGGGGTTGGTCAGCGCCACCACCTCGCACTGCTGGTGCGCGGGCAGGTGGCGCAGCAGCAGCAGGAGCTGGCGCTCGGCGCCGCCGGAGGCGAGGCCGGTGACGATGTGCAGCACCCTCATCGACGCGCCTTCCTGCCCGTCCGCTTGCCTCCCGGGCGCTCCGGCCCGCCGGTACCCCGCTCGCCGGCCGGGGCCGCGCTCCCCCGCCGGTCCTCGCCCTCGGCGGCGGCGTGTCCCTTGGGTTCGGGGCGGGGACGGCCGGCGAGGCGGCCCTGGCGCAGTTCGGTGACGGTGTCGCGCAGCCGGTGGCGGCCGCGCTTGGCGCGCAGCCGCCAGGCGCCGTCGCGGTCGCCGACGTAGCAGCGGGGCATGGCGAACCGGCCGGTGAGCGGGGAGTGGGCGATGGCGCAGGCGTAGTCGTAGCCGGCGTCGCGCACGGCCAGGGTGGCGGGCAGGTCGACGGCGCCGTACGGGTAGCAGAAGCCGGTGACGGGCCCGCCGACGACCTCCTCCAGGGCCCGGCGGCTCTCCCTGGTCTGGGTGGCGAGCACGTCGGCGGGCAGGCCGGGAAGGGCCTGGTGGCCGAGGCCGTGCGAGCCGATCTCCCAGCCGGCGGCTGCGAGTTCGGTGACCTGGTCGACGGTCAGCAGCTTCTTGCGCGGGCCCTCGGCGTCCCAGTCGTTGGCCCGGCCGAGCAGATCGGCGACCACGTAGGCGGTGGCGGTGAAGCCGTACTCCTGCAGGATCGGGACGGCGTGCCGGGCGAAGTCGGCGTAACCGTCGTCGAAGGTCAGACCGACCAGCTTGGCGTCCCGTCCGGCGGCCCGGGCGCGCATCAGGTCGCGGACCGAGACGCCGCGCCGGCCGCAGCGGTGCAACCAGGCCATCTGGTCGGCGAACCGCTCGGGGCTGACGGTCAGCAGGTACGGGTCCTCCTGCTCGACGGCCACCGAGTGGTACATCAGGATCCACGGCGAGGCGGGGCCCGCCCCCGGGAGCGCGGCGCCGGACACGGGCCGGCGGCTCCTCGGCAGCCGTGCCTGCGGGCGGCGGACCTCGGTGCGCGGCGCGTCGGCGCGCGGTCCGGTCGCCGTCGGCACCACGGAGCGGCGTACGCCCGACAGGACCGAACGGACCGATCCCCGTTCAGCGTCCATGGGGAACCTTCCCTTCATCGGCTACAGGTGGCGGGCACAGGGCCCGGACTGCGGCGAGGACCGGGCCGCGCACCTCGCGGGCGCCGAGGCCGGTACCGAGGGCCGCGAAGGCCAGCGCCACGGTGGCGCCGCCGAGCAGGGTCGAGAGCAGGGGGTCGGCGGGCAGCCCGGCGGCGGGGGTGCCGAGGGCCGCGGCGCCGGCGGCGGCGGCGAGCAGTCGGGCGTGGCCGCCGAGCACCCGGCGCAGGCGCAGCGCGATGCCGCGCAGGACCAGTCCGCGCAGCAGCAGGACGGCGGTGGCGGTGATGCCGGCCGCGTTGCCGGCGGCCAGGCCGAGGGCGCCGAAGCGGGGGGTGGCGAGGAGGCCGACGGTGACGGTGACGACCAGGCCGAGGACCATCGCGGCGGCGGGGTACCAGTCGAGCAGTCGGCGCCCGCCGTCCTCGGGGCGCGGGTCGCCGGCCCGGCGGACCACCGGGCGCAGCGAGAAGTACGGGCGGATCATCACGCCGATCAGGGCCTGGGCGGGCAGGCCGAAGCTGTAGACCCGGATGACGGCGGCGGTGGCGGCGGTGTCCCGCGGGCCGAAGGCGCCGCGTTCGAAGAGCAGGGCGACCACGGAGGGGGCGCAGGCCAGCAGGAAGGCGGTGCCGAACAGGACGACCGCGGCGGCCTGGCCGAGGTCCTTCTCGACCCGGTCGCGGGCGGCGGTGAGGTCTCCGGCGGCGAGCGCCCGGGCGACCAGCGGGAAGGTGACGGTGCAGATCAGGATCGCGGCCGTCATGGCGAGTTGGGAGACCTTGGCGGCGTAGTTGAGGTGCGAGATGGTGCCGGGCGGCAGCGCGGAGCCGAGAAAGCGCTCGATGAAGACCTGGGCCTGCCGGGTCAGCGTGAACGCGGCGACCGGCAGCAGGGCGAGCGGGATCAGCACCAGGGAGTTGCGGGAGCGGTGGCCCCGGGCGCGCCGGCCGGTGCGCAGCCGGCGCAGGAAGGGGACGACCAGCAGGCCGGCCATCAGCAGGCTGCCGACGGCGACCCCGATCGCGGCGGACCGCACGCCCCACAGGGCGTGGGCGCTGAGCAGGACGCCGAGGATGCCGACGTTGTAGGCGACGTAGATCCCGGCGGGGGCGGTGAAGCGGTGGTGGGCGCGCAGGGCGGCGGCCAGGTAGCCGGCCACGCCGAACGGCAGCACGGTGAGCGCGGTGATCCGGGTGCAGGTGACGGCGAGCTGGGGGTTGGCGAGGCCCGGGGCGAGCAGGTCGACCAGCTGGGGGGCGCCGAGGGCCGCTCCGAGCGAGAGGGCGCCGAGGACGAGCAGCAGCCAGGGCAGGGTGGCGCGGACCAGCTGGCGGACCGGGTCGGGGCCGTCGGGGTGCTCCTCGCGCAGGACGAGGGCCAGGGCGAAGGCGGGCACCATGAGGAAGGACATGGCGTCCTCGATCAGCAGCGGCGCGGCGCTCTCGGGGACGGTCCAGGCGACCAGGAAGGCGTCGGTGCCCTGGTTGGCGCCGAAGTAGCGGGCCAGCAGCAGGTCGCGCAGCAGCCCGAGGGCGGAGCCGGCGGCGCTGAGCACGGCGGTGACGCCGAAGGCCTTGACGAGGAAGCCGCCCGCCGCCCGGCCGGTCGCCTCCGGGGCGCCCGGACCGGGCGCGCCCCTTCGGTTCGGCGCGGGCACGGGCGCGGGCGCCGGGACAGGGGCGGCCGGGACGGGGACAGGGACAGGGACAGGGACGGGAACGAGCGCGGGCTGGTCGGTGGTCACCGGGCGTGTCCCCTCGCGGGCCGGGCGGTGCGGGCGGCGAGGCCGAGGACGACGGAGGTCAGCACGGTGGTGGTGCCGCCGATGTCCGCGTAGAGGAAGTCGACCAGGACCCAGGTCAGCAGGGCGAGGGCGGCCAGCCCCTGTCCGGCGGGGGCGTGCCGCAGGCACCCGAGGAAGAGGCCGAAGAAGAGCGCGGCGTAGGCGACGATGCCGATCAGTCCCTGTTCGCTGAGCACCAGGAAGTACATGTTGTGCGGGGAGAGCAGTGGTTCGCGCTGGAAGCCGATGGTGGCGTCGGCGGCGTCGCTGCCGGAGGACAGCCGCAGCGGGGCGTGGCTGTCGCGCAGCTGCTGGAAGGCCTTGGGGCCGGCGCCGCTCACCGGGTGGTCCTGCCAGATCCGCTCGGCGGTGCCCCACAGGTCGTAGCGGTCGGAGACGGACTGGTCGGGGGCCGCGGAGACGGAGCCGATGCTGCCGATCCGGGCGGTGACGCCGGAGGCGCCGAGGCCGAGGCCGCCGACCAGGACGACGACGGCGGCGAGACCGAGGACGGCGCTGCGGACGGCGAGCCGGGCGTCGGCGCGCAGCAGCAGGACGGCGGCGGCGGCTCCGGTGGCGATCCAGCTGCCCCGGCTGAAGGAGACCGCGAGCGGGAAGGCGAGGAAGGCGGCGGCCGCGTACATCGCCCGGCGCAGCCGCCGGTCGCCGCCGGGGCCGCGTTCGCCGAGGGCGAGGGCGAGGGCGGCCAGCAGTCCGTAGCTGACCACGGTGGACATCGCCATGATGTCGAGCGCGCCGAAGGTGCCGACGGCCCGGATCGGCTGGCCGGTGTAGGAGGCGCCGGTGCGGGTGAGGTACTGGTGGGCGCCGACCACGCCCTGGATCAGCGCGGCGGCGACGAAGGAGCCGAGGATCAGCCGCTGGTCGGTGCGGTCGCGCAGGGCGCAGAGCACGCCGGCGGGCACCAGGACGAACACCTGGGTGAGCCGGACGAAGCCGGTGAGGCTGGTGGCCGGGTCGATCGAGCCGATGGTGGCGACGGCGGCGGAGAGCACGATCGCGCCGAACAGGGCGCAGGTGCCGCGGTCGATCGCGGGCAGCCGGCCGCGCAGCAGGTCCACGGCGGTGAGCGCGACCAGGGCGAGCGAGGCGAGGTCGGCGGCGGTGATGTGGACGGCGGCGCTCACGTCCTTCTCGCCGGTGGGCACGCAGACCAGCAGCACGGTGGCGGCGGCGAGCAGGCTGGGCCGGGCGGCCAGGGCGGCGCCCGCCCGGTGTAACGCCCGGGCGGGGTGGGGGCCGAGGTCGAGGGTGAGGGCCACGCTGGTGTCAGCTCCCGTCCGGGTGGAGCATCAGGGCCGCGGTGCGGAACAGGATCTTGACGTCCTGCCAGAGGCTCCAGCTCTCGATGTAGCGGTTGTCGAACCGGGCCCGGTCCTCGATCGAGGTGTCGCCGCGCAGGCCGTTGACCTGGGCGAGGCCGGTGAGGCCGACCGGGACCCGGTGGCGGTCGGCGTACTCGGGGTAGGCCTGGCTGAACCGCATGACGAAGTAGGGGCGCTCGGGGCGGGGGCCGACCAGGCTCATGTCGCCGCGCAGCACGTTCCACAGCTGCGGCAGCTCGTCCAGGGAGCTGCGGCGCATCAGCTTGCCGACGGCGCCCATCCGGTGGTCCTGGGAGATGTTCCAGCGGGTCGCCGACTCGTGCTCGTTGCTGGGCCGCAGGGTGCGGAACTTGAGGACGGTGAAGACCCGGCCGTCGAGCCCGGTGCGCTGCTGGCGGAAGAGCACGCCGGGGCCGGTGTCGAAGCGGACGGCGAGCGCGCACAGGGCGAGCACGGGGGCGAGGGCGAGCAGGCCGAGGGCGGCGGCGGTGACGTCCAGCGTGCGCTTGGCGGCCCAGCCGGGGCGGCGCATCGCGGCGCGGCCCACCCGCAGGCAGGGGAAGCCCCAGAGGTGGTCGCCGCCGGCGGTCCGGCCGGTCTCCAGCGAGCCGTACTCGCGCAGCGCGGGCACCAGCCAGACCTGGCAGCCGAGCCGGGCGGCGTCCCGCAGGGCGGCGGCGGTCTCGGCCTCGTCGGCGGCGCCGGCGGTGGCGACCACGTGGTGGACGCGGTGGCGGCGGACCTCGCGCTCCAGCACCTCGCGGCCGCCGAGCACCGGCAGGTCGGTGTCGCCGGCCAGCAGCGGCGGGTCGGGGTCGAGGAAGCCGACCGGGCGCATCCCGTACTCGCCGCGCTCGCTGAGGGCGGCGGCGACCCGGCGGCCGAGCCGGCCGGCGCCGAGGACCAGGACGGGGCTGGGGCGGCTGCGCCGGATCCGGCGGACCAGGTGGTAGGCGAGGGCCCGGCCGCAGACGGCGAGCAGCAGCTGGGCGCCGAGCAGGGCGGTCAGCCGGGCCGGGGTGGCGGGGCCGCAGTCGGGCCAGCGGCCGTCGAGGCATCCGGCCAGGGTGACGGCGAAGGCGGTGGCGACGACGGCGCGGACGGTCAGCGCGGGGAGCTCGTCGAGGACCGAGAGGGTGAGCCGGGTGCGGTAGAGGCCGCCGGCGAGGTTGAGCACGAGCAGCAGCGGCAGCAGGGCGGCGACGCCGAGCAGCGGGTCGACCCGCAGGGCCGGGTCCAGGGCCCGGTTGGCGAGGCCGGTGGCGGTGCACAGGGCGACGGCGTCGACCGCGATCAGGGCGGCGGGCAGGGCGAGCCGGGAGCGGACCGGTCGGCGGTGCCGACGGGTCGGCGGTGCGCTGCGGGCCTGGGCGGTCCTGGCCGGGCGGTCCAGCAGGCCGGTGGCGGGCCGCCGGGGGCCCGCCAGGGGCCGTCCCGGCCGTGGCACGCTGTCGTGGTCAATGGTCATCAGCGCACGAACTCCCCTGCTGTGTGCCCGGGGTGACGGCGCTCCGGCACCGGTTGGCCCGGGGCGGCCGTCCCGGCCCGGTGGGCGCGGTCCTGACAGCACCTGCTGCCGCTGGCGGCATTCGGTTTTCTCACGAATTCCCGGAGTGAAATCGAAACGAAGCAGGCGAAATCAGACAATACCGAGCGTCGGGTTGAATGCTGGAAGTCGACTTGCCATTTCATTCCAGCCGCCCATTAATAGGTATTTCCGACTTGACGCCTCACCCACATCCGGTTGAGGTGCGAATACGACAGCGCCAGAGCGGCGGGCATTCACGGCATGTGAAACGATCAGATCCGCTCTGGGACACGGGCCCGGCGGCGTCCGACCGCCGGACCGGCGCCCAGCAGATCGCGATAGAGAGCGTCCACCTGTTCGACCACCGAACGCACGTCATGGCGTGCGACGGCATGCTCCCGCAGCCGTGCGCCGCGTCGCTCGCATTCGATCGGATCGGACAGCGCTTCGGCCATTCGGGTGATCAGCGCGGACACGTCCTCGGGCGGCACCACGGCGCGTTCCCGCTCGGTCGGCGGCAGGCATTCCCGGGCCCCGGGCACATCGGTCAGCAGCACCGGCCGGCCGGCCGCCATCGCCTCCAGCGGCGCCAGCGCCATCCCCTCCCAGCGCGAGGGCAGCACCACCAGGTCGGCCGCCGCCAGCCAGGGCCGCGGATCCGGCACGTCCCCCGCGAGGCGGACCCGGGAGGGCTCGGCCGACTCCCGGACCGTGTCGGCCAGCCGGGCCTCGTCCGGTCCGCCGCCGACCAGCGCCAGGCGGGCCTGCGGCACCCGGCGCAGCACCTCCGGCCAGGCGGCGAGCAGCACGTCCTGGCCCTTCTGCCGGCACAGCCGCCCCACGCAGACGGCCAGCGGGGCGTCCAGGTCCAGCCCGAGGGCGATCCGGGCGGCCCGGCGCTCGGCGGGCGCGTAGTGCCGGACGTCGACACCGTTGGGCACCACCGCCCAGTCGGCGTGCAGACCGGCCGCCACGCCGTCGGCCCGCTCCTGGACGCTGACACAGAGCAGCCGGTGCGCCCAGCGGGTCGCGTACCGCTCCCAGCGCAGGGTGGCGGCGGCCAGCCCGCCGTCGACCGCGGCGAACGACCAGGCGTGCGGCTGGAAGACGGTCGGCACCGCGCCCCGGATGGCCAGACGGCCCGCCAACCCGGCCTTGGCGCTGTGCAGATGGACCATGTCGGGCGCGGCGGCCCGGACGATCCGGCGCAGCCGCCAGGCCTCGGCGGCGACGGCCGGGCCGGGCGAGCGGTCGGCGGGCCAGTCCTGGACCAGCGCGCCGACCGCGGCGGCGCCCTCGGCCAGCCGGCCGCCCTGCGGGCAGGCCACCAGCACCCGGTGGCCTGCCTCGCGCTGGCCGCGGACCAGGTCGGTGACCACGCGGGCGACTCCGCCGTCCACCGGCTGTGAAATGTGAAGGATCGTCATATGCACGGCGGCGAGCCTAGGGTGGCACCACCGGGCCGGGCCGCTACCGTCACCCTCAGGTGGCGGCCGTCCACCCGTACGGCGTTCGGCTCGTACGGGTGTCCGAACTCATCGAATCCGCTTACGAGTCGGGCGGCGCGCCGAGCAGGGGATCAGCGGACCTCGGCGGCGAGGTTGGCCAGCACCTGGTCGTGGATCCGGTTGAGGCCCTTCGGCGCGAAGGTCCGCTCGAAGAAGCCGCCGATGCCGCCCGCGCCCTGCCAGGTCGCCGAGACGGTCACCTTCGACCGGCCCTCGCCGGCCGCCGAGACCGTCCAGGTGATCACCATGCTGGAGTTGGCGTCCTTCTCCACCAGCTGGTCGGGCGCCGGCGCCGAGACGGTGAACAGGCAGTCCCGCACCCGCTTCTCGGTGGCCTGCAGCCGCCAGTGCACCTGCGTCCCCGCGCCGGTGCCGCCGGCCCGCACCTCGTACTCGCTGTACTGGGCGGGCAGCAGCTTCGGACGGGTCACCTGGTAGTCGGCGAGCGCCTCGTAGACCCGCTCCGGAGCGGCGTCGTACTCCCGCTCGGTGGTGGCCAGCACCTGTCCCATGTCCTGCTCTCCTCGTGAAGACGTCCGGTTTCACCGGCAAGCCAACCACAGCGGGACGCTCACGCCAGCCGGAGGCCTCCGGTGCGCTGCGCCCGGGCCTCGCCGAGGCGCAGCGCCAGCGCCGCGCCGGCCAGCAGCAGCGCGCACAGGACCGCCAGCCGGCCGAGGTCCGGGGCCAGCTCGCCGAGGCCCCGCCCCTCCAGCAGCGCCCCGCGCACCACCGTGAGGCTGCCGGTGAGCGGCAGCGCCGCACCGAGCGCGCGCAGCACGCCCGGCAGCGCGAAGGTCGGCAGCCGGACCCCGGCGACGAACCACATCGGGTCGTCCAGCACGGTGTAGACGAAGGCGGAGTCCCGGGAGAACACCATCAGGCTGTTGAGCAGCGCGCCCCAGGCGACCGCCGGCAGCAGCAGGGCGAGCAGCACCACCGGGTACATCCACGGCCCGGCCACGTCCAGGGCGCCGAAGCCGAACCCGGCGGCGCCCAGGAAGCAGGTGAGCAGCCAGGCGTTCTGCAGCAGCGCGCCGGCGCCGTTGGCGATCATCAGGACGAGCCGGTCGGCGGGCGAGAGGAAGAGCAGTTCGAGGGTGCCGGTGGTGCGCTCGTAGGTGAGGTTCCACGCGGACTGGACGAGCGAGAAGAAGAACGCCCAGGCCAGTGCGCCGGTGGCGAGGAAGCCGAGCAGCCGGGCCGGGTCGGCGGCGAGCGGCCAGCGGGCGGCGGCGGCCGCGCCGGCGGCGATCGGGTGCAGGGTGTAGTAGGTGGCGGCGAGCTGCAGCAGCGGCCAGAGCAGCATCGACGCGAGCACCAGCGGCTGGCCGAACAGGGTGCGGTGCTGCTTGAGCGCCTCGGCGGCGAACACCTTGGCGGCGTGCCGCAGCGCCCGGCCGGGGCGCGCGGTGCGCGGCGATGGCGGCAATGGCGACGGCGACGGTGCGGGCGGGCCCGCGGGGAGCGGCGGCGGGAGGGCGCGGTCGGCCAGGGCGAACAGCGGCGCGTCGACGGGCGTCGGGCCGGTCATCCGGCCACCGCCAGGGGCGCGTCGGTCAGTGCGAGGACGGCGTCCTCCAGGGTGGCCTCGGTGACCTCCAGACCGCCGATCGACCCGCCGGCGGCCACGATCGCGCCGGCCAGCGGTCCGGCGACGTCCTCCGGGTGCCGGACGGTGACCAGCAGCGCGCCCTCCCCGGTGCTGTCGAGCTCCGTGCGGCCGCCGAGTCCGCGGGTGAACGCGGTGATCCGGTCCGAGAGCTCCGGCGAGGGGTTGGTGACGGTGACCCGGACGCTGCGGTGGCTGCCGGTCGCCGCCTTGAGCCCGGCCGGGCTTCCCGCGGCCAGGTGGCGGCCGCCGGAGATCACGTAGACGTGCTCGCACAGCTCCTCGACCTCGGCCAGGTAGTGCGAGGTGAGCAGCACCCCCCGGCCCTCGGCGGCGAGTTCGGCGACCACCCGGCGCAGGTCGCGGGCGATCGGCGCGTCCAGCCCGAGGGTGGGCTCGTCCAGCAGCAGGTAGGCCGGGTCGTTGATCAGGCCGCGGGCGATGGAGAGCCGCTGGGTCATGCCGCGCGAGTACCGCTCGACCGGGGTGTCGGCGGCGTCGGTGAGGCCGACCAGCTCCAGCAGCTCGCCGATCCGCACCCGCAGCACGGCGGTGGGGACGTCGTAGAGGCGGCCGAAGTAGCGCAGGTTCTCGGCGCCGGTGAGCCTGCCGTAGACCATCCGCTCGCCGCCGGCGATCAGGTTGATCCGGCGGCGGGCCTCGCGGGCGTGCTCGACCACGTCCAGGCCGTCCAGGGTGACGCTGCCGGAGGTCGGGCGGAGCAGGGTGGCGAGGATCTTGATGGTGGAGGTCTTTCCGGCGCCGTTGAGGCCGAGCAGGCCGGTGACCCGGCCGCGCGGGATCTCCAGGTCGAGGCCGTCGACGGCGGTCTTCACGGCGCGCGGGCCGAACAGGCCCTTCTCCCTGGTCCGGAAGGTCTTGCGCAGGGCGTGGGTGCGGATCATGTCAGCGGCTCCGGGTGCGGGGTCGTCCGGTTCACGGTCAGAAGCTCCGTTCGATGGCGCGGCGCTCGGCGGCGGGCAGCAGCCGCAGGCCGAGCAGCAGGTAGCCGGCGCTGAGCGCGAGGCAGGTGACCAGCCGCGGGAGGAGGTCGGCGAGCGGCCGCCCCTCGCCGAGGGCGCCGCGCAGCACGTCCATCGCGGAGGTCACGGGCAGCAGTTCGGCCAGCCACCGGGCGGGCGCGGGCAGGTAGCTGTTGGGGAAGGTGATGCCGCAGAGCAGCGAGACCGCGAGGAAGACGGTGTTCTGCGAGATGTGCGCCTCGCCGGCGACGATCATCAGGGCGCCGAGCAGCACGGCGGCGCCGAACACGGCGGCGCTGAGCGCGAGCACCCCGGCGAGGGCGGCCAGCGGGTGCCAGGCGGGCAGGGTGATGCCGAGCACCGCGGCGAAGCCGCCGAGCAGGCCGACCTCGACGGCGGTGTTGAGCAGCGCGAAGCCGGTGAAGCCGAGCAGGTACGGCAGCCGGGTGGCCGGGGCGATCAGCAGGGCGCCGAGGGTGCCCTGGCGCTGTTCGGTGATCAGCGCCTTGCTGCTCCAGAGCAGCATCCGCACGGTGAACATGTAGCCGCCCGCGCCGACGGCGATGTAGCCGAGGTAGTCGGCGCCGCCGGCCCGGGCCGTGAAGTCCTCGGCCACCGAGCCGCCGCCGATGGCGTGCAGGCCCAGGTAGGACAGTCCGATGGTGAACACGCCGATCAGCAGGCAGCCGACGGCGTACGACCACGGGTAGGCCCGGCTGGTCATGGTCCAGGTCCGGCGCAGGGTCGCCCAGGCGACAGGCATCCGTTTCCCCCCGATCTCTCAATGAGTTCCGATGAGGAACTTACAAGTTCCCTTTCGGAACCCGCAAGGGGGTGCGAGGATGGGCCGCTCGGTCGGTGAGGAGGATCAACGGTGCTCAGAGACGTGCCCGCACACGATGCGCACTGCGCGATCGCCCAGTCGGCGGCGGTGATCGGCGACTGGTGGAGCATCCTGATCGTCCGTGAGTCGGCGCGCGGGCGGCTGCGCTTCGACGAGCTCCAGCACGAGCTGGGCATCTCCCGCAAGGTGCTCACCGAGCGGCTCGGCCACCTCACCGGGTCCGGCGTCCTGGAACGGGTGCCGTACCAGCAGGGCCCGGTGCGCTACGAGTACCGGCTGACCGAGTCCGGGCGGGCGCTGCTGCCGGTCCTGGTCGCCATGCAGGACTGGGCCGACCGCTGGCTGCTCGGCGACGGCTCGCTCTCCGGCTCCGCCGCGCCCGACAGCGCCGAGAGCGCCCGGATGGCCGCGCTCCCCGGCACCCGGCTGCCCGCCCTCACGCTGCCCGCGCACACCGGCGGCGAGCTCGACCCGGTCGACCCGGCGGCCGGCGCCACCGTGCTGTTCTGCTACCCCGCCACCGGCCGGCCCGCACCGCTGCCCGCCTCCTGGGGCGCCATCCCCGGGGCCGTCGGCTGCACGCTGGAGAACCGGCTGTTCCGCGAGGCCTACCCGGAGTTCCGCGCGGCCGGGCTGGCGCTGCGCGGGGTCTCCACCCAGCGGCCGGACGAGCAGCGGGAGTTCGCCGAGGCCGAGGAGATCCCCTTCCCCCTGCTGTCGGACCTCGACGTCCGGCTGGCGGCCGCGCTGCGGCTGCCCACCTTCCACGTCGGCCAGGGGCTGCGGCTCAAGCGGGCGGTCCTGGTGCTGGACCGCGAACGGGTGGTGCGCCGGGCCGTCTTCCCCGTCACCGACATCCCCGGCGCCGTCCGGCAGGCACTGGCGGACGCCCGCGAGGTGGCGGGTCGGGTCCGGTAGGACAGTCGCGTTAGGGTGGCCGATGTGCTCGATCAGGTGACAGCAGTGCGCTATGTCGACCCGCTGCGGGCCGGCGGCTCGGTGCCAGGCGTCGTGGAGACCGACGACCTGGGCACCTACGTGGTGAAGTTCACCGGCGCCGCGCAGGGCCGCAAGGCGCTGGTGGCCGAGGTGATCGTCGGCGAGCTCGCCCGCCGGCTCGGACTGCGGGTCCCGGAGCTGCGGCTGGTCGACTTCGACCCGGCGATCGCCGACGGCGAGCCCGACGCCGAGATCCAGGACATCCTCCGGGCCAGCAGCGGGATCAACCTCGGGATGGACCTGCTGCCCGGTGCCGTCGACTTCAAGCCCGGCATGATCCCCGTCGACCCGGCCGAGGCCGGGCGGGTGGTCTGGCTGGACGCCCTCACCGGCAACGTCGACCGCACCGTGCACAACCCCAACCTGATGGTCTGGCACCACCGGCTCTGGCTGATCGACAACGGCGCCGCGCTGATCTTCCACCACCGCTGGGCCGGTGCCGAGGCGGCCGTCGGCAAGCGCTACGACCTCAGCGCCCACGCCCTCGGCGGCTACCGGCCGGACGTCCGGCTGGCCGACGAGGAGCTCGGCCCGCTGGTCACCGCCGGGCTGCTGGAGGAGGTGGTCGCCCTGGTCCCCGAGGAGTGGCTGGCCGACGAGCCCGGCTTCGACTCGGTGGACGCGCTGCGCCGCGCGTACGTCGCCCATCTGGCCGCCCGGGCGGCCCGCTCGCCGCAGTGGCTGCCGGAGGGGTTCGCCACCACCGAGCAGCTGCGCGAGGCCGAGGCCCGCCGGGCGGCCCGGGCCAGGGCCGGCCGGCCCGCCTGGCTCCAGGAGGTCCCGGACCTGCACGGCAAGCCGTCCGTCGGGACGGAGTGGGGCCGGCACGTGGAGTGACGGGCCCGGCGGGCCGGGGTGACACGGGCCGAGGCTCGCGCCGTCCCGCGGTCCCGCGCGCCTGCGGTCAGCCCATCGCCGGGCGGACCCAGCCGATGTACGCGACCGCCGTGCCGACCAGCAGGCCGAGGCAGTGCAGCGCGAAGAGCGCGGCCCGGTTCACCCGGCGCACCGAGGGGGAGAGCAGCGCCAGGGCCGGTACCGCCAGGCCCGCCAGGGGGCCCGCGGACAGCTGCAGCAGCACCGGCAGCACCTCGCCGACGCTCCCGCCGGAGGCGAGCCCCATCACGGTGACCACCAGGCCGCCGCCGACCATCAGGCCCAGCATCGGGCCGGCGGCGAGCAGCTGGGCGATCCCCAGCACCAGCCACGGCCAGCTCCGCCCGCCGCTCTGACGGACCGGGGGCTGCCATCCGGTGAAGGTCTGTGCCATGCCGCTCTGCTCCTCGAAGACGTGCCCGGTCGCGCCTGCCAGGGGTGTTTGCAAAGTCCCACCCGGTCCGGGTGGGACTTTGCAAACACCCCCTTGGTCCATTCTGGCGATCCGGCCGGTGCCCCCACCTGAGTACCGGTACTCAAAAAGGTGGGGAGCGGGACCTGAGTCCCACTCCCCACCCTGTGGTCGTTCAGTGCCGGGCTACGCCCGGTCCGGCCCGGTCCGACGCCGGGTCAGCGGCTCAGCGCCACCACTGGACCGCCTTCTCGGCGTTGATGATGCCCGCGCCGTAGAAGCCGTTGTCGTCCGCGCCACCCTCGCAGTTGGCGGTCCACTCACCGGCACCGCCCGGGTTGAACGGGGAGGTCGGGCAGGCGTGCGACTCGGCCTGGCTGGTCAGCATCTCGGTCAGCTCCTCCGGGCTCGCCCACGGGAAGGTGCTGGCGAGCAGGGCGAGCACGCCGGCGGCGTGCGGCGAGGCCATCGAGGTGCCCTGCATGTAGCCGTACTTGCCACCCGGGATGGTGGACAGGGTGCGGCCGTTCTTGTCCGGGGTGTCCGGGATCTGGTAGCGGCGGTCGCCACCGGGGGCGGCCACGGTGACCTTGCCCTTGCCGTAGCTGGAGTAGTACGACTTGTCGCCGTTCACGCCCACCGAGGAGACCGAGATGACGCCGTCCAGCTCGGTCGGCAGGTTCAGGCAGTCCTGGGTGATCGGACGCTCGCCCGGGGTGGTGTCGTCCGGGCTGGCGACGTCCTTGGTCTTGTGGGCGAGGTCGATGTTCTCGTTGCCCGCCGCGGCCACGTTGAGGACGCCCTTGCGCTGCGAGAACTCGACCGCGCGGCGGACGGCGGTGGTGATCGCCGCCTGGTCCGCGTCGTTCTGGCAGTTGAACATCCACGGGTCGACGAAGTAGCTGTTGTTCGTCACCTTGAAGTGGTGCTCACCGGCCCAGACGAAGCCGCAGACCGCGTACTCCGGGTAGATGAACCCGCCGTCGTCGACCACCTTGACGGCGGCCAGCTTGACGTTCGGGGCGATGCCCTCGATGCCCTTGCCGTTCTTGGCGGCGGCGATGGTGCCGGCCACGTGGGTGCCGTGGTCGCCGTCGACGCCCGGCTGCCAGGCCTCGAAGGCGGTGTTCGGCTTGCCGCCGTCTATGCAGGAGACCGACTGCGAGGCGTCGACGTTGGCCTTGAGGTCCTCGTGGTTGGCATCGATGCCGGAGTCCAGCACGCCGACGGTGACCTTGTTGCTGCCGAGCGACAGCTTGTGCGCCTTGTCCACGCCGATCTGGCGCATGTCCCACTGGTTGGCCCAGTTGGGCTCCTCGCCGGCGGCGGCGGCCGCGGCAGCGGCGGCGGCGGTCGGCTCGGCGGCGACCTCGGCCTTCCGGGTGTCGGCGGCGGTGATGCCCTTGGTGCGGCTGGCGCCGACCGACTGGACACCCTTCGCCTGCCGCAGCTTGGCGGCGAACTTGGTGTCGGTCGAGCGGGCGATCACCACGCCGATCTGCTCGTACGAGTACACCACCGAGCCACCGAGGGTGGTGATGGCCTTCTCGACCTTCTGCACCTGGCCGTGGTTGGCCTGGGTGTTCACGACGTAGCTGAGCAGCGGCCCGGTCGTCGGCTCGGCCCCGGCGGCCGCGACGGCGGTACCGGCCGGCAGCACCAGAGCGCCGGCCGTGGCGAGGACGAGGCCCACCGCGGCGTACCGGGTCCGGCTGATCCGAGGAACACTCATAGGGGTTGGCCCTCCCGAGTCGTCATGCACAACTGCGGTTGGCAGGTGCACTGGAATGATCGGGACGCTAGTGAACATGCGTTGCAATCCGCAAGAGGTAGTCATCTAATCGACACAGTTCGAACACTTGCGAGGTCGATGACTCCAGGCCACGGACGGGATGTCAATCCATACGGTGAATAAAATGGCTTCCGTGCCGTCAATTCGGCCGAGCGCAGACGATCCACCTCGAACAACCCGCGCAGACGGGTGACGGCAGCGTACCCGCGGCCGATTCCCCCGGGCCGGGCCGGGCCTGCGGGCCCCTCAGAACCGGGCCGGCGGACCGCTCAGAGCCGGTACAGGCGTCGGGCGTTGCCGGCGGCCACCTGCCGGGCCAGGCGCTGCGCGTCGGCCGCCGTACAGGCGCCGTCGGCCCGCCAGCCGTCCAGTAGGCTGCCCAGGCCGTGCCGGAACTGGGCCGCGCCGACCAGGTACAGCTCCGGCAGGCCGTAGGCGTCGGTCGAGAACAGCAGCTTGCCGAACGGCGCCAGCTCCAGCATCTCGCCGAGCACGGCGGCTGCCCGGGGGCCGACGTAGGAGGCCGTCAGCCCGAGGTCGGTGTACACCTGCGGGAAGGCCTGGGCCAGCCAGCCGGCCTGCCGGTGGTACGGGTAGCAGTGCAGCAGCACCAGCGGCACGCCGCTCGGCTCCGCCGCCCGGACGAACCCGGTCAGCAGCGAGGGGTCGGCCCGGTGCAGGGTCAGGTCCGGATCCCCGAAACCGGTGTGCAGCTGGAGCGGCAGGCCCAGCCCGGCACAGACGTCCAGGGCCGTCCAGAGCAGGTGGTGCAGCAGCACGGGGTCGGTCAGCCGCCCGTGGCCGGCCCGCAGCCGCGCCCCGGCGGCGGCCACCACCTCCCGGGTGGCGGGCCGCTCGGGGGGCACCGCCAGGCCGCTGCGGTAGGCCAGCACCGACTTGACCGCCACCGCGCCGGCGGCCGCCGACGCCAGCGCCGCGCACACCGCGGCCGGCCAGTCGGCGGCCGCCGGGGCGAGCGACTCGACGACGGCCTCCAGCCGGACCACCTCGCGCACCCGGGCGCCCGACACCTCGGCGAACTCGCCCAGCGGCAGCAACGGGTGGCCGCCCGCCCCGGTCAGCCCGGTGTCCACCAGACAGGTGTCCAGGGCGGCGGCCGCGAGCAGCCGCCGGGTGGCCTCGGCGGCGCCGAGCTCGCGTCGGCGGGCCAGGTAGTCGGCGGCCGGGGCGTGCGCCGGGAGCCCCAGCGCCGGCGGGCACCAGCGGCGGACGGCGAGGCCGAGCGCACTGTCGAACGGCGAGCAGCCGGGCGCGGGCGGGCGGTCGGACTCGGTGAGCAGCCCGGCCAGGACGTCGTCGGCCAGCTCGGCCGCCACCACGCTGTGGCAGTGGTGGTCGACCAGGGCGGGGACGTCCAGCGGGGGCACCGGTCAGTACCGCCAGCGGGTGGCCGCCACCAGCTGCTCGGGGGTGGCCGAGGCGTACTGCTCGCTCTCGGCCTGCCGGACGGCCAGCACCGCCTCGTACAGCCGGTCGCCGAGCGCCTCGCGGAGCACCGCGGACTTCCGGTAGGCCGCGAGCGCCTCGGCCGGGCCCGTGGGCAGCCGGGGCACCGTCCCGGGCGCGGCCTCGGCCGGATCCCCGGTGAACTCCGGTGGCAGCGCGAGCCGTTGGTCCAGCCCGGCGAGGCCGGCGGCGAGCACCGCGCCGACCGCGAGGTAGGGGTTGGCGGTGGCGTCGAAGCACTTGACCTCGGCGTTGGCGGCGGTCGAGCGCTCCCCCGAGGAGCCGGTGACCAGCCGCAGCGCGGCCTCCCGGTTCTCCAGGCCCCAGCACTGGTAGGCGCCGGCCCAGTGCGAGGGCACCAGCCGCAGGTACCCGGCGGGGCTGGAGCAGCCGAGCACCAGCAGCTCGGGCAGCGCGCCGAGCACCCCGGCGAGGAAGCCCTCGGCCTCGGCCGTCAGCCCGTGCGGGCCGGGGCCGCCGCGGCCCAGGTTCCGCCCGTCGCGCCACAGGCTCAGATGGAGGTGGCCGCCGTTGCCGACCGCGCCGGCCTCGACGACGGGGGCGAAGGAGGCCCGCAGCCCGTGCCGGGCGCCGACCGCCCGGACGGTGTGCCGGACCAGGACCGAGGTGTCGGCGGCGCCGACCGGGCCCTCGGGGGCGAGGGACACCTCGAACTGGCCCGGTGCGTACTCGGGGTGGATCTGGAGGACCTTCAGCCCCTGCTCGCCGAGCGCGCGCAGGACGTCCCGGAGGTAGTCGGAGAGGTCGGTCAGCCGCTGCATGCCGTAGGCCGGGCCGTACGTCGGGTACTGCGGCTCCTGCTGGGGCGGACCGGCGAGGGCGACCGTCCACTCGACCTCGATGCCGGCCTTGACGCCGATCCCGCGGGTGGCCGCGGCGGCCTCCATCCGGCGGGCGAACAGCCGCTGGCAGCCCGGGTGCGGGCCGCCGGTCTGGGTGTACCGCTCCCCCGGCGCCCAGGCCCAGCCGGGCTGGGCGGCCAGCGGGACGACCCGGTCGAGATCCGGGTAGAGCCGCAGATCGCCCGTCGGTCCGCCGCTGAGCCGGCTGGTGGTGATGGAGTCGTCGGCCAGGAAGACGTCGAAGCAGGGCGCGGCGCCGACGCCCCACTGGGCGGCGTGCACCAGGCCGCCCAGCGGTACCGCCTTGGCCCGGGCGATGCCGGCGTTGTCCACCCAGGTGACGGCCACCGCCTCCACCCCGCCCGCGCGCAGCCGCTCGACGGCCTCCTGTGCCCGCTCGGCCCGCTCGGCGCGCGGTGGCAGCGCCACGGCGGCGGCGGGGCCGGCGGGGCCTGCGGCGTCGACGGGGCCCGCGGGCGGCTCGGAGGGGTCGGCGAGGCCGGCGGACGCGACGGTTCCGGTGCTCATGCCTCCATGCTGCCGCGCCCGCTGACCAGGGGGAATTCCCCTATCGGGTGGTTCGGGCGGACGCCTGTCCGCCCGTTCACCCCTCCGGGTCGAACAGGGCCACCAAGTCCCCCGCGGTGAGCCGCTCCAGGGTGTCGGGAGCGGCGTCCAGCGGGCCGGGGTAGAGCCGGTAGAGCGCGCCCGAGACGGGGGCGGGCGCCGGGACGTCGGCGTGCACCAGCGCGGTGAACACCCTGCGGTGGGCGAGCTGCTCGGCCAGCACCCGGTCGAGGACCGGGCCCGTCAGCTCGCCGTCGTTCCCGCGCCGCTCGCGCAGCCGCTCGGCGAAGGCCGCCACCGGTTCGTCGGCGGCCCGGCGGTAGCTGCTGAGCACGCCGCCGGAGCGGTCCCGGACCAGCACCTCGTCGGTGCGGGCGGCGGCGGTGGCGCAGGCGAGGTCCCAGAGCGTGGCGCGGGAGCCCTCGGCGAAGTGCGCCAGCACGTCCGAGGCCAGGGCGCCGATCCGGTCCCGGTAGCGCCAGACGCTGTGGAAGCCGCCGGAGGCACCGGTGTTGAGGTCGGTCCAGGTGTACGCGCGCCGGCCGAGGTCGACGATCATCGGGACGCAGACCTTGGCGTCCCCGCTCAGGTCCAGCCGCTGGCGGACGGCCGCCGGGTGGAAGTGGCCGGTGCGGTGGCGGGCCGCCTCCGGGGCGTCCAGCTCCATGAACCCGGCGAATGCGTCGGCCAGGTCCTCGAACGGGACGTCGTTGTAGCTGAAGACGATGACGACCGCGTACCGGGCGCCCCCCTCGGCCAGCGCGGGCAGGTCGAGGTCGACGTACTCGGTGGCGCCGTGCGGGGGCGGGGCCGAGGTGAAGTCACCGGAGTGCACGGCGGCGCGCTTGCCGTGCACCAGGCGGGTGTAGTCGCACAGGCCGACCGGCTCCCACCGCTCGTCGTACAGCGCCACCGAGAGGTCGAGGTCCACCCGCTGGCGCGGGGTCTGCATCCAGTGCAGGAAGAGCCGGACCCGGCCGCCGTCGGGCAGCCGCTGGACGCTGCCGCGCGGCACGGCGACCAGCGACTTGGCGACGGCCCGCTCGGCGAACGGGACCACCAGGTCGGCCAGGCCCTCGTCGAGGACGGCGACGTCGAAGCGCTCGTGCTTCCCGGCGCGGCGCAGCAGCTCCGCCTCGATCAGCGTGCAGACGGGGGCGCTGAGCGCGGCCGGGACCTCGGTGCCCCAGTCGTCGCGGGCGTGCGCCAGCGAGACCCGCCCGCGCGGGAAGTACAGCCGGCGCTCGCCGACCTCGCGCGGGCCGCGCAGCCGCCCGTACGCGCCGAGCAGCGGGCCGGGCGCGACCTTGCGCAGGGCGGCGGGCAGGGCCTCGGCGAGCGCGGCGGGCAGCGGCTCGCCGGGGCTCCAGGAGGCGTGCACCCGCAGCAGGTGGTGCAGTCGGCGGACCAGCTCGCCGGGGCGGCGGGCCAGCAGGGCGACGGCGGCGGAGACGTCGCCGCCCGCGAGGGCCTGCTCGACCCGTGCGGCGAAGGTGCTGACGACCAGCCGGGTGTGGCCGCCCGGGGTCTCGCTGACCCGCAGCGGGGCGGGGGCGGCGCGCAGCTCGGGGCCGAGGCCGTGCAGGTCGAGGTCGCTCTGCCGGAGCACGGCGAACGCGGCGGTGGCGTACGGGAACCGGGCCCGGTGCTCGTACGGGTGCAGCAGCTCGCCGGCGCGCAGCCAGGCGGCGCGGTGCCGGCCGAGGTCCTCGGCGAGGGTGCCGAGCGGGAACGCGTCCAGGACGGCGAGCAGTTCGCGGCGCAGCGGGCGGGGCAGGTTGCGCAGCCGCAGGCCCTTGGCGGTGGCGGGCAGCAGGTCGGGTTCGGCGCCGGACCAGGCCCAGATCAGCCGCAGCACGTCGGTGGCGGTGGTGAGGTGGGCGGCGAGCAGCGGCCGGGCGGTGGCCTGGTCGCGGCGGAGCAGCACGGCGAGGACGGTGGCCCGGCTCTCCCGGACGGGGATGTCGGCGGGCAGCCAGTCGGCCGGGTCGGCGGGGGCGTGGTCGAGCAGCAGGGCGAGGTCCTCGCGGTCCTGCGGGTTCAGCGGGGTGCGGCGGCCCAGCAGTCGGCCGAGCTCGGTGGCCGCGGCGGCGGCCGGGTCGGCGCCCGCGGCCAGCCGCAGCGGGCGCAGCACGGTGTCCGGGCCGTGCTCGCGGGCGGCGTTGCGCACCGACTTGGCGTCCAGCGGCAGGTGGCGCTCCGCGGCGATCGGGGTACCGCAGAGCGGGCAGGCCCGGCCGGCCGGGCCGGAGCTCGTGAGCTCGTCGTAGCAGTCGCCGCAGAGCAGGTGGGCGCAGGGCGCGAGGGCGCCGATGCCGGACTCGGCGCCGACGCACTCGCAGGCGGCGCAGATCTGGTTCGGCTGGTTGAGCAGGAAGGCGCGCACGTGCGCGGAGTAGTAGCTGTGCGCGTGGTTGGGCACGCCGTCGGGGAAGCGCCGGAACAGCGCCTGGTGCTTGCGGTCGGCGCCGGTCGACTCGTCGATCTGGCGCAGCAGCGTCTGCCCCGCGTCGGCCAGCCCGGCCGGCCGCAGCCGCCCGAGCGCGGCGCGCAGCGGACCGGTCAGCAGGTATCCGCGCTGCGCGAGGTCCGCCTCCAGCGCGAGCAGCCCGCGGGCGCTCCACGGATCGGGCTCCCCCGTCCCGCCGCCCTGGACGGCGACGGCGCCGAGCCGGCGCAGCAGGTAGGCGTCGAGGCGGGTGTCGGGCGCGGCGGTGCTCTGCTTCTTCACTGGTGGATCCCCCGGAGATACGACGAAGCGGGGGCGGAGAGTGGGCGCACTCGGGTCATTTTGGAGATGAGAGAAGGAAGCACGCCGCGGAGCCGCCCCCGCACCGCACACCCTAGCGAAGCCCGCTCGGCGCACCGAACGAATTTCCGCGGGCCTCGTGCCCGGAGGATCCGGTCCGGCGGGCCGGTCGGCCCGGTGCGCGGCTTGGGAGATCGTCGCCGTGGGACTTGTTAATAGGTACCGCCGCCCTCTTCCTACTCGCCGGTAGCTTCGCTACAGTGACCGCACGCACCACCGCCGGGCTTCGGGAGCCGCACCGGCGGGGTCGTTCGTCGGCGCGCGGGATTCGCGCGTGGCGGGCGGCGGTCGAGTGCGTCCTTCACCGGTCGGTGCCGCGGATCGCGGCGGGCCGGATTCTCTCCTCGTATCAGAGCCGCTTCCTTTCACCCAGAGCGCCTGAGTACCACGGCACACCCGCAGCACGGCCGGAGCGGACCGGCGGCTGCGCGCGTGCGCCGCAACCGTCATCTCCCAAGCCCCCGCGCGCGAACCCTCCTCCGGCGGCGGCCGCCCCCGGCGTACGGGCGCGGCGGCGCGCCCGCCGGAGCGCGCGCGGGCCTCCCATGACAAGGAGTCAGGACAATGAAGCGTCCCTTCCCCACGGTCGCCGTGGTCGGTCTCGGCACGATGGGCGCCGGCGTCGCCGTGGCGGTCGCGCAGAGCGGCCGCCGGGTGATCGGCATCGAGGCCAACGAGGACTCCGCCGCCCGGGCGCTCGCCCGGATCGAGGAGGCGACCGCGCACGCCGTGGCGCGTGAGCGGATCACCGCCGAGGACCGGGCCGCGGCCCTCGCGCTGATCACGGTGGGCACCTCGCTGGAGGCCGCCGCCGAGGCGGATCTGGTGATCGAGGAGGTCCCCGAGCAGCTGGAACTGAAGCGGGAGCTCTTCGCCGAGCTGGACCGGATCTGCCCGCCGCAGACGGTGCTGGCGACCGGGACCACCGCGCTGTCGGTGACCCGGATCGCCGCCGCCACCGCCCGCCCCGAGCGGGTGCTGGGCCTGCACTTCTTCAACCCGGTGCACACCATGAAGCTGGTCGAGGTGGTCCGCACCGTGCTGACCGCCCCGCAGGTGGCCGTGGACGCCTCGGCCTTCGCCCGGGACCTCGGCAAGGAGCCGGTGGCGGCCGGCGACCGGGCCGGCTTCGTGGTGAACGGCCTGCTCTTCGCGTACCTGAACCAGGCCGCCGCGATGTACGAGTCCCGGTACGCCACCCGCGAGGACATCGATGCCGCGATGCGGCTCGGCTGCGGCCTGCCGATGGGCCCGCTGGCGCTGCTCGACCTGATCGGCGTGGACACCGCCCGCACGGTGCTGGAGGCGATGTACGAGCAGTCCCGGGACCGTCTGCACGCGCCCGCGCCGATCCTCGGCCAGCTGGTGGCGGCCGGGCTGCTGGGCCGCAAGTCGGGCCGGGGCTTCTACACGTACGAGGCGCCGGGCTCCTCCAGGGCGGTCGACACGGCCGCCGCCGGCGCCACGGCCCGGGTGCCGGGCCGCACGGTGCGCAGCATCGGCGTCTGCGGCTCGGGCACCATGGCGACCGGCATCGTCGAGGTGTTCGCCAAGGCCGGCCACCCGGTGCTGCTGGCCGCCCGCAGCCAGGAGAAGGCGGACCGGGCCAAGGCCCAGCTGGCGAAGTCGCTGGACCGCTCGGTGGCCAAGGGCCGGCTGACCGAGGCGCAGCGCGACGCGGCGCTGGCCCTGGTGACGCCGGTCGGGCAGTACGGCGAGCTGGCCCAGGTGGACCTGGTGGTCGAGGCGGTCGCCGAGGACCTCGCGGTCAAGCAGGAGCTGTTCGCCACCCTGGACAAGATCGTCAAGCCGGGTGCGGTGCTCGCCACCACCACCTCCTCGCTGCCGGTGATCAGCTGCGCCGCGGCCACCTCGCGGCCGCAGGACGTGATCGGCATGCACTTCTTCAACCCGGCGCCGGCCATGAAGCTGGTCGAGGTGGTCTCCACCGTGCTGACCGCCCCGGACGTCACCGCGACCGCGCTGGAGCTGTGCGCCGAGGTGCGCAAGCACCCGGTGGAGTGCGGCGACCGGGCCGGGTTCATCGTCAACGCGCTGCTCTTCCCGTACCTGAACGACGCGGTGCGGATGCTGCAGGAGCACTACGCGACGGTGGACGACATCGACACCGCGATGAAGCTCGGCTGCGGCTACCCGATGGGCCCGTTCGAGCTGCTGGACGTGGTCGGCCTGGACGTCTCGCTGACCATCGAGCAGGTGCTGCACCAGGAGTTCCGCGAGCCGGGACTGGCGGCGGCGCCGCTGCTGGAGCACCTGGTGGCGGCGGGCTGCCTGGGCCGCAAGACCGGCCGCGGCTTCCGCGACCACGCACGCCGGTGACCACGTCGTCGGCGGGCGGGCCCGCCGCGGGCCCGGTGGGCGGGAGCGCCCTGCCGCCCGGCGCGGTGCCGGCCGGTGCGGTGCCGCCCGGCCAGCCGCGGACCGGCTGGAGCCCCGGGGCGGTGTCCGCCCGGTGGCCGAGACCGGCCGTGACCGGCCCCGTCGCGCCGGTCCGCCGAGGAAGGCCCGCGGCGCCGGGGTCGGGGGCGTGTAGCGTTCCGGCCATGGATCGGGTTCAGTCAGCCTCCCCGCAGCACTCCGCCGTACCGCGCGGCACCGACCGGCCGGCCGGTGCCGCGCCCGCCGCCTCCGAGCCGGGCCCGGGCAACCGCCGGGCGGCCGCACAGCGCCAGCAGATGCGCCAGGACCTGGCCACCGCGGCGATGGAGCTGTTCGCCTCGCAGGGCTACGAGGAGACCACGGTCGACCAGATCGCGGCCGCCGCCGGAGTGGCCCGGCGGACCTTCTTCCGGTACTTCCGGTCCAAGGAGGAGGCGATCTTCCCGGACCACGACGACACCCTGGTCCGGGTGGCCGACCTGCTGGCCAGCGCCGAGTCCGAGGAGCACCCGCTGGACGTGGTCTGCCGGGGCATCAAGGAGGTGCTGCGGATGTACGCCTCCACCCCCGCGGTGTCGGTGGCGCGGTACCAGTTGATCCGTCAGGTCCCGGCGCTGCGCGAGCGGGAGATCGCGGTGGTGGCCCGCTACGAGCGGCTGTTCACCCGCTACCTGCTCGGTCGCTTCGACACCGCGGAGGAGATCCCGCCGGGCTGGCAGCGCGGCGGCGAGGACGACTCGATGCTGGCCGAGGTGTCGGCGGCGGCGGTCGTGGCGGCGCACAACCACGTGCTGCGGCGCTGGCTGCGGGCCGGCGGCCGGGGCGACGTGGAGGCGCAGCTGGACCACTCCTTCGAGGTGATCCGGGGCACCTTCTGGGCGTCCGCCGCACCCGGCGCCCGCCGGCGTGGGTCCCTGGTGGCACCCGGTGCCAGTGTGACGCCGATGGAGGCCGCCGCCATGAGCGCACTGAGTGCCAGCCCCGGAGGTGAGGTACTCATCACAGTGGCCCGAACCGACGCCCCGCTGGACGTGGTGGTGGACAGCATCAGAGCCGCGCTGAGTGGCGCGCGAGAGGCCTGATCGGGAGCGTTTCCGCAGGTCGGAGCAGTTTTTCAGGGCCCGTACCGGAGTGCCGGTACGGGCCCTTCCCATGCCCGTGCGAGGCCCGCGCCGGGGCGGTCGAACGGGGATTTGATTCACCTGAATTGATGACACCCGGTGTCTTTACGAGTGGCACAGGGTGCCACTACCTTGTTACCCACCAGTCGCGGCGCCGCGGCTCCCCACCTCGGCGCGCCGTCGTCCGGCGCTCCCACACCCCGGGGGCGAGCAGCAGCCAGGCCCACAGCCGAACCCACCCACCACCCATCTCAGCGAAGCCGGTGTCCGCTCCCGGCTCCCCCAGACGCCCTGTGCCCCTCACACAGGTACGCCTTCGGAGGCAGCCATGAAGGAAATCCTCGACGCGATCCTCAGCTCCGACAGCAGCTCCGCGGACTTCGCCGCGCTCAAGCTGCCGGAGTCCTACCGGGCCGTGACGCTCCACAAGGACGAGGAGCAGATGTTCGCCGGCCTCGACAGCCGCGACAAGGACCCCCGCAAGTCCCTCCACCTCGACGAGGTCGCCCTGCCCGAGCTGGGCCCGGGCGAGGCGCTGGTCGCCGTCATGGCCAGCGCCGTGAACTACAACACCGTGTGGAGCTCGATCTTCGAGCCGGTCTCCACCTTCGGGTTCCTGGAGCGCTACGGGCGGCTGTCGCCGCTCACCAAGCGCCACGACCTGCCGTACCACGTGCTCGGCTCGGACCTCGCGGGCGTGGTGCTGCGCACCGGCGCCGGCGTCAACGCCTGGAAGCCGGGCGACGAGGTGGTCGCCCACTGCCTGTCGGTCGAGCTGGAGTCCTCCGACGGCCACAACGACACGATGATGGACCCGGAGCAGCGGATCTGGGGCTTCGAGACCAACTTCGGCGGCCTGGCCCAGCTGGCCCTGGTGAAGACCAACCAGCTGATGCCCAAGCCCGCCCACCTGACCTGGGAGGAGGCCGCCTCCCCCGGCCTGGTCAACTCCACCGCCTACCGCCAGCTGGTCTCGCGCAACGGCGCGGGCATGAAGCAGGGCGACAACGTGCTGATCTGGGGCGCCAGCGGCGGCCTCGGCTCCTACGCCACCCAGTACGCGCTGGCCGGCGGCGCCACCCCGATCTGCGTGGTCTCCAACGACCAGAAGGCCGAGATCTGCCGGGCGATGGGCGCCGAGGCGATCATCGACCGCTCCGCCGAGGGCTACCGGTTCTGGAAGGACGAGCACACCCAGGACCCGCGCGAGTGGAAGCGCCTGGGCGGCCGGATCCGCGAGCTGACCGGCGGCGAGGACGTGGACATCGTCTTCGAGCACCCGGGCCGCGAGACCTTCGGCGCCTCGGTGTACGTCACCCGCAAGGGCGGCACCATCGTGACCTGCGCCTCGACCTCCGGCTACATGCACCAGTACGACAACCGCTACCTGTGGATGTCGCTGAAGAAGATCGTCGGCTCCCACTTCGCCAACTACCGCGAGGCCTGGGAGGCCAACCGCCTGGTGGCCAAGGGCAAGATCCACCCGACGGTGTCCAAGGTCTACACCCTCGACCAGTCCGGCCAGGCCGCGCTCGACGTCCACCAGAACAAGCACCAGGGCAAGGTCGGCGTGCTCTGCCTGGCCCCCACCGAGGGTCTGGGCGTGCGCGACGCCGAGCTGCGCGCGAAGCACCTGCCCGCGATCAACCTGTTCCGCGAGGCCTCCGAGCGGGCCGACCGGCCCAGCCGTGACATCTAAGGCGATCCGATGACTGATCAGAAGCGTGATCGGCCCTGGCTGATGCGGACCTACGCGGGGCACTCGACCGCGAGCGACTCCAACGCGCTGTACCGGAAGAACCTCGCCAAGGGCCAGACCGGCCTCTCGGTGGCGTTCGACCTGCCGACCCAGACGGGCTACGACTCCGACCACATCCTCGCCCGCGGCGAGGTCGGCCGGGTCGGCGTGCCGGTCGGCCACGTCGGGGACATGCGCACCCTGTTCGACGGCATCCCGCTCGAACAGACCAACACCTCCATGACGATCAACGCCACCGCGATGTGGCTGCTGGCGCTCTACCAGGTGGTCGCCGAGGAGCAGGGCGCCGACATCGCCAAGCTCACCGGCACCACCCAGAACGACATCGTCAAGGAGTACCTCTCGCGCGGGACGCACGTCTTCCCGCCCGGGCCGTCGGTCCGCCTGATCACCGACATGATCGCCTACACGGTCGGGAACATCCCCAAGTGGAACCCGATCAACATCTGCAGCTACCACCTCCAGGAGGCCGGGGCCACCCCGGTCCAGGAGATCGCCTACGCGATGTGCACCGCGATCTCGGTGCTGGACGCCGTCCGCGACTCCGGCCAGGTGCCGGCCGAGCGGATGGGCGAGGTGGTCGCCCGGATCTCCTTCTTCGTGAACGCCGGCGTGCGCTTCGTCGAGGAGATGTGCAAGATGCGCGCCTTCGCCCAGCTCTGGGAGAAGGTCACGCTGGAGCGCTACGGCATCCAGGACGCCAAGCAGCGCCGCTTCCGCTACGGCGTCCAGGTCAACTCGCTGGGCCTGACCGAGGCGCAGCCGGAGAACAACGTCCAGCGGATCGTGCTGGAGATGCTCGCCGTCACGCTCTCCAAGGACGCCCGCGCCCGGGCCGTCCAGCTGCCCGCCTGGAACGAGGCGCTCGGCCTGCCCCGCCCGTGGGACCAGCAGTGGTCGCTGCGCATCCAGCAGGTGCTCGCCTACGAGTCCGACCTGCTGGAGTACGGGGACATCTTCAACGGCTCCGAGGTGATCGAGACCAAGACCGCCGCGCTGCTGGCCGGCGCGGAGGCCGAGATCGCCAAGGTGCTGGGGATGGGCGGGGTCATCCCGGCCGTCGAGTCCGGCTACCTCAAGTCCAACCTGGTCGCCTCGCACGCCGCCCGCCGGGCCCGGATCGAGTCCGGCGAGGACAAGATCATCGGGGTGAACTGCTTCGACACCACCGAGGAGAGCCCGCTCACGGCCGACCTCGACACCGCGATCATGGTGGTCGACCCGGCCTCCGAGCAGTCCGTGCTCGCCGCCCTGGAGCAGTGGCGCGGAGGCCGCGACGAGGCCGCCGCCCAACTGGCCCTCGACGAGCTCAAGACCGTCGCGGTCACCGAGGCCAACCTGATGCCCGCCACGCTCGCCTGCGCCCGCGCCGGGGTCACCACCGGCGAGTGGTCCTTCGCCCTGCGCGAGGTCTTCGGCGAGTACCGCGCGCCCACCGGCGTCGGCGGCGCCCCGGTCGCGGTGGCGGCCGAGCCCGGCGGCGAGCTGGCGGCCGTCCGCGAGGCGGTCACCGCGACCGCCGCCGAGCTGGGCACCGGCAAGCTGCGCCTGCTGGTCGGCAAGCCCGGCCTGGACGGGCACTCCAACGGCGCCGAGCAGATCGCCGTCCGGGCCCGCGACGCCGGGTTCGAGGTGGTCTACCAGGGCATCCGGCTGACGCCCGAGCAGATCGTCTCCGCGGCCGTCGCGGAGGACGTGCACTGCGTCGGCCTGTCGATCCTCTCCGGGGCCCACCCCGAGCTGGTCCCCGACGTCCTGCACCGGCTGCGCCGGGCCGGGGTGGAGGATGTGCCAGTGATCGTTGGTGGCATCATCCCGGCAGCGGACGGCGAGGCTCTCAAGGCCGCCGGCGTCGCTGCCGTGTTCACCCCGAAGGACTTCGGCATCACGACCATCATCGGCCGGATCGTGGACGAGATCCGGCTCGCCAACAGGCTCCAGCCGTGGACGCCCGCCCCCGCCGCGACGACCACCAGCTGACCCGGAAGGACTGACCCACCCTCATGGCCAACGTCAACAGGCTCCGCCCCCGCCGCTCCTGCCTCGCCGTGCCGGGCTCCAACCCGCGCTTCCTGGAGAAGGCCCAGGGCCTGCCCGCCGACCAGGTCTTCCTCGACCTGGAGGACGCCTGCGCCCCCCTGGTCAAGGAGAGCGCCCGGCACCACATCGTCGACGCGCTGAACAACGGCGACTGGGGCAAGAAGACCAAGGTCGTCCGCGTGAACGACTGGACGACCCACTGGACCTACCGCGACGTGATCACCGTCGTCGAGGGCGCCGGCCCGAACCTCGACTGCATCATGCTGCCCAAGGTCCAGGACGCCGGGCAGGTCAAGGCGCTCGACCTGCTGCTCACCCAGATCGAGAAGACCATGGGCTTCGAGGTCGGCAAGATCGGCATCGAGGCGCAGATCGAGAACGCCAAGGGCCTGATCAACGTCGACGCGATCGCCGAGGCCTCCCCCCGCCTGGAGACCATCATCTTCGGCCCGGCCGACTTCATGGCCTCGATCAACATGAAGTCCCTGGTGGTCGGCGAGCAGCCGGCCGGCTACCCGGCCGACGCGTACCACTACATCCTGATGCGCATCCTGATGGCCGCCCGCGCCAACGACCTCCAGGCGATCGACGGCCCCTACCTGCAGATCCGCAACCAGGAGGGCTACCGCGAGGTGGCCGGCCGCGCCGCCGCGCTCGGCTTCGACGGCAAGTGGGTGCTCCACCCGGACCAGGTCGGCGCCGCGAACGAGATCTTCTCGCCCTCGCAGGAGGACTACGACCACTCCGAGCTGATCCTCGACGCCTACGACTGGTGCACCTCCGCGGCGGGCGGCGCCAAGGGCTCCGCGATGCTCGGCGACGAGATGATCGACGAGGCCAGCCGCAAGATGGCCCTGGTCATCGCCGGCAAGGGCCGCGCCGCCGGGTTCCAGCGCACCTCCAAGTTCGAGCCCCCGCAGGCCTGACCTCCCCTCCTAAGGACCACTGAGATGCAGTTCGGACGCACCTACGAAGAGTTCGAGGTCGGCGCGGTCTACAAGCACTGGCCCGGCAAGACGGTCACCGAGTACGACGACCACCTCTTCTGTCTGCTCACCATGAACCACCACCCGCTCCACATGGACACCAACTATGCGGAGAAGACGACGGACTTCGGCAAGAACGTCGTGGTGGGCAACTACATCTACTCGCTGCTGCTCGGCATGTCCGTCCCGGACGTCTCCGGCAAGGCGATCGCCAACCTGGAGATCGAGTCGCTGCGCCACATCGCGCCGACCTTCCACGGCGACACCCTCTACGGCGAAACGACCGTGCTCGACAAGTGGCCCTCCAAGTCCAAGGACGACCGGGGCATCGTCTACGTCGAGACCAAGGGCTACAAGCAGGACGGCACGGTCGTCTGCATCTTCCGCCGCAAGGTGATGGTGCCGACCGCGACGTACATCAAGGAGCGCGGCGGGGAGCAGCCCGGCCGTCCCGTCCCGCTGTCGTAACCCCCCTCCAGGACCCCGGACGGGTAGGCCGCCGTCATCGGCCGATCCCACTCCGGAACGGGGGCCCTGCTGCCGCAGCCACGCCGGCAGGGCCCCCGGCAATACCCCCCCCCCCGCCTTTCCCCGCTCGCCCCACCCTCTCCCTCACTCTCTCCCCCACCCTCTTCTCTTCTCCACAGGAGCCGCACGATGGGACGCCTCGCACAGACCGACGGCCTCACCGAGATCCAGCGGGACATCCTCGCCACCGTGCGGGATTTCGTCGACAAGGAGATCATTCCGGTCGCCACGGAGCTGGAGCACAAGGACGAGTACCCGACCGCCATCGTCGAGGGGATGAAGCAGCTGGGCCTCTTCGGCCTGACCATCCCCGAGGAGTACGGCGGCCTCGGCGAGTCGCTGCTCACCTACGCCCTGGTGGTGGAGGAGATCGCCCGCGGCTGGATGTCCGTCTCCGGCATCGTCAACACCCACTTCATCGTGGCGCACATGATCAGCGCGCACGGCACCCAGGAACAGAAGGACTACTTCCTGCCGAAGATGGCGGCCGGCGAAATCCGCGGCGCCTTCTCGATGTCCGAGCCGGGCCTCGGCTCCGATGTCTCGGCGATCTCCACCAAGGGTGTGAAGGACGGCGACCACTACGTCCTCAACGGCCAGAAGATGTGGCTCACCAACGGCGGCACCTCCACCCTCGTCGCGGTGCTCTGCAAGACCGACGAGGGCGGCAGCAGCCCGTACAAGAACATGACCACCTTCCTGATCGAGAAGACGGCCGGCTTCGGCCCGAACCCGACCGTCCCCGGCCTCACCGTGCCGGGGAAGATCGAGAAGATGGGCTACAAGGGCGTCGACACCACCGAGCTGGTCCTGCAGGACGTCCGCATCCCGGCCGACCGCGTCCTCGGCGGCGTCCCCGGCAAGGGCTTCTACCAGATGATGGACGGCGTCGAGGTCGGCCGGGTCAACGTGGCCGCCCGCGGCTGCGGTGTCGCCCGGCGCGCCTTCGAGCTGGGCATCTCCTACGCCCAGCAGCGCTCCACCTTCGGCAAGAAGATCGCCGAGCACCAGGCCATCCAGTTCAAGCTCGCCGAGATGGCCACCAAGGTCGAGGCCGCCCACCAGATGATGGTGATGGCCGCCCGCAAGAAGGACGGCGGCGAGCGCAACGACCTTGAGGCCGGCATGGCCAAGTACCTCGCCTCGGAGTACTGCAAGGAGGTCGTCGAGGACTCCTTCCGGATCCACGGCGGCTACGGCTTCTCCAAGGAGTACGAGATCGAGCGCCTCTACCGGGAGGCCCCGATGCTGCTCATCGGTGAAGGTACTGCGGAGATCCAGAAGATGATCGTCGGTCGTCGTCTGCTGGAGGAGTACCGGATCGCCGAGTAGGCGGTCCCCGGAGGACGGCCGGTCGACGGGCGTGCGGGCCCGTCCCGGCGCGGTGCCGTGCCGCTGGGGCCCGGCCTGGTCCGCCTGGGCCCGGTACGGCCACCGAGGAGCGGCCGCAGGGCGCGTAGCTGCTGAGACGCGCCCTGCGGCCGCTCCCACATGCCCGAGCACCGCCCCGGCGCGCCCTGCGGCGCGCGCGGTTCCTCCGACACGCCCGTTGAGACAAGTGTCACCAGGTCTGTCCGGACCCTTGGGAACGGGACGAGGCCGAGCTACGGTCGTATACACAGGAGGCGCATCGGCGCCTCGCACAGGACACATGAACGTGCAGGCGGGTTGCCCACCCACCGTGTGCTCCCGATAGCATCCACCGGGACAGCAGCCGTCCCTTTATTACTCGATCCCCGCGGTGGCCCCCGTCCAGCGGCCATGATCCCCCGCGACAAAGGTCTTCGATGCCCATCAGCCCGTCCCCTCACACCTCCGTCACGGACCGCGATGCCCTCGCAGCCACGACGGCCGGTCGGCGACCCCGCGTGACCATCGCGCGCGGAGCCACCCCCTGGTTCGTCCCCACCCTCGCCACGGCCGCCGTGACCACCGCCCTCACCCGGCGCAGCGGCAAGTGGGCCCTGGCGGCGGTACCCGCCTGTGCGCTCAGCGCGGGCATGCTGTGGTTCTTCCGCGACCCCGAGCGTGAGATCGGCACCGGCTCGGTGATCTGCCCCGCTGACGGCGTGGTGCAGAGCATCGACGCCTGGCCGGACGGCCGCACCCGGGTGGCGGTCTTCATGAGCCCGCTCAACGTGCACGTCAACCGGGCGCCGCTGTCCGGCACGGTGACGTCCGTCGAGCACGTCGCGGGCGGTTTCGTGCCCGCGTTCAACAAGGACAGCGACCAGAACGAGCGGGTCGTCTGGCATTTCGACACCGAGCTCGGCGACATCGAGATGGTGCAGATCGCGGGGGCCGTGGCCCGTCGCATCGTGCCGTACGTGGACGCCGGAACCAAGGTCGAGCAGGGCGAACGGATCGGTCTGATCCGCTTCGGGTCCCGGGTCGACACCTACCTGCCGGCCGGCGTCGAGGTCGGCGTCGAGGTCGGCCAGAAGACCACAGCCGGGGTGACGCGCCTTGACCGTGACTGAACCTGAGACGATCGTCGGCCTGGACGACGAGGAGACGGCCCTGCGCCGGCGCCGCTGGGCGCGCGACCGCGAGCTCCGTGCTCCGCGCTCTCCCCAGCACCTGTCCACCGCCGACTTCCTGACCCTGGGGAACGCCGTCTGCGGCTTCCTGGCGATCTACTCGATCACCACCGGGGTGCTCGTCCCGCACATCACCAACCCGGACGTCGCGCCGGACCGGCACAGCGCCGCCACCGCGGTGACGCTGCTGCTGATCGGCTCGATGTGCGACCTCTTCGACGGGCTGGTGGCGCGCAAGCTGCGCTCCTCCGCCCTCGGGGCCGAGCTCGACAACCTGGCCGACCTGATCAGCTTCGGTATCGCGCCGGCCTACTTCGTCGCGGTCTGGGGCATGGTCTCGCCGGGCTCCGACAGCCGGCTCTCGGCGCTGATCGCGCTCACGGTGCTGCTGTCCGTGGTGCTGCGGCTGGCCCGCTTCTCGGCCGTGAAGATGCGGCCCGGGGTGTTCCAGGGCATGCCCTGCCCGATGGGCGCGATGACGGTGATCGCCATCGTGCTGCTCGACCCGCCGTTCCTGCCGGGTCTGCTCGCCATCGCCGGCACCGCGTACCTGATGATGAGCCGGATCGAGTACCCGAAGCCGCAGGGGCTGCTGGCCACCGCCACGCTCTGCTGGATCGTGGTCTCCATCGGCTGCCTGGCGGCCTGGGCGACCGGTCTGCCGGGCGGCGACATGCTGCTGCACGTCGGTGCCTTCGCGCAGATCGCGCTGGCCGCCATGGCCCCGCTGCTGGTCATCCGCCGCAAGGTCGGCCAGAAGGTCGGCGACGTGCGGGCCCGCCGCGCGGAGTCGCGGGTCGGCTGACCCGCCGGAGCACACCGCCCGGGCAGCACGCCGGGGCATGACGAAGGGCCCGGATCCGTTCGAACGGATCCGGGCCCTTCGTCATGCCGTGGGTCAGGCCCCGCCGCGGTGGACGCTGAACGCCGAGCGGCGCGCCGCGCGGGCCACGGCCGGGTCGGGGTGGACGCCGGAGACGGCGGTCAGCACCGAGGCGGCCCGGGGGTGACCGGACTGCCGGGCGCGGGCGAACAGCCGCACCGGGTCGCCGGCCGAGGCGCCCTCGACGTGGCCAACCAGCAGCTCCGTCTCACCGTGGTCCAGGACGGCGGCGGCGGTGTCCACCCAGAGCCAGGCGGCGTCCTCCGCGCCCAGCACGTCGGCCGGGGAGACCCCCTCGTCCGACTGCTCGGCCAGCCAGAGCAGCGCGTACGGGCGCAGCACCGGCTCGTCCACGGCGGCCCGGACGGCCTGCTCGGCGGTACCGCCGGCCACCCGCAGCGCCTCGAAGGCCAGGCCGCGCACCAGCGCGTCGTCGCCCTGGGCGGCGTCCAGCAGCTCGGCGACGGCCCGGTCGGCCGGTCGGGCGGCCACCCAGGCGCGGTACTCGGCGCGGGCCGGGCCCGGGGAGTAGTCGGCGCAGGCGTTGAGCAGTTCCAGGGCGCTCTGCTCGATGTGCCCCGCGGCGGTCTGGGCGACGGTGCAGATCTCCTCCAGCTTGGCCCGCACCGCCCAGTGCCCGAGCGGGGACAGCTCGGCGGCGTCGTCCTCGCGGACCACCGCGCCGACGGCGGCGAGGCCGTCCAGCATCCAGTCGAGGACGGCGGCCACGTCGGCGGACGCGGCCGGGGTGTCGATCTGCGGCTCGCGGCAGGTGCCGCGGACGGCCGACACGGCGGAGGCGGCGTGCGGGACGGGCGACAGGCCCAGCGCCCCGGTGCCGCCGCCGACCCGGCGCTCGTCCAGGCCGCGGCGGAGCAGCTCCAGCAGCTCGCTGTCGGGGACCGGGCCGGCCACCAGGTGCAGGAAGGAGAGCAGCTGCGGCGCCTGGTCCACGGCCTGCCCGGCGAGCACCGCGAAGACCCCGCGCAGTGCGGCGGGCGGCACCGGGGCGAGCAGCGTCCAGGCGTCGAAGAGCGCGGACCAGCCGCGGACCACGGCCTCGTCGTCGTGCTCCCAGGCGTGCAGGCGCCAGCCGGGGGCGGCGCCGCCGTCCCGGGCCTCGACCAGGCCGACCAGCAGGGCCTGGCCCCAGGCCCTGGCCGCGGCGCCCACCGTCATGGCGAGTGCGCGGCCGGCCGCGCGGGCGTCCTCGGGGAGCAGTTCGCCGCGCTTGTCGACCTCGCCGAGCTCGCCGGCCCAGCGGGCGATCCGGACGGCGTCGACCAGCATGCGGCGGGCCAGCGGGGCGAGTTCGGCGGGGGCGGGGAAGCCCTCGGGCACCGGGACCCGGCCGCGGCCGGGGGCGGGTGCGGGGCCTCGTCGGCGGGGTACGCCGGACCCGCCCGGCCTGGCGCCTGCGGGTCGGTGGGCCGTACCGGGGAGACGGGTCACCGTCGCACCGGTACCGATCGTCGGCGGGAGCGGGGCATCACGGTCGCGCGGGTTCCGAGACGTCACGTCGAGCAGTCTTCCCCTTGTACCGGCCTTCTGTCACATCCGCTCGGCCACCGGCTTCGGGCGGGGGCCGCGGCGGGTCCACAAGATCGGGCAACAGAGGCCAAACCGCCTGGCCGGATCTTTGTGACACGAGCACGCCAGGTCAGCGGGCCGGGCCCGGTCCGCCCGGTCCCGGAGCGGTTCGGCCACCGCCCCGGACGGACCCGCTCCGGTTCGGCCCCGCCCGCTCGGGCCGGGTCCCGTCGGGGCCGAGGACGGACCCTGGAGCAGCGCCGAGGACGGGCCCTAGAGCAGCGGGGTGAGCCAGCGGCGCAGGAGTTCGGTGTAGTGGTCGGGGTCCGCGTTCCAGAGGGCCGCGTGGTCGGCGCCGGGGAAGGCCTGGAGGCCGACCACGTCGCCGCGGCGGTCGGCGAGGCGGGCGGCGGACCGCCAGGGGGCCACCGGGTCGTCCGGGCTGTGCAGGACGAGAGTGGGCACCCGCAGGTCGGTACCGTCGGCGATCCGGGCGAAGTCGGCCAGATCCACGCCGGTGCGGCCCTCGGCGGCCAGCGCGCCCAGTTCGGCGGCCTGGGGGCCGAACCCGGCCCGGGCGGCGCCGCGGCGCGCGGTGGCCGGCAGGTCGAGGACCGGCGAGTCCAGGATCAGACCGCTGATCGCGGAGGCCCAGGCCGAGCGGGCGGCGGTCTGCAGGACCATCGTGGCGCCCAGCGACCAGCCGTAGAGGATGACCCGGCCCGCGCCGGCGTCCAGCGCCAGCCGCAGCGCCGCCTCGACGTCGCGCCACTCGGTCTCGCCGAAGTGCCCTAGGCCGTCGGGGGAGGCGGGTGCGCCCCGGTCGCCGCGGTAGGTGACGGCGAGGGCGGGCAGGCCGAACCGGTGCAGCACGGGCAGTACCGGGAGGGTCTGCCGGCGGTCGGTGTCCGGGCCGTGCACCAGCAGCACCCAGGTACCGCGCTTGCCGTCCAGCCACCAGGCGGGCAGGGCGCCCAGCTCGCCCTCGGCGGCGGTCTCGGTGAAGTCCAGGCCGAGCGCGCTCGTCGGGTCGCCGCGGTAGACGTCGGGGGTGAAGCGGACGGCGGTGCCGGCCTTCAGGGTGCCCCGTTCGGCGCGCTCCAGCCGCCGGGTGACGCCCTGCCCGTCCTGGTGCAGGATCTCGCCGACCACCGCGTGGCCGTCCTCGCCCCACTCGACGGCCCAGCGGCCGGGGCGGGCGCTGGCCTGGCTGCGGGTGAAGGTGGCCCGCCCGGCGGCGAGGCTCTGCACCAGCACGGGGCCCGCCGGCCGCCGCGCGGCCGCCGGGTGGACCATCCGCTCGGACGCCTTCCGGCCGATCACCAGGACGGCCGCCCCGGTCCCGACGACGGCGGCCGCCACGACGGCTGCGGTTCCCCAACGCATACTCGCTCCCCGCTCTGTTGGTCGCGGACTGGACCGGTCGCCTCCCGGCGTCGCACGCCCGGCGGGAGTCGGTCGGATCAGCCCCAGTCCACTCGCGGGGGAGGGCGACGGCCACCGGACAGGGCCGTCCGGGTCACCCGGGGTCGGACCGGTCCCGGCCTCGGACCCGGACACCTTTGACCCGGATAGACCTCGGACCGGGAGACCTCGGACCGGGAGGCCTCAGACCGGGATGCCGGTCCGCCGCCGCCCGAGCAGCTCCCAGAACCGCTCGTCGACCGGGCGGTCCCGCGGCTGCGCCGGGCGGGCCGCCGGGGCCGGGGAGCCCCAGCTGCCGGCGCCCCAGTGCGAGGCGACCTGGTACTCGCCCTGCAGCACCGTCAGCACCGCGGCGAGGTCGTCCTCCGGCACCGGCACGATCCGGCCGATCGCCCGGGTGTGCGCCTGCCAGCGGCCGTCCACGCACTGTCGCAGCCGCCGGTCCAGCTCCTCCCGGCGGTCCGTCACCGCGACCAGCTCGCGCAGCGTCAGGCCGAGCACCTGTGCCAGCGCGTACGTCTGCTCCTCGTCGCCGTCCCAGCGGCCGGTGGCCTCGGCGTCCTGGTAGTGCCGCAGCGGGACGCCGATCCGCCGGGCGGCGGCCTCCTGGTCGAGCTCCCGGGCGACCCGGAAGTCCCGCAGCCGGGCCGGGCGGGTGCCCATCAGCTGGGCGGGCGGGCACCAGAGCGCCCTGGCCAGCGCGATGAACTCCTGCTCGGTGGGGCGCAGCTCGCCGCTCTCCCAGCCGAGCACGTGGGTGGGCAGCAGCCGGACGCCGTGCGCCGCCATGCCCTCGGCGACCTGGGCCGGGGTCAGCCCGAGCCCGGCGCGGTGCGCGCGGGCGGCCGTGGGCGAGAAGGGCACCGGGGGCACGGCCGGGGGCCGTCTGCGTCGCATGGGACCAGACGGTAGGCCTTGGTGCATCGGTGCCCCAGCCGCCGAACACACGAAGCGCGACTGGAGGCGTCTCCAGGGCGCTGGACGATCACACAGGCTGTCATGCCCCTGCGGGGGGCGTGACTCGGAGGTAGCGACGGGGGCGGGAAACCTCCGGGGCGTGTGACCAAACCCTCCGTGACCTTGGTTGACTCCCGGTTCGGCCGCGTGATGGGATCCTTCAGCCAATACGGAGGCATGCAGAGGAAGCCGGTGCGAGTCCGGCGCGGTCCCGCCACTGTCACCGGGGAGCACGTTCGGAGAGTCACCTCCGCACCCGTCAGCGGGGCAGGGGGAGCCGCCGGCAGGCCGTCAGAAGCCGCTGGGAGGCCCGGGGGTGCGTTCGGACCCGGAAGCCAGGAGACTCTCGCCGCCGGTACGTCGATCCAGGGCGCGGACCCTGAGTGAGGACACGCACGCGATGCAGGCTGCCCCGACCGACCGAGCCCCCGGCTGCCCGCCGCCGTGCGCCCGCTGACCCGCGCCGCCGCCTTCGCGCTGGGCGCCGTGGCCGGCCATCTCGCCGACGCCCGCTTCGCCGATCCCCGGCGCGGCCACCCGGTGGCCGCCTTCGGCACCGCGGCGGGCCGGCTGGAGCGGCCGCTCTGGCGCGACCACCGCGGCGCCGGCGCCGCCTACACCGCGCTCTGCGTGGGCGCCGTCGCGGCCGGCGCGGTGGCCGCCGACCGGACGCTCGGCCGCCGGCCGCTCGGCCGGGCCGCGCTCACCGCCGCCGCGACCTGGACGGTCCTCGGCGGCACCTCGCTGACCCGGGAGGCCCGCACCATCGGCCGCTCGCTGTCCGCGGGCGACCTCGCGGCGGCCCGCAGGCGGCTGCCGCACCTGTGCGGACGCGACCCGAGCGCGCTGGACGAGCAGCAGATCGCCCGCGCGGTGGTCGAGTCGGTCGCCGAGAACACCGCCGACGCCGTGGTGAACGCCCTGGTCTGGGGCGCGCTCGCGGGCACGCCCGGGCTGCTGGCGTTCCGCGCCGTCAACACCCTGGACGCGATGGTCGGTCACCGCTCGCCGCGCTACGCCCGGTTCGGCTGGGCCTCGGCCCGGCTGGACGACGTGGCGGGCTGGCCGGGCGCCCGGCTGACCGCGCTGCTGACCGTCGCCGCCTCGCCGGAGCCCCGGACCGCCTGGCGGGTCTGGCGCCGGGACGGCTCCGCGCACCCCAGCCCCAACGCGGGCCAGGCCGAGTCGGCCTTCGCGGGGGCGGTCGGCGTGCGGCTGGGCGGCACCCTGGCCTACGGCTCCCGGGTCGAGCACCGGCCCGTCCTGGGCGGCGAGCTGCGGCCGGTGACGGTGGACGACATCGAGCGGGCCTGCCGGCTCTCCCGCCGGGTGGGGCTGCTGGCCCTGGGGACGGCCGTCGCCGGGCACGCCCTCGGGCAGGCCCTCCGGGCGGGGCTGACGGCGGGACGCCCGCCGGCCCGGACGACGACACCCGCGGCAGGACTTCTGCCGGGGCTCACGGCACGGAAGCGGAGGGGGAGCGCATGAGCAACGCGCTGCTGGTCGCCGGGACGACCTCGGACGCGGGCAAGAGCGTGGTCACCGCGGGCATCTGCCGCTGGCTGGCCCGACAGGGCGTCGCGGTGGCGCCGTTCAAGGCCCAGAACATGTCGCTGAACTCCTTCGTCACCGCCGACGGCGCCGAGATCGGCCGCGCGCAGGCGATGCAGGCGCAGGCGGCCCGGGTGGAGCCCGAGGCGGCGATGAACCCGGTGCTGCTCAAGCCGGGCGCGGACGGCCGCAGCCAGGTGGTGCTGCTGGGCCGGGCGGTCGCCGAGGTCGGCGCGCTGGACTACCGCGACCGCAAGCCCCTGCTGCTGGAGCGGGCCCTGGAGTGCCTGGCGGACCTGCGCAGCCGCTACGACGTGGTGGTCTGCGAGGGCGCCGGCTCGCCCGCCGAGATCAACCTGCGGGACCGGGACATCGCCAACATGGGCCTGGCCACCGCCGCCGGGCTGCCGGTGGTGGTGGTCGGCGACATCGACCGCGGCGGGGTGTTCGCCGCGATGTACGGGACGCTGGCGCTGCTGTCGGCCGAGGACCAGCGGCACGTGGCGGGCTGGTTCGTCAACAAGTTCCGGGGCGACGGGCGGCTGCTCGCCCCCGGCCTCGACATGCTGTACCGGCTCACCGGCCGACCGGTGCTCGGCACCCTGCCGATGCTGTCCGGGCTCTGGCTGGACGCCGAGGACTCGCTGGACCTGACCACCGTGGTGGACCGCACCGAGGGCCGCGGGCCGCTCGGCGCGGACGTGCTGCGGGTGGCCGTGCTGCGCTTCCCGCGGCTGTCCAACTTCACCGACATGGACGCGCTGGCCCAGGAGCCGGGCGTCCTGGTCCGCTGGGCCACCCGGCCCGAGGAGCTGGCCGACGCCGACCTGGTGATCCTGCCCGGCACCCGGGCCACCGTCGCCGACCTGGCCTGGCTGCGCGAGCGCGGCCTGGAGCCGGCCCTCGCGGCGCGGGCGGCGGCCGGGCTGCCGGTCCTCGGCGTCTGCGGCGGCTACCAGATGCTGGCCCGCACGATCGTGGACGAGGTCGAGTCGAAGGCCGGGTCCGTCGACGGACTGGGCCTGCTGCCGACCCGGGTCCGCTTCGGCGCCGAGAAGGTGCTCGGCCGACCGGTCGGCGAGGCGTACGGGCAGCGGGTCGAGGGGTACGAGATCCACCACGGTGTGGTGGCCGTCGAGGGGGGAGACGCCTTCCTGGACGGCTGCCGGGTGGGGGCGGTGTGGGGCACGACCTGGCACGGCGCGCTGGAGAACGACGGCTTCCGGCGCGAACTGCTGCGCGAGGTGGCGCGGTCCGCGGGCCGGGCGTTCGTGCCCGCGCCGGACACCTCGTTCGCCGAGGCGCGCGAGGCCCGGCTGGACCGGCTGGGCGACCTGATCGAGGAGCACGCGGACACCGACGCGCTGTGGAAGCTGATCGAGGGCGGGGTACCGGCGGCGGGGTCGCTGCCGTTCCTCCCGCCCGGAGCCCTCTTGGAGAATCATGAGTGACGTCCGCTATCCCTTCACGGCCATCGTCGGCATGGCCGACCTGCGGCTCGGGCTGCTGCTCAACGCCGTCTCGCCGGCCGTCGGCGGGGTGCTGGTCCGGGGCGAGAAGGGCACCGCCAAGTCCACCATGGTGCGCGCGCTGGCCGGCCTGCTGCCGTCCATCGCCACCGTGGACGGCTGCCGCTTCGCCTGCGACCCGGCCGGGCCGGACCCGCAGTGCCCGGACGGCGCGCACGCCGCCGTCGGCTCCGAGCGCCCCGCCCGGCTGGTCGAGCTGCCGGTCGGCGTCACCGAGGACCGGATCGTCGGCTCGCTGGACCTGGAGCGGGCGCTGTCCGAGGGCGTCAAGGCGTACGAGCCGGGGCTGCTGGCCCGCGCCCACCGCGGCGTGCTCTACATCGACGAGGTCAACCTGCTCCAGGACCACGTGGTGGACCTGCTGCTGGACGCCGCCGCGATGGGCCGCTCCTACGTCGAGCGCGAGGGCGTCTCGGTCCGGCACGCGGCGCGGTTCCTGCTGGTCGGCACGATGAACCCGGAGGAGGGCGAGCTGCGTCCGCAGCTGCTCGACCGGTTCGGTCTGACCGTGGAGATCGCCGCCACCCGGGATCCGGCGGAGCGCGCCGAGGTGGTCCGCCGCCGGCTGGCGTACGACGCCGACCCGGCCGGCTTCGCCGCCCGGTTCGCCGGGGACGAGCGGGAGCTCGCCGAACGGATCACCACCGCACGGGAGTTGCTGCCCAAGGTCGAGCTGCCCGACGCGGCGCTGCGCCAGCTCACCGCCGTCTGCGCGGCGTTCGAGGTGGACGGGCTGCGCGCGGACATCGTGATGGCCCGCACCGCCGTCGCGCTGGCCGCCTGGGCGGGCCGCACCGAGGTGCTGGAGGAGGACGTCCGCAAGGCCGCCCAGCTGGCCCTGCCGCACCGCCGCCGCCGCAACCCCTTCGACGCGCCCGGCCTGGACGAGGAGCAGCTGGACCGCACGCTGGAGGAGCACGCGGAGCCCGAGCAGCCGGAGCAGCCCGAGCCCGACAACGGCCCCGAGGGCAACGGACCCGAGGGCAACGGACCCGACGGCGGCGGCCCCGAGGACGAGGGGCCCGGCCCGGACGGCGGCGGCCCCGACAACGGCGGGGGCGGCGGCGCACCCGAGCCCGCGGACGCCCCCGGCGCCCCCGACGGCTCCGCCGCCTCCGAGCCGGAGCAGGAGCAGCCGGCCGACGCGGAGCCGCTCCCCCGCCAGGGCCAGGGCGGCGCCCGCGAGTCGGCCCCGGTCGCGGCCGGCGAGCCGTACCGGACCAGGCTGTTCAAGGTGCCCGGCACCGGCCGGGGCGCCCAGGGCCGCCGCTCCCCCGCGGAGACCGACGGCGGGCACACCATCCGCGCCCGCCGCCCGCAGGGCCGGCTCGCCCGGCTGCACCTGAGCGCCACCCTGCAGGCCGCCGCCCCGTACCAGGCGGCGCGCGGGCGCAGCGGCCGGGCGCTGGAGCTGCGCCCGGACGACTTCCGCGAGCAGGTGCGCCAGGGCCGGGAGTCCAACCTGGTGCTGTTCGTGGTGGACGCCTCCGGTTCGATGGCCGCCCGGCAGCGGATGGGCGCCGTCAAGGGCGCGGTGCTGTCCCTGCTGATGGACGCCTACCAGCGGCGCGACAAGGTCGGCCTGGTCACCTTCCGCGGCAGCGGCGCCGAGCTGGCGCTGCCGCCGACCTCCTCGGTGGAGGTGGGCGCGGCCCGGCTGGAGTCCCTGCCGACCGGCGGGCGGACGCCGCTGGCGGCCGGTCTGCTGCGCGCCCACGAGGTGCTGCGGGTGGAGCGGATGCGCGATCCGCACCGCCGCCCGCTGCTGGTCGTGGTCACCGACGGCCGGGCCACCGGCGGCCGCGACGCGCTGCCCGCCGCCGACCGGGCGGCCGGACTGCTGGCCGCGCAGGGTGTCGCGAGCGTGGTGCTCGACTGCGAGTCCGGGCCGGTGCGGCTCGGCCTCGCCCACAAGCTGGCGGCCCGTCTGGGCGCCTCCGCCGTCTCCCTGGCGGAGCTGCGCGCCGAGGGCGTGGCGGCGCTCGTCCAGGCCCACCGCACCACCGACCTCCACCGAAAGGCGGCCTGATCCCCATGCCCAAGGGCGTAGCCGAGAACGTTCCCGACGACGGCCTGACCACCCGCCAGCGCCGTACGCTGCCGATCACCGCCGTGCACACCGGCCCGGGCAAGGGCAAGTCCACGGCCGCCTTCGGCATGGCGCTGCGGGCCTGGAACCAGGGCTGGCCGATCGGGGTGTTCCAGTTCGTCAAGTCCGCCAAGTGGAAGGTGGGCGAGGAGAACGCGCTGCGCGTGCTCGGCGCCTCCGGTGAGGGCGGCACGGTGGACTGGCACAAGATGGGCGAGGGCTGGTCCTGGGTGCAGCGGTCCACCGAGATGGAGCAGTCCAGCGAGGAGGCGGCCAAGGAGGGCTGGGAGCAGGTCAAGCGCGACCTGGCCGCCGAGACCTACCGCTTCTACGTGCTGGACGAGTTCACCTACCCGATGCACTGGGGCTGGGTCGACGTGGACGAGGTGGTGGCCGTGCTCAGGGACCGCCCGGGCAGCCAGCACGTGGTGATCACCGGCCGCTACGCCAAGGAGCCGCTCACCGAACTCGCCGACCTGGTCACCGAGATGACCAAGGTGAAGCACCCCATGGACGCCGGCCGCAAGGGCCAGCGCGGTATCGAGTGGTAAGTCGGAACACGTGAACATCCCCCGTCTCGTCATCGCCGCGCCGTCCTCCGGCTCCGGCAAGACCACCGTCGCCACCGGCCTGATCGCGGCGCTCGCCGCCCGCGGTCTGGCGGTGTCGCCGCACAAGGTGGGCCCGGACTACATCGATCCGGGCTACCACGCGCTGGCCGCCGGGCGCCCGGGCCGCAACCTGGACTCCTTCATGTGCGGGCCGGAGCGGATCGCGCCGCTGTTCCTGCACGGCGCGGCCGGGGCCGACGTGGCGGTGGTCGAGGGCGTGATGGGGCTGTTCGACGGGGCGTCGGGGCGCGGCGAGCTGGCCTCCACCGCCCACGTCGCCAAGCTGCTGAAGGCGCCCGTGGTGCTGGTGGTGGACGCCTCCTCGCAGTCCCGCTCGGTGGCCGCGCTGGTGCACGGCTTCGCCTCCTGGGACCCGCAGGTGCGGCTCGCCGGGGTGATCCTCAACCGGGTCGCCTCCGACCGGCACGAGCAGCTGCTGCGCGAGGCCCTGGAGGAGGGCTCCGGGGTGCCGGTGCTGGGCGCCGTGCGCCGCTCGGCGGCGGTTGCCACGCCGTCCCGCCACCTGGGCCTGATCCCCGCCGTGGAGCGCTCCGCGCAGGCGCTGCAGGCCGTCCGGGACATGGGCGAACTGGTCGCCTCCTCGGTGGACCTGGACGCGCTGCTGGCGCTGGCCCGGACCGCTCCCCCGCTGGACGGCGCGCCCTGGGACCCGGCCGCCGAGGTCGCCGCGGTGGCCGGCGCGCCCCGGATCGCGATGGCCGGCGGCGCCGCGTTCTCGTTCTCGTACGCCGAGAACGCCGAACTGCTGGCGGCGGCCGGGGCCGAGGTGGTGCCGTTCGACCCGCTGCACGCCGACGCGCTGCCCGAGGGCACCGCGGGCCTGGTGATCGGCGGCGGCTTCCCCGAGCTGTACGTCCGGGAGCTCAGTGCGAACGCGGGGTTGCGCAGCGCGATCGCCGCGCTCGCCGGCCGGGGTGCCCCAATCGCCGCCGAGTGCGCCGGACTGCTCTACCTCGGGCGGGAGTTGGACGGCCTGCCGATGTGCGGCGTGCTGGACACCACGGCCCGGATGACCGAGCGGCTGACCCTCGGGTACCGGGAGGCCGTCGCCCTGCACGACTCGCCGCTGGGCCCGGCCGGCACCCGGGTCCGCGGCCACGAGTTCCACCGGACGGTCTGCGAGCCCGGTGCGGGCGAACAGCCCGCCTGGGGCTGGCGGCTGCCGACCGGGTCGCGGACCGAGGGTTTCACCGCCGGCGGTGTTCACGCTTCGTATCTGCACCTTCACTGGGCAGGATCACCGCAGCTCGCGGCCTCGTTCGTGGCGGCGGCCGCCGCGATCCCCCTGCAGTAGGCAGGCGAAGGGTCTGGTGTTATCACCGTCCGGAGCGTCAGAATAGGGACAGACAGCCGCAAATCGCTCCAGCCGCAACCGGTGTCGGTGACCCGACCGCCTCCCGGCGTGCCGACCGGTCGCCGACGGCCCGCGGACCCTGTGGAGCGTGCGGACACGCCCCGCCCGTGAGCCGGCCCTAGGGAGCCGTCACCATGCGTCACACCTTAACCCCGCTGCATCACCACCCTCACCCCGCCGACCAACCCTGCCTCGCGCCTCTCTCCCCGAAGTCGCTGGGGCAGCTCTATGCCGAGTACCTGAATCTCAAACAGTCCCGGCGGCTGCCGCCCGATGTCACCTTCGACCAGTTCTACGTGGTCTGGCGGGCCGAACGGCGCGGCGGCGGCATGGTCGGCCTCGACGACGGCGCCACCAGCACCACCCCGGCCGCCGGCGCGCAGCTGATCTCCCGTCCCGAGACGGAGCTGAAGGGCGAGGTCCACACCCTCGTCCTGCTGGTGGACTTCCCCGACAAGCCGCACCAGAGCGAGTTCACCCCGGGCCACTACGAGCAGCTGCTGTTCAGCAAGAACCACACCTTCCCCAGCGGCAGTCTGCGCGACTACTACCGGCAGTTGAGCGGTTTCGACCCGGACGGCGACCACGGCATCGACGTCGTGGGCGAGGTGCACGGCTGGCTGCGGCTGCCGCAGCCGATCTCCTTCTACGTCGACGGCCAGACCGGCCAGGGCGACTTCCCGCGCAACTCCCAGGGCATGGCCCGGGACACCATCGCGGCCGCGGTCGCCCAGGGCATCGACTTCAGGCCCTTCGACGCGCTCAAGGAGGGGTTCGTCACCGCGCTGTTCATCGTCCACGCGGGCCGCGGCGCCGAGGCCACCAAGGGGAACAAGAACAACTTCTGGAGCCTCAAGTGGAACGTCCCGCCGCCCCCGCCGTTCCTGGATCCCCCCGGCCCGGAGGGTGTGGAGGTCGCCCCCGGCCTGCGGGTGGGCACCTTCCTCACGGTGCCCGAGGACTGCAGCGTCGGCCTCTGCGCCCATGAGTGGGGCCACCTGGCCGCCCGTTGGGACGACTACTACGACATCGGCGACTTCGACCTGACCAAGTCGGCCGGGCTCGGGGACTACTGCCTGATGGCCTCCGGCAACTGGGGCGACAACGGCCAGACCCCGGTCTTCGCCAACGGCATGCTCCGGATGTTCCACGGCTGGACCAGCCCCCAGCGCATCACCCGGACCACCCCCGACATCACCCTGCGGCCCGCCGCCGAGGGCGGCGGCATGCTGTTCATCCAGAACGCCCGGACGATGAAGGAGAAGCAGTACATCGTCGTCGAGTACCGGCGCAAGAAGGGCCAGGACGCGTTCCTGCCGGACGAGGGCCTCGCCGTCTACGTGGTCGACGAGGACATCCTCAACGTCGAGGACGAGGAGAACCTCGCCATCGAACTCCTGCAGGCCGACGGCCGGCGCGACCTCGCGGCGATCTTCCGCCAGGGCAACCGCGGCGACGCCGACGACCTCTACCCCTTCGGCAGCAACCGCAGCGTCGGCCAGACGACCAACCCCGCGCTCAACATGCCGGACGGGCACTGGACCGGCGTCACCGTCACGGTGGCCGGCACGGCGGGTGCGGACGAGATGAAGGTGGACGTCACGGTGGAGTGACCCGGCCCGGCGGGAGGACTCGGTTCAACCGGGAGGACTTCCGGGGGTTTCAGCCGGAGGCGCGCACGTAGATGTCGGTGGCGCCGGTGAGACCGCCCGAGGTGGTCGAGACGTAGATCCGGCGGCCGGCGGTCGCGGTGCGGGTGGCCGTGGGCGAGGGGCTCGGCGCGGCCGTCGGTACGGGCTCGGGCTCGGCCACGGCTGCGGCCGGTACGAACACCGGGGACGGGGTCACGGACGGGGACGGGGGCCCGGTCGGGGTCGCGGTCGGGGTGGGTGTCCCGTCGGCCTGGGGCTCCGCGGTCGGCGTCCGCGTCTCCTCGTCGTCCCCCTCCTCGTCCTCCTCCTCGTCGCCCTCCGCGGAGTCCGGGGAGTCCGGGGCCGGCTTCGCGGAGCGGGTGCACGGGGCGGAGGACGGCGAGACCTCGGGCGAGGGCTGCCGGTCCGCCTGCGCGGTCGGCGTCGGGCTCGGACTCGGACTCGGGTTCGGGTTCGGATTCGGGTTCGGGTTCGCCGTCGGGCTCGGGCTCGCCGTCGGTCCCGGCGGCTCCGGGAGCGCGGGCGAGGGCGAGGCCCAGGGCGACTCACCGAGCCCGGCCGCCGCCCCCACCTCCGGCAGCTCCGGGGCCTCGGACGGCTCGTCCCCGCCGAGGGCCGCCGTCAGGTCGGGCGGCAGCGGGGCTCGCGGGCCGGGCGCGGGCAGGTCGTAGGTGCGCAGGAAGTCGGCGACGTCGACGGGCCGCCCACCGCCCAGCCGGTAGTGCAGATAGGCCACCGGCACGCCCTCCGGGGTGCGCGTGTACACCGCGCCGACCGGCACGTAGTACCGCCCCGCCCCCGGGTGCTGCGACGGGTGCAGGCCCGCCAGCAGCTCGGCACGGTCCCGGTCGGTCTCGGGCACCGCGCGCCCGACCGTCAGCGCGTTCACGCCCCGGACCAGCAGCACCCCCATGAACGCCACACAGAGCACCAGCCCCACCGCGATCGAGCGCCGCAGCACCGGCCGGCCGTGCAGCGCCGGCCAGGAGTCGCTCGGTGTCCGCTCCCCCGCCGGCCCGCCGCCCCCGCGCGCTCCGCCCGGCTCCCTCACCTTCACCGTCCTGCTCCCCCGTCAGTCGGCACCCCCGGTGCCCTCGCTCTGCTCGGCGTGGGCCGCTCCCCCCGGGGTACCGGTGCCCACACGCACCGTCGGTCCACGGACCGCGGCACCCCCGCAGCCTCCCACACCCGGCGCGACGCGGACCGGTCAGCCCAGGAATGCCGGTGCCACGGCCGCCTCCAGCAGCCGCCGCGGCTCCCCGCCGCCGGCCGCCGGGACGGTCCAGAGGTCCGCCCCGAAGTCGCCCGGCAGCGCGTAGAGCAGGGTCGAGGCGTCGGACCAGACCGCCTGGTCGTCGATGTTGCGCTGCTCCCCGGTGGCGGTCTCGGTCATGGTGGCGAGGTCCAGCACGTACAGCCGCCAGGGCGAGTCGTCCGGGAGTCCGGGCACCCGCTTCTTGTACGCGATCCGGGTGCCGTCCGGCGACAGCGAGGGGCACTCGACGTTCTGGTGCAGCGTGGTCAGCGTGCGCGCGCCGAGGTCGCCGCGGACCAGGTAGGTCTGGCCACCGGTGGCCACGGTCGCGTAGAAAACGTTGTCGTCGGCGAAGGTGACGCCCCAGATGTTGAGGTCGGGCGCCTGGTACGGGCGGCCGTCCTTGATCACGTCGAAGGCCTCCAGGTTGTCCCGGAGGTTCCAGTCCCGGACGTCCACGATGGAGGTCCGGGTGGAGAAGGCCGTGCCCGCGTAGGAGTCGCCGCTGACGAAGACCGTCCAGGCGGCGAGGTGCCCGGAGGGGGAGACCCGGGAGCGGGTCGGGATGCCGGCGGCCGGGAAGGAGCGCAGCTCGCGCAGCCGGTCGTCCAGGACGACCGCCCGGTAGCTGTCCTGCAGCGCCCCGCGCTCGGCCTGCAGGCAGACGCCCGTCCCCGCCGCCGCGTGGAACCGCAGGCACTGCACGCCGGACGCGGTCCGCGGGCCGTCCGGGTGGTCGGCTGGCACGGTGGCCAGCTCGTCGCGGTGCGGGCCCCAGGCCATGTTGCGGAAGACCAGCTGACGGCCGGTGGCGGAGGCCTGCAGCGAGACCGGGCCGCGGGTGACCACCGGGCCGCCCGGCTGCACCTGGTCCTTGCGGGCCGACCGGTCGGACGCGTACAGCACCGCGCCGGTGCCGACCGAGCCCAGCAGCAGGACGGCGACCAGCAGGATCACCACCCGGCCGCGCGTCTGGAGCGACTGGTTCACTGCGGACCCTCCGGAGCCGGGCGAAGGACGAAGGACGCCCCGATGACGCAGCCGGCCAGCGCGGCGGCCGACCAGGCCAGGGCGGTGGTACCGCCGACGGCGCTCCACAGCGCACCGAAGACCAGCGAGCAGGCGAACCGGGCGAGCGCCTGCCCCGTCCCGACCAGGGCGAGCCCGGCACCGCGCTGCTCGGCGGGCACCGCGTCGGCCGCGGCGGCGGCGAGCACGCCGTCCGTCGCCGCGTAGAACGCGCCGTGCAGCACCAGCACGCAGACCACCGCCGGCAGGCCGCCCAGCGGCGACAGCAGCAGTCCGTAGGCCAGCAGCAGCAGACCGTGCCCGGCCAGGAACAGCCGTCGGCGGCCGATCCGGTCGGCGAGCGCGCCGAGCGGGACGGCGAGCAGCAGGAAGGCGGCGGCGGTGCCGAGCGGCAGCAGCGGGAACAGGTGGGTGGCGAGGCCGAACCTGCGCTGGACGAGCAGGTAGAGGAAGGAGTCGCTGACGGTGGTCAGACCGAGCAGCACCGCGCAGAGCGCGAGTCGGCGCAGCTCCGGGCGCCGCAGCAGGGCGAGCCCGTCCCGCAGCGACGGGGCCGTCCGCGGCGGCTCGTCGGCCCGCAGCCGGCTCGGCACGAACAGCAGCAGCACCAGGACGCCGAGCACCGCGACGCACGCGCTGACCGTGAACACCGCGTCGTAGCCGTGCCGTTCGCCGTCGTCAGCGAGCATCGGCCCGCCCGCGAGGCGCAGCACCAGGAAGGCGGTGAGCGGTCCGAGCAGCGCGCCGGCGGTGTCCATCGCCCGATGCACGCCGAACGCCCGCCCGCGGTGCTCGGGTTCGGTCGCCAGCGAGATCATCGCGTCCCGGGGTGCGGTGCGCAGCCCCTTCCCGGTGCGGTCGACCGCGATCACGGCGCCGATCAGCGGCACGGTGTGGACGAGCAGCAGCAGCGGTTTGCAGAGTGCCGACAGCCCGTAGCCGACCGCCGCGACCGCCTTGTGCCGCGCCGCGCCGTCCGCGCCGCGCCGGTCGGCGAGGTGGCCGCCGGTGAGCCGGACCAGCGCGCTGAAGCCGTTCTGGATGCCGTCCAGCAGCCCGAAGCCGAGCGGGGACAGGCCGAGCCCGGTGAGCAGGTAGAGCGGCAGGACGGCGCTGACCATCTCGGAGGACACGTCGGTGATCAGGCTGACGGTGCCCAGCACCAGCACGGTTCCGGGGACGGCGGCGGCCACCCGCCGCCCCGGCTTCTGAGCCGGGGCGGCGGGGGCCTTCGAGCTGCGGGAGTCCGCGAGGTACACGGGCGTCAGTTCCAGATGCCGGTGATGGTGGCGGCGGTGGCGGCGTTGCCCGCGTGGCTGGTGAGCCCCGCGAGGTCCTCCACGGTGCGCAGCACGTTGTAGTGGTTGTAGGTGGTGGCGGTGGTGCTGCCGGGCGTGACGTGCTCGCCGTAGAGGACCGTCGGGATGCGGTTGCCGGAGAGCTTGTTGTCCTCGTCGAAGGTGACGACCAGGATGCTGTTGTGGGTCTTGGCCCAGGTCGCGTAGGCGCCGAGCTTGTTCTTCACCCAGGTGTCGCCGGTGCCGACCGAGCAGTCGTGCATGTCGTTGCAGAGGTCCGGCACCACGAAGGAGACCTTCGGCAGCGTGGTGTAGTCGGTGGGGAACTGGGTGAAGGTGAACGCGGTGCTGGTCGGCACGTTGCTGAAGCCGAACCAGGGGTTGTGCTTCTGCGCGTACTTGCCGCTGCTGCAGGTCGTCGAACCCTGGCTCGGCAGGCCCTCGTTGTAGCTGGCCCAGGTCTTGCCGGCGGCGATCAGCTCGGAGGCCAGGTTGGGCTTGTTGATCGAGCCGACCGGCACGCAGCTGTCGTCGGTGCGGCCCTGGGTGGCGCCGGAGAACAGCATGTAGTAGTTGGGCTCGCTCGGGTGCGTCAGCCCGAACGACTGGGTGAGGGTGGCGCCGCCGGCCTTGAGCGTGCCGTTGATGTACGGCGCGCTGGAGCTGCCGATGACCTGCGAGTAGGCGTGGTTCTCCAGGACCACCACGACCACGTGGTCGGGCGCCGGCAGGGCGGCGGCCTGCGCGGTGCTGCCGGTGGCGGCCCAGAGGCCGAGCGAGCCGGCCATCAGGCCGAGGCCGGCGGCGAGCGCGGTCAGCGGGCGGCGGGAGCGGGGCGCGACGGCGTCGCGGATTCGTGCGAAGGGCATGGGTGTCCTCCGTGCGTCGGGGGGCTGCGGGATTCAGAGCGCCGCAAACAGTAGGAGGGCGGCGGTGGCGTGGACCGCGCAAGGAAAGTGAAGAACAGGCGAACAGCGGCCCTCCCGTCGTCGGTGTCGGGGGCTCCGGGCGGCGGCGGATGTCACAGGTGTCCCGATTGACCCGTCCGTCACCACCATGGTGGGATTTCCCGGCCGCCGCCTCCTGACCGTGCGGCTTTCGGATGGAAAGCGGCTGTGCCGCCGAGGGAGCGGAACGTGATCGGTCTGGTCGCCGTCGACACGGCGGGCCGCACGCTCGCCGCGGAGCTGCGGGCGGCGTGGCCGGCGGCTCTGGCGGGGCCCGTGACCCCGGCGGCTCTGGTGGCTCTGGCGGGGCCCGACGGCGGCGAGCGGCTGCCGGAGGGCCTGGGGGCTGGGCTGGGGTCGGCGCTGGAGCGGCTGGAGCCTGGGCTGGGGCCTGTGCTGGGCCTGGCGCTGGGCCGGTTCCGCCGGGTGGTCTGTCTCGCGCCCGTCCCGGCCGTCGTGGGGCTGCTCTGTGCGGGCCCGCCCGACCTCGTGGGGCTGCCTGCTCCGGCGGGCCCGCCCGACCTGGCGGGGCGGCCCGCTCTGGTCTGCGTGGATCCGGAGCGGCGCCGGGCCGTCGCCCTGGCCGGGGGCGCCGAGGAGGCCCGTGCGCTGGCCGCGGAGGTGTCGGCGGCCCTGGGCACCCGGCCGGTCGGCGCCGGGGAGCCTGCGGGCGGGTGGCTGCCGCGGTTCACCGACCTGGCCGCCGCCGGGGGCGCGCCGGTGGTGCACCCGCGCACCCTGACCGTCGGGGTCGGCGCCGGGAGCGCGGCCCGGCCCGACGAGGTGCTCGACCTGGTCCTGGAGGCGCTGGCCGCCGCCGGGCTGGCCCCCGCGTCCGTCGCCCGGCTGGCCACCGTGGACGGCAAGGCCGACCACCCGGCGGTGCGCCGGGCCGCGTCCCTGCTGGACGTGCCGGTGGTCGGCCACCCGGCCGCCGCGCTGGCGGCGGTGCGCGTGCCCAACCCCTCGGCCGGGGTCCGGGCGGCCGTCGGCACCGCGAGCGTCGCCGAGGCGGCGGCGCTGCTCGGCGCGCCCGGTGGCCGGCTCGTCGCGCCCAAGCGGAAGTCGGGGGCGGCCACGGCCGCGATCGCCCGCGCGGCGACCACTCACGGGCGGCTGGCGGTGGTCGGCCTCCACCTCGACGAACCCGACCGGTTCGACCGGTTCGACGGGCCCGGCCGGCTTGAAGGGCCCGACCGGTTCGACGGGCCCGGCCGGCTCGACGGGCGCGGTGCGGCGGAGCTGCGGCGCGCGTCGCTGGTGGTCGGTGCGCCCGGCGTACTCGACCGCCTCGCCCCCGTGCTGCGGCCGACCGCCCGCCGGCTCACCGCGGAGGACCACCTCGACACCGCCGTCGCGCTCGCCACCCAGGGGCAGGCCGTCGTCCTCGCCGTCCCCGGGGACGCCTCCGCCCCGCCGGTGGAGCCCGGCCCCTACGACCTCGTCCGCGTCCCCGCCCCGCCCCTCCCCCGTGCAGGAGATCCCTCGTGACCAGCGCCACCCCCCGGACCGAGCCCGACCTGCGCCACCACGGCGACGCGGAGGTGCGCTCCGCCGGCCTGGTCGACCTGGCCGTGAACGTCCGCACCGGCACGCCCCCGCCGTGGCTGCGCGAGCGCCTCGCGGCCACCCTCGGCGATCTCGCGGTCTACCCCGACCCCGCCGCCGCCCGCGCGGCCGTCGCGGTCCGGCACCGGCGGCCGGTGGAGGAGGTCCTGCTCACGGCCGGTGCGGCCGAGGCTTTCGTGCTGCTCGCCCGCGTTCTGACGCCTCGTCACATCTCGGTGGTGCACCCGCAGTTCACCGAGCCGGAGGCGGCCCTGCGGGACGCCGGGCACACCGTCCACCGGGTGCTGCTCTCCCCCGCGGACGGCTTCCGACTGGCGGCCGTCCCGGAGGAGGCCGACCTGGTGGTCCTCGGCAACCCCACCAACCCGACCTCCGTCCTGCACCCGGCCGCCGCCGTCGCCGCCCTGGCCCGGCCCGGACGCACCCTGGTGATCGACGAAGCGTTCATGGACACCGTGCCCGGCGAAACCGAATCCCTCGCCGCCGTACGGGACTTGCCCGGTCAGGTGGTCGTGCTGCGCAGCCTCACCAAGACCTGGGGCCTGGCCGGCCTGCGGATCGGCTACGTGCTCGGCCCGGCCGCCCTGATCGCCGGGCTCGCCGCCGCCCAGCCGCTCTGGCCGGTCTCCACCCCGGCCCTCGTCGCCGCCGAGGCCTGCAGCACCCCGGCCGCCCTCGCCGAGGCCGAGCAGGCGGCCCGGGACCTCGCCGGGCACCGCGACCACCTGCTGAAGGGCCTCGCCGCCTTCCCCGCCGTCCGGGTGCACGGCGAACCCGCCGCCTCCTTCGTCCTCGTCGAACTGTCGGAGGCCGCAGCCGTCCGCACCCGGCTGCGTGAGCACGGTTTCGCCGTCCGGCGCGGCGACACCTTCCCCGGGCTGGGGCCGGACTGGCTGCGCATCGCCGTCCGGGACCCCGCGACGACGGACCGCTTCCTGGCGGCGCTCGACGCGGTGCTGGGCGCGAGTCCGCGCACCTCCCGGACCGACGCCTGAACCCCTGGGACAGGACCGGGACATTTCAAGCACCAGCCGGTGATCAAGCTCGACCTACCGTGGAGGCAGACAGCGATCCACCCCGGACAGACGGAAGTTGGGACCTCCATGCGCTCGCGAATCGCCCTCGCCGCTCTTGCCGTCACCGCTCTCGCGGCCACCGCCACCGCCTGCGGCCCCGACAACAGCGACGGGCCGGCGGCCGTGGGCGGCGCCCCGACGACCGCCGCCCCGGCTGCCGCCCCGACCTCCGCCGCTCCGACCACCGCTCCCCCTGCTGCCGCGCCGACCTCCGCCGCACCCTCCAAGTCGGCGAAGCCGTCGACCCCCGCCCCGGGCGCGGGCGACAAGACCGGCTCGGGCCAGGCCTGCCGCGCCAACGACCTCACCTTCAGCGCCAAGCTGGAGACCCAGGCCGGCGGCTACGTCCAGATCTCCGCCAAGGCCAAGCCCGGCATCACCTGCATCCTGTCCGGCGAGCACCCCGTCATCGCCTTCGGCTCGGGCGGCATCGAGGCAGCCAACGCCGAGCAGACCGTCGGCACGCCGATCACCCTCAGCGGCTCCACCGTCGCCTACGCGGGGATCAACCCGAAGAGCACCAACACCAACCAGGCCATCGAGTTCAAGGACGTCATCATCGGCATCGGCAAGGGGGACCCGAACCCGGTGAGCATTCCCGTCGGCGCCCTCAGGGTCGACAAGCCGGTCGTCACCAACTGGCACACCAGCGCCAAGGACGCCGTCCCCGGCGTCTGATCCTTGATGATTCCTTGCTCGATCCTCCGCCCGGAGGCAGCATCGGCCCGATTCGCCAGATAGCACGATCAAGAATGGTCACTGAGACCACAAAACACACCAGGCCGCACCCCTCAGGGCCCGAAACCGCACGGACCGGCAACCCGGCTCTCAACCACTGTGCCCCCACCGCCCATGGCAGATACCTTTCCCTTCGAGGGACGCCCTCGGACCCGGTTCGACATGGGGAGGCTGCAGTGCTCGATGAGCAGGAGACCATCGGAAACCGCATCCGGCGCGCCCGTCTGAGGCTCGGCATGCCACAGGCGGATCTGGCAGCCGCAGTCGGTCGGACCCAGGGCTGGGTCTCGAAGGTCGAGGCCGGGCGGATCGAGCTGGATCGGGCCGGGGTCATCAATCAGCTGGCCTCCGCCCTGCATTGCCATCCGAACGACCTGATCGAGCGCCCATACATCGCGGAGAACTCCTCGGAGAACCAATGGCAGATCTCCGCGGCGGCGATTCTGCGCGAGTTGCGCCGCTACGACCTCGCGCCGGTGTTCGACGGCCCTCCACGCGCCTCCCGTGAGCTGTGGCGGGATACCGAGCAGCTGCACCGACTGCGGGACGAGGCGGCGAGTACCGCCATCCTCGGCATGTTGCCGGATCTGCTGCGGGAGTCGCGGGCGCTCGCAGAGGTATCCACCGGGCGCGAGCGGGAGGAGGCGTTCTCCCTCTACGCCGTCTGCTGCAAATTCGCACATACCGCCGCCCACGCGCTCGGACACCCCGAACTCGTGGCCATGGCTTGCGAGCGGGCCTCCTGGGCCGCCGCCAGGTCCGGCGATGCCGTGCTCCCCGCCGTGGCCGACTGGATGCGGGTCTGGGACATGTGGGCCACGGCCGACTGGTCCGACGCGATCGCGCTGTCGGACAAAGCCCTGCGGTCGATCGAGGAACCGAACCAGGCGGGCGACCCGCTGGCCGTCCGAGCCTGGGGAAGCCTGCATCTGCGGGCGGCGGTGTCGGCCGCCCGGGCGGGTGACGCACAGCAGGTCGAGGACCGCGTCGCGGAGGCCCGTCGGGCTGCGCAGCGCATGGAGCCGCTCAGAAGGACGACCTTCGACCGGCACTCGCTGACGTTTTCCCTGGGAAATGTGCAGATCCACGCCGTGTCGGTGCAGTTGGAGATGGGGGACCACGCCAAGGCGTTGCTGCTGAACGAGCGCGCCGACCCGCAGCACGTGTCGGCGCTCCCCAAGTCCCGGCGGGGCCATCACCACATGGACCTGGCTCGGGCCTGGCTGTGGGACGGCAACCGCGACCGGGCCCTCGCAGATCTGGAGACGGCCGAGCGGATCGCGCCTCAACTCGTCCGCAACCACCCGATCGCGCGAGCCACCCTCCGCAAGATTGTCTACGCCGAACGCGCCACCACCCGTGAGAGGTTGCGACGCATGTCGGACCGCTTCCGGCTGGACGGATAGACCGTATTCCACCCATTCATATTCACCTGTAGTCACTCGCCTACTGTCAGTCGCAGGGGCCGGTGGCCCCCTTCTGTCAACGCGAGGACGAAGGGCCGACCGTGACCGTCTTCAGCAGACCGACCCTCCACAGGTGGGAAGGCACCCTCACCGAGCACAGCTCTTCCGTACGGACCGCGCGCCACCTGGTCCGCCACCAACTCGCCGCATGGGGGTGGGACGGCGACCGCGTGGACGACCTCGTACTCATCACCTCCGAGCTGGTCACCAATGCCATCGTCCATGCCTGCCAGGGCGTCGGCGAAGTCCGGCTCCACCTCCAGGAGTTCGCGGGCGACTGCCGGCTCGAAGTGTGGGATCCGCGTTTCGACCTCCCGCTCCGGGACCGACGCCCCCGTCGCTTCAGCGAGGGCGGGCGTGGGATCGAGCTCGTCCGCGAGCTGGCCTTCGACTTCGGGGTGGTCATACGGCGCGGTACGGGCAAGCGCGTCTGGGTACGCGTCCTGCTCGACGACGACCAGAACCCGTACTCACCGCACCGGAGTTGAGCACCGATGCAATCCCGTACGGGCCGTCACGCCCGACAGCGGCACGAGGACGCCAGGGCGGCCGTCGCCGAGCTGACCGACGCCCTGGCGTCCGCGAGCATCGTCCTGCCGTCAGTCGGCGTGGACAGCCCGTCCCTCTTCACCGGTGAGGTACTGGTGGAACTCGGCCGGGCCCGGCCCGACGTGGTCATCCGGCTCGCCGCACTCATCCGACGAGGGACGGACCGGTGAACCGGCCGACACCCCTCGAAGTGACCGTCGCCGCGCTCGTCCTCGCCGTCAGCATCGCGCTCGCCTTCGGTGCGGCCGCGCTGGTCGGCCCCGGCCAGCGCGGCACCGCCGGCGTCGTCTGGTGGACGACGCTCGCAGCCTCGTTCCTCCGGGGCCTCAGCTGGTCCGAGACCGCCCTCGACCGGCGTCGGACGCCGCCGCGGTGATCAGCACAGCTCGACCGCGTCCCCCACCGTCACCGCTCCCGGCTCCACCACCTGCGCGTACACGCCCGCGCAGGGCAGCGCGGGCATCCCCTCCATCGGGACCAGCCGGTTCTGCTCGGCGAGGGCCTTCAGCGCCGCCATGCTACGCGGCAGTTCGCCATGAGCGAGGGTGGGGACGGCGCAGCGCGGGGTGGGGACCAGCACGCGGATCCGCAGGTCCGGGCCGATCCGTACCTCGCGGCCCACCCAGGCGTTCTCGACGAAGCCCTCCCCCTCGGTACGGATCACCAGGTTGGGGCGGTAGCGCTCGGCCTCGGCCGGCACGGCGTCCAGGGTCGAGGTGGTCACCAGGTGCAGCGGCGCGAAGTCGAAGAACGTCCCGCCGGGGGCCGCCCGGCCGAGACCGTTGACGGTGACGGCGACCTCCGCCTCGACGCCGTGGGCCAGCACCTCCTCCGGGACGGCCCGTTCCAGCAGCGCCCCGGGTGGCGGCTCGTCCACCAACCGGACCAACCGGCCCAGCAGTTCGGAGAGCTCCCGCTCGCCGACCGCCCGGCCGTCGGGGCCACTGACGGCGACCCCGTCCGCCGTCAGCACGGCGGTGAACCCGAGCATCCCGGCCCACAGCCGCGGGTTCTTGGCACTCACCACCCGCCCGCCGGCCACGTCCACCAGCGCCCGGCCGCGGTCCCCGTCGATCCCGCGCTCCGACACCCCGGCCGTCCGCAGCTCCTCCCCGAGCATCGACTTCACCGGGTACCGCCACAGCCGCTCCACCACCCCGACCCTCATGCCACCCACTCCCGCACCGTCGCGAAGTCCCCCTCCCGCAACCCGAGTCGGGCGTCGATCCGCAGGGCCAGCGCCTCCCCCGGATGGTTCGCCGCGATCCACTCGACGTCCTGCGGACCCAACTCGTCGTCCACCCAGACGAAGCGCCGCCCCGCCGCCCGGGCGACCAGGTGGCGGGTCTTCCAGTGCAGCCCCTCCGGGTCCTCCTGGTGCAGCTGCGGCCAGTCGACGAACGGGAGGCGCGGCAGCCCGAGCAGTGGGGCGATCCAGGTGTTCGCCTCGTCCATCCATGTGGTCGCCCAGACCAACTCGCAGGGCAGTGAGAGCAGTTCCGGGCCGTGTCGCGGGTTGAGCCACAGTCGCAGCGGGCGCACGTACAGGCCCGGCCTGCGGGGGAATCGGGCGACCCAGGAATCCGGCTTGACCCGGTGCGTCAGGTAGCCCTCGGGCCGCCTGTGCGGCTTCGCGGCGTAGGGGTTCAGCGGACCGTCGACGTCCAGGAACAGGAGCGGCAGCAAGGACCGCAGCTCGGCAGGCAACGGCCCGGCGGGTTGCGGTGCGGCGGGCGGCGGCTCGGCGGGTTGCGGCATACCGGCATCCTGGCGGCGGGGGCCACCGGGGGCCACCGGTTTTCGGTGGGCGCGGGTGCCGGGGTGCGGCACCCGCGCCGGCGACCGGGGGTGCTCCGCCGAACTGCGGCGGGTGGTCCGGGGCGAGCGCCTCGGAGACGCGGCTCGCGATGGTGTCCGCGGAGCTGACGTCCGGCGCGTTCGGCCCCTGAGCACCGTGGCTGACGGGAGCGAGGCGGATGAAACGACGCCGTCGCAAGAGGGCCTGTTCGGCCAGACTTCAGATCATGATCATTAGTCCGGGACGGGAATAGTGCCCTCGGTACGTGGACAGGCGGCACCAGCCTTCCCTAGCGTTTCCCGCACCGGCCCAAACCGGGGCCGCACTCAAGGGGGTTGGCCATGGCTCACACGAGGATCACGGGCGACGGCAACGGGGACTGCAAGGACGGTGACTGCCCCAACGTCTACATCACCGACCGGGGCACTCTCGTCTTCCAGGGCGACCAGTACGCCGACCTGACCGTGCCGACGCACGAGGGTGCCGTGGAGCTGCCGGAGGCAGTTGTGAAGGAGGCCATTCGTGTCCTTGGATGGTGAGAGCTGGCAGCAGCTCCTGCACGGGTTCTCCCAGTCGGCGTTCCGACTTGAGACTCTCCCCGCCTACAAGGTGGCGGGGGAGGCCGAAGAGATCGAGGAATTCCTGGCCGGGAATCGAATCGACCCGGACGCCTACACGTCCGGGTGGACGGACAGGCTCAGGGCTCACACCGCGGCCGGTCGTACCGTGCAACGGGTGCACATCGTTACCCGTCCGCTGAGTGACTATCTTCGGTACGAGTTCATGTACTACGAGCCGCACGCAAAGGCGGGCGAGGATATCCGGATTCTCGACCTGACGGACAGGCCGAATCCCGGACTTCCTGATCAGGACTTCTGGTTGTTCGACGACGCCAGCGTGGTCCTGATGAACTACGAGCCGGACGGAACGCAGACCGATCGCGTTCTCTTCGACGGTGACGTGCAGCAGTATCGGGAATGGCAGCGGCTGGCGGTAGTCGAGTCCGTGTCCTTTGCGGACTACGTGAAAGAGCATGGGTGGCAATAGATCCGGCCGAGCTTGGGCAGAGCAAATCCGACCTGGCGAAGGCGCTCAAAGAACTCCGGGATCAAGCCGGTCTCTCAGGGGACCGGCTTGCCCGGCGTTGTGGCATGACGCAATCCAAAATCAGCAAGATCGAGACCGGCCGATCGGTTCCGTCTCTGGTGGATGTGGAACTGATCCTACGGGCGCTCGAAGTGCCGGCCGAGCTGGCTCGGCGAGTGTTGGACCTGGCCAGGGTGGCGAACACCGAGTGGCAAGACGTCCGTGCGTTGCGACAGAAGGGCCTGGACAAGAAGCAGGTCGAGCTCGCGGCGCTTGATGCGTCGTCCACCGAGATTCGGTATTTCCTGCTCTCAATGCTGACGACCCTACTGGCCACCCCTGAATACATCCGGGCAAGCCTGGCCCACGTTCCGGGAGACGCCAGTAAGGCCGTAGCCAAGAAGCTGGACCGGCAGACCGTTATTTATGACGAGTCGAAGACGTTTACCTTCATTCTCACAGAACAAGCCGCACGCTGGGCTGTCCTGCCGCCCCGTGCGATGACGCTTCAACTCGACCGGCTTATGTCGCTGTCCAGGCTGCCGAACATTCGCCTCGGCGTGATCCCGCTTGGCAAGTACATTCCCGACTGCCCACTCAACACGTTCACGGTCTATGACAGAAGTCTCGCCACCGTCGAGACCGAGACGGGGATCATCGTACTGAGAGACCCGAGGGACGTGCAGCAGTACCGGGACATGTTCGCCATGTACGAGGGCCACGCACTGTTCGATGAACAGGCGCGCGGGAAGCTGACGGAGTGGGCAGATATGTTCCGTCGAGATCTTTAGTCGCTGACGGGAATTTCATTGATCGGTCAGCCGGAATTCCCCTAGCTTGGCCTTTCGTCCACAAAGCCGAGCGAAGGGGAGCCAGGCATGTCCGTAGCAGTGGAAAGCCAGCCCGGCCGGGCTGAGCCGCGCGCCGTGATGCCGGGCCCGCCAGGCGGCGCCGAACGCGGAGCGCGGGCGCCACCGACACCACCACCGCCGAGGACACCCAGAGTGATCGAATGATCACAGGCTTGGTGTTGGTGGCCTGCGATGCGGGATCGTGGGCCGACCGCGCGAGCGGCGCGCGGGAGTGGCCCGACCGATGAAGGGGCTAACCCATGAAGAAGATCGTTGCCAAGCTCTGGCGGATCATCAGGGGTCCGATGCAGTGGCGCGTTCTGTGGTTGTGGCACTCGAAGTTCATGGTCGGCGTGACGGGCGTCGTCCGCGACCGGGACGGCCGGGTGCTGCTGCTGAAGCACCGACTGTGGCCGGAGGGGCGGCAATGGGGCCTGCCGACCGGCTACGCGAACAAGGGCGAGTCCTTCGAGGACACGATCATCCGTGAGGTCCAGGAGGAGACCGGGCTCGTGGTGAAGGTGTGCGAGCTGGCGCACCTGAAGAGCGGTTACAAGCTGCGCGTCGAAGTCGCCTACGAGGCGCTGTACGTCAGTGGACGGATCAAGGTCGCTTCGTTCGAGGTCTTGGAGGCTCGATGGTTCTCACCGGACAATCTCCCCGAGGGAGTTCAGGACTCGCACCGGCAGTTGATCAGCCGTCAGCGGCTCTGAACCTCGGCCGCTCGCTCACCCCCTCGTGCCTGGGGCCGAACGAGCACCTGGCCGGCGGCGTGGCCGAGCGTTCCGAGTTGGCTCAGCGACTGGCGGCGCAGCGGGCCACGGCTGCGCTGAGTCAGGCTCATCCGAACATCACGTTCTCGCTGCTGCACTGGGTGCTCGACACGTGGGCTGACGAGGCCGCGCGGGAGGTCTTCCGGCAGGGCGCTGCCCTGCTGGCGGACCGGTACCGTCAGCTCGGCCTGGGTCAGCTGCTGCCCATCGACCGGGTGTGGGTGGGTGTCCGCTCGACTCGACCCGATGCCTTCGGGGGTTTCCACCACCCCGACCAGGGATACCGGCACCTTCAACTCGCCTCCGTCATCACCCGGTACGGCAGGCTGAGTGACGCCCGGCTGTCCTCTCCGGAGCTGGTGGCGCTCGACCTGCTGCGGTCCTACGCCCATGACTGCCTGCACTTCGGCTCGTTCCGCGAGTACCGGCTTCACCAGGGCCAGGTGATCCGCAACCGGTACGGGATCAACCGGCGGGACGGCAACGGCCGGACCTACTCGGCCCCGGACCAGGCGGACGCGGGGACGACTCGCAACCTCGGCATCGTGATGGAGGGAGCGACGGACCGGGAGGCCCGGACACTCGCTCACACAGTGGCTGCGCGGCTCGGTCTTGCCGACCGCGTCGAACCGGCTGATCGGCTCGCCTTCCGCGACACCACGGGACAGCTGGAAGCTGCCGACTTCGCCCCTTTTACATCCGGTGTCGCCTCCCGCTTCAACCTGGCCATGGCCGGCTATGAACGTGGGGTCGGTGCTCGGTACCTGACGTTCCTCACGGAAATCGGCGGGACAGCAGCGGACACGCTCCACGGGCTGATAGTCGCGGCCATGGTCGGCGGAGACCTGAGCGGACTTACGGCATGGCTCGACCAGCGCCACGGCTCCCGAGCGTTCCCGCGTCTCTTCCGCTCATCGGCTTACACCGGACCGGACCCCGGCGAGTAGCCGTCCCTTGACCGCCCTGCCTGGGCGACGGCTCGGCGGGTTGCGGCATACCGGCATCCTGGCGGCGGGTGCCACCGGGGGCCACCGGTTCTCGGTGGGCGCGGGTGCCGGGGTGCGGCACCCGCGCCGGGGGTGCTCAGCCGAACTGCAGTGGGTGGTCCGGGGCGAGCGCCTCGGAGATGCGGCTCGCGATGGTGTCCGCGGAGTTGACGTCCGGCGCGTTCGGGCCCTTGGTCACGGAGACCGCGATGGCCAGCCGCTCGCAGGGCAGGTAGGCCTGGATGGCCGCGAAGCCGGTGAAGGAGGGGTTCTGGAGGACCCAGTCGTTCACGACGATCGCGGTGAACCCGAAGTGCCTCTGTTCGGTGTTCTCCAGGCAGATGTCCGCCGGGCAGGTCTTGGTCGCACCGCCGAGGCCCACCGTGCCGGGGTTCAGCAGTTCCTGGTAGGAGTGCGGCGAGAGCAGCTCACCGGCGCCGATGCCCACCGCCGAGCGGGCCAGGTCGCAGATGTCGGTGGTGATGACGGCCCCGGGGACGGTGGTCCAGGACGGGTTCCAGAAGGTGGACTCCTCGTAGATGCCCCGGTCGGAGGTGAAGGCGTGCTGGACGGGCGCCGGGATCTCGGGGGTGGTGCCGTCGAAGGTCTCGTGCAGGCCGAGCGGGCGGTAGATCCGCTGCTGGAGCAGGCGGTCGAGCGGGATCCCGGTGATCTTCTCCAGGGCTTCGCCGAGCAGCACGAAGTTGGCGTGCGAGTAGCTCCAGTTGGTGCCCGGGTCGTACCAGCGCGGCCTGGCGAGCGCGATGTCGACCAGCTCCTGCGGCGTCCACTGCCGGAAGGGGGCCGCGTAGAGCGCGGCGAGGAAGTCCGGGTCGGTGACGTAGTCGGCGATCCCGGTGGTGGAGCTGCCCAGCATCCGCAGGGTGATCTCGTCGCCGTGCGGGAGGTCGGGCAGCCAGCGGGAGACCGGGTCGTCGAGGCCGACCACGCCCTCGTCGACGAGCTGGAGGAGGGTGGTGCCCATGAAGGCGATGCCCACCGAGCCGGCCCGGAAGTGCATGGCCGGCTCGGCCGGTACACCGGTCATCGACTCGCCGAGCCCGGCGGTGACGAGCTCGTGGCCGTCCCGGGTGACGCGCAGGATCACGGACTTGAGGTCCAGCTCCTGCTTGGCCTGCTCGGCGATCCGCAACACCTCGGCGGCCGGGCCGCCGTCGGGCGGCGGCGAGGCGACGCAGGGCCGGTGCGGCGCTCCCTCGGGGGCGGCGGCGGCCTCCGGTCCGGTGGCGGTCGCGGGGCCGGCGCCGGCCGTGACCTGGAAGCTCGCCGCGGTGAGCAGGGCCGCGCAGAGCGCGGTGGTGAGGCGGGTACGTGTCATGGCCGCAGTGTCCGGGCCCGGCCTCGCCGAGCCGGGGCGACGCGGCCCCGACCCGCCCGGGGATCACCCGGAGTGCTCCACCCGGCGCCTCGGGGCCTCGTCGTACCGGGCGGCCGAGCCGGGCCGGATCGCGGCGACGCCGGCCGGCAAGCTGGACGGCGTGTTCGCCAACGCGGGTGTCGGCATCACCGCCCAGGACCTCGCCGTCGACGGCGGCCTGGTCAACGCCCTCCCGGCCTGACCCCCTGCCGTCCCGCCGCCCGCCGGCCCGCTGCCTGGTCCTGCCAGGGCCAGGCAGCGCCCCGCGCGAGCGGCGACACTTCTCCCATGACCACCGCGACCAGCCTCGGCGACTTCCTCCGCTCACGCCGCTCCGGCCTCCGGCCGCAGGACGTGGCCCTGCCGGACTACGGCGGCACCCGCCGGGTCGCCGGCCTGCGCCGCGAGGAGATCGCCCAGCTCGCCGGCGTCAGCGTCGACTACTACACGCGGATGGAACAGGGCCGCGTCCCCAACCCCTCCGAGGGGGTGCTCGACGCCCTCGCCCGCGCCCTGCAGCTGACCGCCGACGAGACCGGCCACCTGCACGACCTGGCCCGCCCGGCCCCGCGCCGCCCGCCGATGGCCCCCGCGCCCCGCCACGAGCAGTCGGTACGGCCCATGCTCCAGCGGCTGCTGACCGAGCTGCGGGACGTCCCGGCCCTGGTGATGGGCCGCCGGATGGACGTCCTCGCCTGGAACCCGGCCGCCCGCGCCCTCCTCGGCGACTACGGCACCATGGCCCCCGCCGAGCGCAACATCGCCCGCATCACCTTCCTCGACCCGACCTCGCGCGACCTGTACGCGGACTGGGCCGCCTGCGCCCGGGAGAACGTCGCCTACCTCCACCTGGAGGCCGGCCGCCACCCCGACGACCCCCACCTGGCCTCCCTGATCGGCGAGCTGTCGATGCACAGCGAGGACTTCCGCCGCTGGTGGGCCCAGCACCCCGTCCAGGACAAGACCGGGGGCACCAAGCGCTTCCACCACCCGCTCGTCGGCACCCTCTCCCTCACCTACGACACCCTCCGCGCCGCCGACGACCCCGACCAGGCCCTGATCACCTACACCGCCGCCCCCGGCAGCCCCTCCCACGACGCCCTCCGCATGCTCCTCGCCTGGACCGCCGCCACCCCGCAGCAGCACGCCTGAGCCCCCGGAACCGGTGATCGTGTCCCATTCCGGCGTTCCAGGCACACGCGTTTCCGCAGGTCAGAGGGGCTGGAACGTCCCAGCGTCCCGTATCCGCCGTGGTGGCTGGCGGGCGGGACGGCGCCCGGGCCATGGTCGTTCCAGATCGACCAGAGCATGCGTCACCGCAGCACCGACACCGGGGGAATTCCCATGCGTACGTTCCACAGCCGCACCGCCGCCCTGACCGCGACGGGCACCGCCCTGCTCGCCCTGGCCCTGACCGCCTGCGGTCCGGACCCGGTGCCCGCGAGCCCCAAGGCAGCCGACCCGAAGCCCGCGGGCACGGCGGCATCCGCCCCGGCCGCCGGTGCCGGTGTGGCCCCGGAGGCTCCCGCCCCGGCGGCCCCCGCCGCTCCGGGCGGCAGTGCACCGCAGGGTGTGGGGACCGGGACGGGCGCGGGGACCGGGAAGGGGGCAGAGGCCGGAAAGGGCTCCGGTGCCGCCCAGCCCGCCACCGCCGCGAAGCCGCCGGTCGGACCGGCCACGGCGGCCACGCCGCTGTGCACCGTCAAGGACCTCGCCATCAGCGCCGCCCGCAAGGACGGGCCGCCCTACACCCACATCGTCCTCACGGCGAAGAACACCTCCGGCCATAGCTGCCAGCTGAGCGACTTCCCGCAGATCCAGTTCCTGGAGAGCCACCGGGAGAACGTGCCGGCCGTCGCCAGGAGCAAGCCGAGCGCCCCGGTCGTCCTCACCCCCGGCGCCCCCGCCTACGCCCTGGTCCGGCTGTCCAACGGCGGGGTCCACGAGGACAACGAGCCGGTCTCCGCGTTCTCCGTCACGCTCGGCGGGGGCGGCGGCACCGCCACCGTGAAGTCCCCCGGCGCGGGCGGCATCGCCGTCGACCCGGCCGTCTGGGCCACCGGCTACTGGACGCCCGAGCTGCGAAACGGCGCCGACGACTTCTAGTGCCGCGTCAGGCAACTTTTGCCCGTCAAGGAGAGGCGTCCGGTGCGTGCTATCGGCGTGCCGGCCGGAAGTCCTCGTACTGGACGTACTTGGGCTTTCGGCCGGTGCGGCGAGAGTGCGTGCCGGGCGTCGCGACGGGGCGAAGGTTGCCTGACGCGGCACTAGTGCCGCGCCAGGGGAAGCGCCGTGTCGACGAGGCGCCGGCCACCGGAAACCCGGGAGGCCGGCGCCTCCGCGGAGGCGGGTCGATCGGGCGGTCGACCGAGCACGGAGCGCGGTCTCCCTGGCGCCAATTGACCCATGATTATGGTCCTGGAATGCACCATTCAGGCGGTCGGCCAACGAAATAGAGTGATCATCACGAGGTCACGGCAGGGAGCCGGGACCGCCCGACACGGGGGAAAAACCACCATGACCGCCAACCCGCTGAAGCCGCTGCTGACCCGCGCCGCCACCGCCGAGACCACCAACGACCCGAGCAGCACCATGACCCTGCTCGCCGACTGCGGTACCGACGGCAGCCCGATCACCAGCTACCGCTCCACCTTCGCCAAGGGCGCCGTCGGCGCCCCCGCCCACTTCCACACCCGCGCCTCCGAACTGTTCTTCGTCATCGGCGGCGAACTCCAGGTCCTGCTCGACGACACCGTCGAGACCCTGGGCGAGGGCGACTTCCTGCTCGTCCCCCCGCACACCCCGCACGCCTTCGCCGCCGCTCCCGGCTCCGAGGCCGACGTGCTCTTCACCTTCACCCCCGGCATGCCCCGCTTCGACTACCTGCGGCTGCTCGGCCGGGTGGTGCGCGGCGAGGCGAGCCCGCAGGAGATCAAGGACTCCTCCGAGCAGTACGACAACCACTACGTCGACAGCCCGCTGTGGCGCGCCACCCTGGAGGCCGCGGCCGGCAAGTGACCGGGGGCCGCGGGCCGGTCGGGTGAGGAGGTCGCGGGAGTCGTCCCGAGACCTCCTCGTCTCGTGACCGGGTGGCTTCAGAGCTCCCTGACCTTCGGCGGATTGCCGGTGGAGATGGAGAGGTTCCCCTGCTGAATCTGGACGTTGCTGCCGCTGACCAGCACCCCGCCGTCCTTGGTCATCGAGAGGTTGCCCCTGCCGAAAGCGACCGCGATACCCCGCTCGAAGGTCACCCACTTCTTGAACTCGTTGATCCCGAAGAACAGGATCCGGTCGGGCATGGTGACGAACATCCGCTCACCGTCGTGGCTGAGCTGCATCCCTCCGCCGACGGTGAGAAGGCCCTTCACATGCCCTTCGCCGGCGTGCAGCTCGTTCAGGTCGGCCTTGTCGGCGATGACGGCGCCGAGGTCGTGGGCGCCGTCACGGTAGACGCGGACGCCGGCCTTCGGGAACTCGATCCAGCCGTCGGCGGTGTCGCGGCCCTGGACCCACTTGGTGTTGATGCCGTTGAGGTCGGCCTTGTCCGCGGCGACGATGCCCCACTCCTGGCCGCCGTCCTTGCGAACGTCGATCCCCGCCTGGGGGAACCCGATCCACCCCTTACCGCCGTCACGGTCACCCACCCACTTGGTGTTCAGACCGTTCAGATCCGCCTTGTCCGCGAAGACCGTCCCCCACTCCTGACCGCCGTCCTTGCGAACATCGACACCCGCCTGGGGAAAGTCGATCCACCCCTTACCGCCATCGCGGTCACCCACCCACTTGGTGTTGACGCCGTTGACGTCCGCGCGGTCGGCGGTGACGACGCCGAGGTCCTTGTTCGGGCCGTGGTAGACGTCGATGCCGGTGTCGGGGAAGTCGATCCAGCCGGAGCCGGCGGTCCGGCCCTTGACGGACTCGGTCTTCACGTCGCGCACGTCGGCGGTCCTGGCCGTGACCGTCCCCGCGGCGCCGCCCTGGTCGTCGACCTTCACGCCGTCCGCGGTGAAGGTGACCCGGCCCCTGTCCGACGTCCCCTCGACCCACGGCGAGCGCGTCCCGCTCCCGAACTCGGGGACGAGCGCGTGGACGGTGGTGGTGAGGAAGTACCCGTGCTGCGGCTGCCCGCCGTTGTCCGTACCGGCGATCAGGGTGTACGTGGTGCCGCGCTTCGGGGCGGGGACGGACCAGGAGTAGTACCGGAGGGCCACCGCGGGGCTCTTGTCCGCCGACGCGACGGGCACCTGGGTGCCGTCCGGGTAGCGGATCCAGTAGTCGAGGTTGCCGGGTCCCTCCCATTCCAGGACGACGCTCTGGCCCGCGTCCGCGTCCAGCAGGGCGGTCTTCGGGCGGAAGTTGCGCGGCACCTTCGGCGTCTGCTTCGCCACCGCGAGCGTGGTGGTGAAGGAGTCCGTCGGCATGCCCGCCTGCTGGTCGCCGCCGCCGGTCCGCTCGTGGATCTTCAGGAGGACCAGGCCGTCACCCCGGGAGAGCGGGATGTTCTCCAGTTTGAGGATGATCGCCGCATTGCCGGGCAGGGCCAGCTTCTTCCCCGGCCAGTTGGGGTGCTGCGCCCGGAAGACGCCCTTGTCGCCGTCCCACTCGAACCGCGGATCATCCGGCTCCCAGGTCGCGTAGTACGTCCTGGTGAGACTCGCCTTGATCAGCGAGGCGTCGGCCGTCAGGTGGTCGGGGTCGGGGCCGACCGGGACCTCCACATCGATGTACCTCCAGTCCACCTCCTCCTGGTGGGTGTTGGAGACGATCACGTACACCGATCCCACGGACGGTGCGCCGTCGGACGATGCTTGCAGTGACGTCGGATCCGTGACGATCTCGTAGTGCAGCAGAGACGGCACAGCGCGGACTCCCTACCTCGGCGTTGCTCACGGAGCGGGCAGCGGACGCGCGCGGGGGCCGGGGTGTTGCCGGATGCCGTTCGGGTCTTTCGAGGCCGCGCGCCCCGCGCGGGGACAGGTGCCAACAGACCCGTCGAGCGTAAGCAGCCCCCACCCGTCCGAGCCCCGCGATCCGGTGGAGCTGGCCCGAACCGGCCCCCCGTCTGACCGAAATCACGGATCCGAAGGATCCCCCAACCTGCTTGCAGGTAAGGAGAGTTGACATCACCGACCCCCCCCAGACCCCGTTCCGTCAGCTCGCGGGCCTTCCGCTCCAGACCTTGCGGGCGGCCAGCAGGGGAAGCACGCCCTCGCCGAACCAGTAGGCCTCTTCCAGGTGGGGGATCCCCGACAGCACGAACTCGTCGATGCCCAGCTCGTGGTACTCGGTGATCAGGTCGGCGACCTCCCGGTGGCTGCCCACCAGCGCCGTTCCGGCTCCCCCGCGCAGCAGGCCGATGCCGGCCCACAGGCCCGGGTGGACCTCCAGCCGCTCGGCGGAGCCGCCGTGCAGGGCGAGCATCCTGCGCTGACCCTCCGACTCGCTTTCGGCGAGGGCCCGTTGGGTCTCCCGGACGCGCTGCGGGTCCATCGCGGCGAGCAGCCGCTCGGTCTCCGCCCAGGCCTGCGCGGAGGTGTCCCGGGTGATCACGTGCAGCCGGATGCCGAAGCGGACCACCCGGCCCTGCGCGGCGGCCAGTTCACGGATCCAGGTGATCTTCTCCCGGACCTGCGCGGGTGGCTCCCCCCAGGTCAGGTACACGTCGGCGTACCGCGCCGCGACCTCGCCGGCCGCCGGGGAGGAGCCGCCGAAGTACACCGGCGGCACCGGATCGGGCAGCCGGTTCAGCCGTGCCCGCTCGACGCGCAGGTGCACGCCGTCCCGGTCGACCGTCTCCCCCGCCCAGAGCCGCCGGGTGATGTCGAGGAACTCGCCGGTCCGGGCGTACCGCGCGTCCTTGTCGAGGAAGTCCCCGTACGCCCGCTGCTCCGCCGACTCGCCGCCCGTCACCACGTTCAGCAGCAGCCGGCCGCCGGACTGCCGCTGGTAGGTCGCCGCCATCTGCGCGGCCAGGGTCGGGCTGATCTGCCCCGGCCGGAAGGCGACCAGGTACTTCAGCCGCTCCGTGACCTGCGTCAGCATCGCGGTGGTCAGCCAGGCGTCCTCGCACCACGCGCCGGTCGGCGTCAGCACCCCCTCGAAGCCCAACTGCTCGGCGCTGCGGGCGATCTGGCCGAGGTAGGCGATGCTCGGCGGCCGGTCCGACCCGGCCGTCCCGGGCGTGGAGCCGTGGCCGCCCCCGACGATCTGCCGGCTGTCGCCGTTGGTGGGGAGGAACCAGTGAAACGTGGGGGACATGGACGTACGCTCCTGCGCCGGGGGTCGCCTGGGGGAAAGGTGTCGCGGGAACCGGGCGGGGACCGAGCCAGGGCTTGTCGGACAAGCCCTGGAACTCGGTGCGGGCCCGGTGGGAGGTCAGCGACAACAGGCGGCCGCGCACACGCGCACCAGGTCGACGTGCAGGCGTCGGACCAGCGTGCGGCGGGCGGGGGCGTTCATGACGGCGATTATCCGGCCATCGGAGCGGTCGGATCAAGAGCGGCCGCTTCGGGGACGGCCGATGCGGGAGCGGCCGGATCCCGGGAGCCGGGGCGGGACGACCGGAGCCCGGAGCCGGGGCAGGGCGGCCGGTCCGCGGGAATGGAGACGCCCGCAGGCCCTCCCGTCACGGGGAGGGCCTGCGGGCGTACGAAGCCGGGCAGCCGGGGAGCCGGGAGGCTCAGACCAGGCCGGCCTTCTCCAGGGCGGAGCAGCAGGTGTTGACCAGCAGGCGGGTCACCACGTACGGGTCGACGTTCGCGTTCGGGCGACGGTCCTCGATGTAGCCCTTCTGGTCGACCTCGACCTGCCACGGGATGCGGACCGAGGCGCCGCGGTTGGAGACGCCGTAGCTGTAGACGTTCCACGGGGCGGTCTCGTGCTTGCCGGTCAGGCGCGACTCGATGTCGGCGCCGTACTGGGTGACGTGCTCCAGGACCTTCTCCTGGGAGGCGCCGAGCGACTCGCAGGCGGTGATGATCGCGTCGTAGTTCTCGCGCATCGCCTTGGTGGAGAAGTTGGTGTGCGCGCCGGCACCGTTCCAGTCGCCGCGGGCGGGCTTGGCGTCGAGGGTGGCGTCGATGCCGAACTCCTCGGCGGTGCGGTAGAGCAGGTAACGGGCGACCCACATGTGGTCGGAGGCCGTCAGCGCGTCGACCGGGCCGATCTGGAACTCCCACTGGCCGGGCATGACCTCGGCGTTGATGCCGCAGAGCGACAGGCCGGCCGCGAGGCAGCGGTCCATGTGCAGCTCGACGATCTCGCGACCGAAGACCTCCTCGGCGCCGACGCCGCAGTAGTAGCCGCCCTGCGGGGCCGGGAAGCCGCCCTCGGGGAAGCCGAGCGGGCGGGAGCCCTTGAAGAAGGTGTACTCCTGCTCGATGCCGAAGATCGACTCCTGAGCGGCGAACTGCTCGGCGATCGGGCGCAGCAGGGCGCGGGTGTTCGACTCGTGCGGGGTACCGTCGATCTCGTTGACCTCGCACAGGACGAGGATGTTGTCGCCGCCGCGGATCGGGTCCGGGAAGGTCGAGACCGGCTCGAGGACGCGGTCCGAGGCGTGACCCTCGGCCTGGTTGGTGGAGGAACCGTCGAAGCCCCAGGTGGGGATCTTGTCCGCGTTGGCCAGGATCCGAGTCTTGGAACGGAGCTTGGCGGTCGGCTTGGTGCCGTCGATCCAGATGTACTCGGCCTTGATTGCCACGGCGGTGAACCTCGCAAGCTGGGTGGTGGGTGCCCGCGTAGCGTCGCAAGCCGCCGTTTCCCGGTTGTTCCCCTCATGTAACGCGCAGGTGAACCAACCGTCCGCGTTGACACGGTCACGGTGCGAGAGTGCCGCGGGTGGCACTCCCGCACCGCCGGCGGCGCAGCCGGTACCGCTGAGCGGTCTGGCCGGTGCCGCGGAAGCGGCCTGGCCGGTACCGCCGGGCGGTCGGTCAGCGCCGCCGGGCGGCCCGGTCAGTGCCGCCGGGCGTGCGCGGCGCGGCGCCGGCGGGTGGCGAGGAGGGCGCAGCCGCCGGCCGCGAGCAGGGCGACCGCTCCGGCGGCGAGCGGGCCGGTGGAGCCGCTGCTGCCGGTGGCGGCGAGACTGCCGCCGGCTGCCGGACTCCCCACAGGGCTCCCGGTGGCGGCCTGCGGGACGGCCCGGCGGCCGGCCGGAGCGGTCGCGTCGGCGACCGGCTGGACGGCCCCGGTGGGGGCGGGAACGGTGGGGGCGGGAACGGTGGGGGCGCTCGACGAGGGCGCGGTGGTCGGCGCGCTGGGCCCGGTCGGCTTCTCGCAGCTCACCGAGGCCACGGTGATCCGCCCGCTCACCCGGGCCACGTTGAGGTTCAGCGGGTTCACCTCGACCTGTACCTCCAGGGCCGAGGCGGCGGCCGTGGCCGAGGTGGTGGTCTTCTTCGAGAACTCCACCGAGACGCTGCCGATCAGCGGCACGTCCACCTTGGTCGGCCCGTACAGGCTGAGGGTGACCGGCTTGCCGAGCACGGTCAGCTTGGCGGGCGCGACGACGTCGGCCGTCGGCGGCCCGTCGACCGGGCAGGTGACCTCCGAGCTGAGCGCCTCCAGGCCCAGCAGGGTGGTGGCCGGCAGGCCCGGGGCGTGCACGTCGGCGTTGACCAGCCGGACGGAGGCGGCGGTGCCCTTGTCGTCGGACCTGGTCACGGACCTGCCCACGTCCGCCTTGACCAGGGTGACCGGCCCCTGCTGGTCGACTCCGTCGACCGCGGCCGTGAGCACCGCGCCGTCGCGCTGCGCCGGGGTCTCGACCCTGTTGAGCGAGACCTTCACCGGGACGTCCACCGTCCTGTTCAACAGGCTGACGTCCAGGTCGAGTTCGGCGGTGACGGCGCGCGCCTTGCCGGGGCTCGCCGGGGCGGACGGCGACCCGGCCGGTCCGGTCGCGTACGCGGGCGGTACGGCGAGCAGGGCCGAGGCCACCACCGCGGCGGCGACGGAGGTGGAGACGGAGACGGAACGCGAAGAAGACATGGCGGTACCCCCACGGGTGGTGCTGCGGTGGAGCGCGCCTCCGACATCACCCGCGGGACGGGGTAAGGGGCTGGCGCTCCGAACGATGAGCCGCCAGTCTTCTCGAACAATCCGTCACATGAGTCACACAGAACGTCATTTCACTCGTTCGAGTGAGCTTGACGCCGAACACTGACCCACCGCACCCGGAAGCCCGCACGCGCACGCACCACCGCCCGCACGCACCACCGCCCGCACGCACCACCGCCCGCGGACGCCGGCGAAGGTGCACGCGCCGGAACGCGGGCCCGCCGAGGGCTGACGCGGGCCCGCCGAGGCCTACGGCAGTCGCCAGTCCACCGGCTGCGCGCCCTGCTGCACCAGCAGCTCGTTCGCCCGGCTGAACGGCCGCGAGCCGAAGAAGCCCGAACTCGCCGAGTACGGGCTCGGATGCGCGGACTCGACGGCCGGCACCTGGCCCAGCAGCGGGCGCAGGTTGCGGGCGTCGCGCCCCCAGAGGATCGCCACCAGCGGGCCGCCGCGCGCCACCAGGGCCCGGATCGCCTGCTCGGTGACCTCCTCCCAGCCCTTGCCGCGGTGCGCGGCGGGCTTGCGCGGGGCGGTGGTCAGCGCCCGGTTGAGCAGCAGCACGCCCTGCTGCGTCCACGGCGTGAGGTCCCCGTTGGACGGCTGCGGCAGGCCGAGGTCGCGCCCGTACTCGTCGTAGATGTTCACCAGGCTGGCCGGGATCGGCCGGACGTCCGGCGCCACCGAGAAGCTGAGCCCGACGGCGTGGCCGGGCGTCGGGTACGGGTCCTGCCCGACGATCAGCACCCGCACCGAGTCGAAGGGCTGTTGGAAGGCCCGCAGCACGTTCGGCCCGGAGGGCAGGTAGGTCCGGCCGGCGGCCAGCTCGGTGCGCAGGAAGTCGCCCATGGCGGCGACCCGCCCGGCCACCGGCTCCAGGGCGGTGGCCCAGCCGGCTTCGACGATCTCGTTCAGGGGACGCGGTGCCATGGGCGCCACCCTATCGGCCTACCCCGACAGCCCGGCGCCCCTGGTCGGTCACCCGACCGGGCGGCCGCGCAGCACCACCAACCGCGGGTCCGCGAGCACCCGGACGTCGGCGCGCGGGTCCTGTGCGTACACCACGAAGTCCGCGGGTGCGCCCTCCTCCAGGCCCGGGCGGCCCAGCCACGCGCGGGCCCCCCAGCTCGCCGCCGACAGCGCCTCGGCGGGGCTGAGCCCGGCCTTCACCAGTTCGGCCACCTCCTCGGCGACCAGGCCGTGGGCGAGCGAGCCGCCCGCGTCGGTGCCGACGAAGACCGGGATGCCCGCGTCGTGCGCCGCGCCCACCGTGTCGTAGCGGCGCTCGTGCAGCCGGCGCATGTGCGCGGCCCAGGCCGGGAACTTGGCCTCGCCGCCGAACGCCAGCGCCGGGAAGGTGGCGATGTTGACCAGCGTCGGGACGATCGCGACCCCGCGCTCGGCGAAGGCCGGGATCAGCTCCTCGGTGAGCCCGGTGGCGTGCTCGACGCAGTCGATGCCGGCCGCCAGCAGGTCCGGCAGCGACTCGGCGGCGAAGCAGTGCGCGGTGACCCGCGCGCCCTCCTCGTGTGCCGCGGCGATCGCCTCGGCGAGCGCGTCCCCGGGCCAGCAGGCGGCGAGGTCGCCGCGGTCCCGGTCGATCCAGTCGCCGACCAGCTTGACCCAGCCGTCGCCGCGCCGGGCCTCGGCGCGGACGTAGGCGGCGAGGTCGCCGGGCTCGATCTCGTGCGCGTAGTTGCGGATGTAGCGGCGGGTGCGGGCGATGTGCCGGCCGGCCCGGATGATCCGCGGCAGGTCCTCGCGGTCGTCGATCCAGCGGGTGTCGGCGGCCGAGCCCGCGTCGCGGATCAGCAGGGTGCCGGCGTCGCGGTCGGTGAGCGCCTGCTTCTCGCTGGTCTCGGCGTCGACGGCGCCGTGCGCGTCCAGGCCGACGTGGCAGTGCGCGTCCACCAGGCCGGGCAGCACCCAGCCGGTGACGGTCCGCACGTCGTCCGCGGCCGGCGGGCGCGAGAAGCTCACCCGCCCGTCCACCACCCAGAGTTCGTCCCGGACGTCCTCCGGTCCGACCAGTACCCGCCCCCGAACGTGCAGCACCGCACCATCGCTCATGGCCGCACTCTACCGAGCCGGCCGTTCCCTGCAAGCAGGGGAAATGGGGCAGACTCGTCCCTGCCCGAACCGCCCCACCTGCGAAAGGCCGGCCGTCACCGTGAGCCCCTTCCTCGACCTCCCCCCGCTCAGCGCCGCCGACTTCGCGGCGATCGAGGACCGGGTGGCCGCGCTGCTGCACACCTCCGCCGACGTGATCGTCACCCAGGGCGAGGCGCTGCTGCCGCTGGAGGCCGCGATCCGCAGCGCCGCGCACCCCGGCTCCACCGCGCTGAACATCGTCACCGGCCCGTACGGGCAGACCTTCGGCAACTGGCTGCGCGACTGCGGGGCCGAGGTGGTGGACCTGGCCGTCCCCTTCGACGGGGCGGTGAGCGCGAAGCAGGTCGCGGCGGCGCTGGAGGCGCACCCGGCGATCGACTTCGTCTCGCTGGTCCACGCCGAGGCCGCCACCGGCAACACCAACCCGGTGGCCGAGATCGCCGCGGTGGTCCGCGCGCACGGCGCGCTGCTGATGCTGGACGCCGTCGCCTCGGTGGCCGCCGAACCGCTGCTCACCGACGAGTGGGGCGTCGACCTGTGCGTCATCGGCGGACAGAAGGCGATGGGCGGCCCGGCCGGCGTCTCGGCCGTCTCGGTCTCCGACCGCGCGTGGGAGCGGATCGCCGCCAACCCCGCCGCCCCCCGCCGCTCCTACCTCTCCCTGCTGGACTGGAAGGAGCGCTGGACGGACGCCGGCCGCACCGTACTCCCGCACGCACCCGCCCAGTTGGAGATGCTGGCGCTGGACGCCTGCCTGGACCGGATCGCCGCGGACGGCCTGCCCGCCGTGATCGCCCGCCACCGCGCGGCCGCCGCCGCCACCCGCGCCGGCGTCCGCGCCCTGGGCACCCTCACCCCGTTCGTCCCCGAGGACGCCCACGCCGCCCCCGTCGCCACCACGGTGCGCACCCCGCCCGGCCTGGCGGCCACCGCCCTGGCCGCCGAGCTCCTCCGCCTGGACCCGGCCCTGCCCGTCCAGCCCGGCGGCGGCGCCCTGGCCGCCGAGATGCTCCGCGTCAACCACTACGGCCGGGCGGCCTCGCCGGACACCGTCCAGGCCACCCTCGCCGCGCTGGCCACCGCCCTCGGCACCGCCGCGGACGGCGCGCAGAAGGCCGCGCAGGCCGCCTGGGAGGCCGCCTGGGAGAGCGCCGCCCCGCAGGGCTGACCCCCGGCCGGCCGGCCGCCCCCAACCCCTCGGGAGTTCTTGTTCCCGAGGGGTTCACGGTGTGGACACCCGGATCTCACCACCGCCGGGCAGGCTCCCCCACGAGGTGAAGTTGGCTATACAACTTCACGGATCACCGAGGAGGAGCACCGTGATCGAGCCGTCGCCGTACTGGCTGCGTGACAACTGCCCGTGTGCCGAGTGCCGGGATCCCCGGAGCGGGCAGAAGCTGTTCCAGATCACCGACCTGCCGGACGACCTCGCCGTCGCCGCCCGGACCGGGTCGGCCGAGCACCTGGAGGTGCTCTGGTCGGACGGGCACCGGTCCCGGTACCCGCGGGCGTGGCTGGCGCAGGACGCCGAGGGGGACGGGCGGACGGAGGCGGACAAGCGGCTCTGGACGGCCGCCGACTTCGCGGGCGGGCTGCCGACGGCCCGGTGGACGGCGTACCTGGAGGACCCGGCGGAGCGGGCCGCGCTGCTCCGAGCCGTCCGGCACAGCGGCTTCGCGGTGCTGCGCGGCGTGCCGGTGGCCGAGCGGCAGGTGCTGGAGGTGGCCGGGACCTTCGGCCACGTCCGGGTGACCAACTACGGCGAGCTGTTCGACGTCCGGGTCGAGCCCGACCCCAACAACCTCGCCTTCACCAGCGTCGCGATCGCCCCGCACACCGACAACCCCTACCGGGACCCGGTGCCCACCCTCCAGTTGCTGCACTGCCTGGACAACTCCGCGGCCGGCGGCGACTCCGGGCTGGTGGACGGCTTCCAGGCGGCGGCGCTGCTGCGCGCCGAGGCCCCGGCGGACTTCGCCGTGCTGACCCGCACGGTCGTCCCGTTCGTCTTCCGCGACCGGGGCACCGAACTGCGCGCCGACCGGCCGCTGATCGAGGTCGACCCGCTCGGCCGGATCCGCGAGGTGCGGTTCAACAACCGGTCGATCGGCACCCTGCGCGGCCCGGCCGGGGAGCTGGAGGCCTTCTACACCGCGTACCGCCGCTTCGCCGCGATCACCCTGCGCCCGGAACTGCGACTGGACTTCCGGCTCGACCCGGGCGACTGCCTGGTCTTCGACAACGTCCGCCTGCTGCACGCCCGGACCGCCTTCGAGCAGGACGGCTCGCGCCACCTCCAGGGCTGCTACGCCGACCTGGACTCGCTCTCCTCCACCCTCGCGGTACTGGAGCGCCACTGCGCCGCACTGGACACGATCGCCGAGCTGTTCGCGGGCGAGGGCGCCGGCGAGTACCTGGGCGAGGCCGTCACGATGGCCGAGCACATGCTGCAGGCGGGTGCGCTGGCGCAGGCCGCCGGGGCGGCCCCGGAGCTGGTCGCGGCCGCGCTGCTGCACGACCTCGGACACTTCCACGGGGCTCTGCACGGACGGGATCTGATGCAGGGTCAGGACAATCGGCACAGCGACACCGGCGCCGCCTGGCTGGCGCAGTGGTTCGGCCCGGAGGTCACCGAGCCGGTCCGGCTGCACGTGGCCGCCAAGCGCTACCTGTGCGCGGTCGAGCCCGGCTACCGCGAGCGGCTCTCCGAGGCCTCCGAGTACACCCTCCAGGTGCAGGGCGGTCCGATGGACGAGGAGCAGGCGGCCGCCTTCGCGGCGCTGCCCGGCGCGGCCGACGCCGTCGCGGTGCGCCGCTGGGACGAGCAGGCCAAGGAGGCGGACGCCGCGACGCCGGGCTTCGAGCACTTCCGCCCGCTGCTCGCCGCCCTGATGCGCTGACGCGGCTGATGCGGCCAATGCCGCTGATGCGCTAACGCCCGCCACCCGGAGGGGAGTCGGCGCGGCCGGCCCCCTCCGCGCCCGGCGGACTCAGTCACCCTCCCGGGCGTGCCGCGAAAGCGCCGAGGTGGCCAGCGAGTTGTGGATGCTGAACGCCACCGTCCCCGGCAGGTAGCGGTCCTGGGACCACTCCACCGGCATCCCGGTCGGGTCGGTGGTGCGCCGCCGCTCACGCAGCAGCGGACCGCCGCGCCGGCAGCCGAGCAGCCGGGCGTCCTCCGCGTTGGCGGCGACGATGTCGATGGTGTGGTCGGCGTCCGTGAACAGGATGCCGTGCTCGCGCAGCACCTCGGTGTGCGAGACCACGTCGGCCGGCAGCTGCGCCACGATCTCGCCGACCCGGGGCGGGTAGACGGTCCGCTCGACCATCACCGGCGTCCCGGAGAGCGTGCGCAGACGTACCGTCACGAACACCTCGGAGCCCGGCTCCAGCCGCAGTTGCTCGCGCTCGGCGGCGTCGGCCGGGCGGCGGACCAGCGAGTCCAGGATGCCGCCGGGCTCCTCGCCCATCGAGTACGCCCAGTGCGTGAAGCTCAGCAGCTCGGAGAAGCTCTGCACCCGGGCGGTGCCCAACACCACCCGGCGGGTCCCGCGCCGGGAGGTGACCAGCCCGTCCGAGCGCAGGACGGCCAGCGCCTGGCGGACGGTGCCGCGCGAGACGCCGTACTGCTCGGCGAGCGCACCCTCGGCGGGCAGCCGGCCGGCCTCGCCGAAGGCACCGGTGGTGATGGCCTCCCGCAGGTCGGCGGCCACCTTGCGGTACAGCGCGCCGGAGCCGCGCTCCTCGGCGGCGGGTCGGCCGCGCTCCTCGGCGGCGGATCGGCCGGGCTCCAGTGCCACGTCAGTCAAGATCCCTCCTGGGGCGGTGTCCTGCGCAGCCGTACCGGCGCGGACAGCCCGACCCTATCCCGCTGCGCCCTCGAAGCATCGCACCCGGGAGATCACCCTCCGACGGCCTGATTCGACCGTTCCCGCAGCCGACCCCGGTTCTGGGCCGTCCGTTCACCTTCCCGTCACCGGACTCCGGCGTACTTACCCCCGTCGGCGAAGTTGGCTAGTCAACTCGGGGGCATCCGAACTCACACCGGACGCCCCGCGGACCAGCCCCGGCTCGCCGCCCCTCCCCCGAACGCTCCCCGCAGTACGCCCCGATCAGGAGACTGACCAGTGACCGTGCACCGTGCCCGCGCCGCCGCCCTCGCGGCCGTACTGACCGCTGCCGCGCTCTCCCTCACCGCCTGCGGCTCCGCCGGTTCGACCGCGAAGTCCGGCGACGCCGCCAAGGCCGGCGCCAAGGACGCCAAGGAGGCCACCTCCGCCGCCGACTTCGGCGGAATGGACGCGCTGGTCGCCGCCGCCAAGAAGGAGGGCAAGCTGCACGTCATCACGCTGCCCAGGGACTGGGCGAACTACGGCAAGATCATGGACTCGTTCAAGGCCAAGTACGGCATCGAGATCGAGGACGAGAACCCCGACGGCTCCAGCCAGGACGAGATCAACGCGATCACCTCCCGCAAGGGCCAGGACCGCGCCCCCGACGTCGTCGACCTCGGCAGCGCCTTCGCGCTGCAGGCGGTCAAGGACGGCCTGCTCGCCCCCTACAAGGTCGCCACCTTCGCCAAGGTGCCGGACACCATGAAGGACGCGAACGGCGGCGCCGTCAACGACTACGGCGGCTACGTCTCCATCGGCTGCGACGCCAAGAAGATCCCCAACTGCCCGAAGACCTTCGCCGACCTGCTCAAGCCGGAGTACAAGGGCCAGGTCGCCCTGAACGGCAACCCGACCAAGTCCGGCTCGGCCTTCGGCGGCGTCTACGCGGCCGCGCTCGCCAACGGCGGCTCGCTGGACAACATCCAGCCCGGCATCGACTTCTTCGGCAAGCTGAAGGCGTCCGGCAACTTCAACCCGGTCGAGTCCACCCCGGCCACCATCGAGAAGGGCGAGACCCCGATCTCGATCGACTGGTCCTACCTGAACGCGGGCTACACCGACGAGTTCAAGGAGAAGGGCGTCGACTGGAAGGTCTCCGTCCCGGTCGACGGCAGCTACGCCCAGTTCTACAACCAGGGCGTCAACAAGTGGGCCCCGCACCCGGCGGCCGCCCGCCTGTGGCAGGAGTACCTCTTCAGCACGGAGGGCCAGAACCTCTTCCTCGGCGGCTACGCCACGCCGTCGACCTTCGAGGCGCTGAAGAAGGAGGGCACCCTCGACACCGCGGCCGCCGCCAAGCTGCCCGCCGTCGAGAAGCCCTTCACCACCTTCCCCACCCAGGACCAGATCGCGGCCGCCAAGAAGGTCGTGACCGAGAACTGGACCAAGGCCATCGCCGGCTGACCCGGCCCAACCGGACAGGCTGAGAACCCACCTCATGACCACGGCTCCCACCCCGGTGCCGACCACCCCCGCCGCCACCGAACCCGGTGGCGGCGCGGGGGCGTCCACCGCGACCGACACCACCACCCCCACCCCCCGCAGGCGTTCGCGCCTGCGCATCGGTGGCGGCTCCTGGCTCGCCACCGCCCCGCTGTTCGCCTTCTTCGCGATCGGCTTCGGCCTGCCGGCCGTCGCCATCGTGATCGGCGCCTTCACCACGTCCACCGACGCGGAGGGCGGCGGCGGCCAGTTCACCCTGGACAACATCACCGCCTCCGTCCAGGGTGCCTACTGGACCGCGATGGTCAGCAGCCTCAAGCTCTCCGCGCTCACCGCGCTGCTCTCCACCGTGATCGGCCTGCCGATCGCCCAGGCCGTGGTGACCTCCCGGTTCACCTGGCTGCGTCAGGCGGTCCTCACCGCCTCCGGCGTGCTCGCCAACTTCGGCGGACTGCCGCTCGCCTTCGCCTTCGTCGCCACCCTCGGCAACGCCGGCGAGGTCACCGAGCTGCTGCACCTCACCGACCACGGCTGGTCGCTCTACACCTTCACCGGTCTGACGATCGTCTACCTGTACTTCCTCATCCCGCTGATGGTGCTGACCATCACCCCGGCCCTGGACGGCCTGCGGGTGCAGTGGCGCGAGGCGGCCCACAACAACCGGGCCACCACCTTCCAGTACTGGCGGCACGTCGCCCTGCCGATCCTGCTGCCCTCGCTGCTCGGCGGCTTCGTCCTGCTCTTCGGCAGCGCCTTCGCCGCGTACGCCACCGCCGCGGCCATGGTCGGCGCCACCGTGCCGCTGGTCAGCCGCTCGATCGCCGACGCGCTCTCCGGCAACGTGCTGGTCGGCCAGGGCAACCTCGCCCTCGCCCTCAGCCTCAACATGATCGTGGTCGCCGTCCTGGTGATGGCCGTCTACCTGCCCCTCCAGCGCCGGAGTGCCCGATGGCTCAGCTGACCTCCGCCCGCCCCCGGTCCACCCGGACCTCGCGGTCCACCCGGCCCAAGCTGCGCTGGTGGCGCGGCGCCGTCCTGCTGGTCGCGGGCGTGTACTTCGTCGTCCCGCTCGCCGCCGCCGGCTACTTCTCCATCGACGACCCGAAGGGCTACTCCTTCGAGGCGTACACCGGCCTGCTCGGCGCCCCCGGCTTCCTGGACAGCCTCTGGCTCACCCTGGAACTCGCCCTGGTCACCGTCGTGGTGCTGCTGCTCCTGCTGGTGCCCGCGCTGATCGCGGTCCGGCTCGGCTCGCCGCGGCTGCGCCCGGTGATCGACGTGCTCTGCACCCTGCCGCTGGTCGTCCCGCCGGTCGCGCTGACCGCCGGCCTGATCGGCGTGCTGCGCTGGGGCCCGGACTACCTGATGGACACGCCGTTCTTCCAGACCTTCGTGTTCATCCAGGACCCGGACTTCCCGCTGGTGCTGGTCATCGCCTACGTGCTGATGTCACTGCCGCTCGCCTACCGGGCCCTGGACGCGGGCCTGCGCGCGGTGGACGTCCGCACCCTGGTGGAGGCCGCCCGCAACTGCGGCGCCGGCTGGCCGCGCGCGGTGCTCACCGTCGTGCTGCCCAACCTGCGCGGCGCGCTGCTGAACGCCTCCTTCCTCACCCTGGCCCTGGTGCTCGGCGAGTTCACCGCCGCCTCGATCCTCGGCTACCAGCCCTTCCCCGTGTGGATCTACTCGGTCGGCAACAGCCAGGCCCACATGTCGGTCGCGGTCTCCATCCTGAGCCTGCTGATCACCTGGCTGCTGCTGCTCCTGCTGGCCACCGCCGGCCGCGAGCGCCGCCACAAGACCACCGCCTCCTGAAGCCCCCGGAGTTACCCACCATGACCACGGTTACCGCCCCCGTCGCCGGCGTCCCCCTCGCACCCGGCGGCGCGACCGTCGAATTCCGCACCCTGCGCCGCTCGTTCGGCGCGACCACCGCCCTGGACGGCCTCGACCTGACCGTCCACCCGGGCGAACTGCTCGCCCTGCTCGGCCCGTCCGGCTGCGGCAAGACCACCGCGCTGCGCATCCTGGCCGGCTTCGAGCAGCACGACTCCGGCCAGGTGCTGGTGGACGGCAAGGACATCACGCAGATCCCCGCGCACCGGCGCGACGCCGGCATGGTGTTCCAGTCGTACAGCCTCTTCCCGCACCTGACGGCGGCCGACAACGTCGCCTTCGGCATGCGGATGCGCGGCACCGGCAAGGCCGAACGCCGCAAGCGCGCCCAGGAGTTGCTGGAGCTGGTCGGCCTTCCGCAGCACGCCGACCGCTACCCGCACCAGATGTCCGGCGGCCAGCAGCAGCGCATCGCGCTGGCCCGCGCGCTGGCCCTGCAGCCGCGCGTCCTGCTGCTGGACGAGCCGCTGTCCGCGCTGGACGCCAAGGTGCGCCTGACGCTGCGCGAGGAGATCCGGCGCCTCCAGCAGGAGTTGGGGATCACCACCCTGTTCGTCACGCACGACCAGGAGGAGGCGCTCTCGATGGCCGACCGGGTCGCCGTGCTGCGCGCGGGCCGGCTGGAGCAGTGCGCCACGCCGTCCGAGCTGTACGCACGGCCGGCGACGGCCTTCGTCGCCGAGTTCGTCGGCACCATGAGCCGCATCCCGTGCACCCGCACGGCGGACGGCGTCGAGGTGCTCGGCCGCCGGCACGCGGTGGACGGCGTGCTGCCGGCCGACGGCTCGCTGCAGGTGCTGGTCCGCCCCGAGAACGTGTCGCTGACCCCCTCCGCGCACGGCCCCGCCCTGGTGGTCGGCGCCTCCTTCCTGGGCGCCGTCACCCGCCTCACCGTCCGGCTCGCCGACGGCACCGAGGTCAAGGCCGACCTGCCGACCGAGGCCGCCGCCGCGCTGCCGATCGGCTCCGCCGCCGACCTGGCCCTCCCGGAGCGTCCGGTGCTGGTGGACCGCCGTACCGTCTGACCTCGTACTGCTTCTTCTCCTGATGAACCACCGAAGGTACCGCCATGCCTGAAAACCCCTCGTTCCGAGCACCCGTACCCGCCGCCGTCCTCTTCGACATGGACGGCACCCTGGTCGACACCGAGCACCTCTGGTGGCAGGCCGCCGCCGAGCTCGCCGACGAGCTGCAGCACGCCCTCACCGACCAGGACGTCCCCGAGGTGCTCGGCCAGGCGATCGAGCACACCGCGGCCCATCTGCACCGGGTCAGCGGCACCGCCCTCAGCGAGGACGAACTCGCCACCCGCCTCGGCGACTCCTTCGCCGGCAAGGTGGCCGCCGAGACCGTCCCGCGACCGGGCGCGCTCGCCCTGCTCGCCTCCCTCCGGGACGCGCACGTGCCCACCGCGCTGGTCTCCGCCTCGCCCCGCCGGGTGGTCGACCTGGTGCTCGGCACCATCGGCCGGGACTGGTTCGCCGTCACGCTGGCCGCCGAGGACACCCCTCGCACCAAGCCCGCGCCCGACCCCTACCTCGCCGCCGCCGAGCGCCTCGGCCTCGACCCGGCGCTCTGCGTGGCCGTCGAGGACACCCCGACCGGCGTCGCCTCCGCCAGTGCCGCGGGCTGCGCGGTCCTCGCGGTGCCCTCCTCGGACGTGGCGATCCCGGGCGGCTCCCGGGTCACCCTGCTCGACAGCCTGGAGCACGCCGACCTTGCCCTGCTGGGGAAGCTCACCGCCCCGCCCGCGGTTTGACCTCCCATGCCCTACGTACTCCTCGCCCTGGCGATCCTCAGCGAAGTCTGCGCCACCAGCTGCCTGAAGCTGACGGAGGGCTTCAGCAGACTCTGGCCGAGCGTCGGGGTGGGCATCGGCTACGTGCTCTCGTTCTACCTGCTCGGCAAGGCGCTGAAGCACATCCCGGTCTCGGTCGCGTACGCGGTCTGGTCGGGCGCCGGCACGGCGGCGGTGGCCGGCATAGGCGTGGTCGCCTTCGGTGAGTCCCTCGGCCGGCTCCAGTGGGCGGGCCTGGCGCTGATCATCGTCGGCGTGGTGGTGCTCAACCTGAAGGGCGGCCACTGAGGCGGGAGGCCCGCCCTGAACGGCGCGGAGCAGGAGGTCGGCCGGTCCGACGTCCTGCTCCGCGAGCCCGCGGAACGGCCGACAGGGCCCCTGGCCAGCGGCTCAAGCCTCCGGTCCGCGCGGGCCGGGATCAAGGCCGATTTCGTTACCATCCCGATTACCGTACGGTTATCGATCTGGGGGCGGGCGTGGAGCTGCGGGACATCGAGATCTTCCTGGTGCTGGCGGAGGAGCTCCATTTCGGCCGCACCGCCGAGCGGCTGCACGTCTCACCGTCCCGGGTCAGCCAGGTGATCAAGAAGCAGGAGCGCCGGATCGGCGGCACCCTGTTCGAGCGCACCAGCCGGTCGGTCACCCTGACCCCGCTCGGCAGCCGTCTGCGCGAGGACCTGCGACAGGCGTACGACCTCATCAACGACGGGATCGCACGGGCCTCGGCCGCGACCGGGAGCGTCCACGGCGCCGTACGGCTGGGTGTCATGGGCGCGCTGGGCCACGCGATGCAGCCCTTCGTCGAGGCGTTCACGGCGCGGTACCCGGACTGCGAGGTCACGCTGGCGGAGTTCCACTTCAGCGATCCGTTCGCGCTGCTGCGCACCGGGCAGGTCGACGTCCAGCTGATGTGGCTCCCGGTGCGCGAGCCCGATCTGACCGCCGGGCCCTGTCTGCTGACGGAGGGCCGGGTGCTCGCCGTCCCGGAGGGCTCCGACTGGGCCCGGCAGGAGTCGGTGTCGATGGAGGACCTCGGCGACTGCACGACCTTCGAGGCCGGCCCCGGCTCCCCGGACTACTGGGCCGAGGCGATGCTGCCGCGGCACACCCCGCAGGGCCGCCCGATCCCGCGCGGGCCGTCCGCCCGGACCTTTCACGAGGTGCTCGCGCTGGTCGCCGCCGGCAAGGTGGTCAGCACGCTGAACGAGCACGTCACGCGGTACTACACCCACCCCGGCATCACCTACGTCCCGCTGCACGACGCGCCGCCGACCGAGTGGGCGCTCGTCTGGTCCACGGCCCGGGACAGCCCGCGCCTGCGGGCCTTCACCGAGACGGCCCGCCGGCTCGGTCCGCGCCCCGTCGGCGGCTCCGGCCCGGCCTGACGGGGGCGGGGCGGGGCCCTCCCCGTCACGCCGAGGGCGACCCCTCGGTTCGTCAACGACCATCACTCAACGGCGAGTTGTCCATCCTCCCGGCGTCCGGTCATGTCTCGTTCATACGGAGTATGTCGCTCTTCGGGTCAATGGGCGTCCAGTTGTTCAGCCAACTAGACGCCCTCCCTGACCCGAAGGACCCCCGTGGCCGCAGGAAGCACCCTCACCCTCGCCTCCCCCGCCAGTCCGACCGAAGGTGACAAGCTCACCTTCCACTGGACCACCACCGCCGCCGACCCGAAGAACTGGGTCGGCATCTACGACGGCACCCGCCAGCCCGGCACCGGCTCCTCGCTGCTCTGGAAGTACACCCCGGGCGCCTCCGGCGACATCCAGCTCGACACCTCGGCCCTCACCGGCGGCCCCTACACCGCCTACCTGCTGGCCAAGGACGGCTACGGCATCCTCGCGCAGACGGCGCCGTTCACCTTCCGCCCGAAGCCCGCGCCCGTCCGCCCGCACCTGGCCGTGGACGCCCTCACCGCGACCGCCGTGGCCCCCGGCGGCGCCGTCTCCGTCAAGCTCGGCGGGCTCTGGTGCCGGGCCGCCGGCGCCCCGGCCTTCCGGAAGATCAGCGGCCCCTCCTGGCTCGCCGTGGCCGCCGACGGCACGGTCACCGGCACCGCGCCCGCGGGCACCGCCGAGGTCCAGGTCCTCGTCGGCGTCAAGGACACCGGCGGCGTCACCGACGCCCTCACCCTCACCGTGCCGGTCGTCGATCCGGCCGCCCCGCTGCGGCTGAAGACCGCCGCCTGGAACCTCGCCAACGCGGGCGCGGCCTTCACCGACGCCCCGGAGAAGCAGCTGCGCACGATCCTCACCCAGGGCCTGGACGTCCTCGCCCTGCTGGAGACCGCGGGCACCGCCGCCCAGTCGCTGGCCACCGCGCTCGGCTGGTACGCCTACCAGAGCGCGGGCAGCGTGGGCATCCTCAGCCGCTACCCGCTGAGCGCCGTCACGGCCGTCACCACCGCGCTGCCCGCCGCCGGGGCCACCGTGCAGCTGCCGGGCGGACGCGGCGTCCGGTTCTGGGCCGCCCACCTGGACGAGGCCGCCTACGGCCCGTACGCCGTCCAGGACGGCCAGAGCGCCGCCCAGGTCGAGGCCGCCGAGACGGCCTCGGTCCGCGGCCGTCAGGCCGGGGCGCTGGCCGCCGCCGTCCAGGCCGACGTGGCCGCGGGCCGCGCGGTCCTGCTGGGCGCCGACCTCGCCTCGCCGTCGCACCTGGACTGGACGGCGGCGGCCGCGCCCGCGCACGGCGGCACCGGACCGGTCAACTGGCCGGTCACGGTGGCCCTGCAGGGCGCCGGACTGGCCGACTCCTACCGCCGCGCCCACCCCGACCCGGTGGCCTCGCCCGGCAACACCTGGTCGCCGGTCCGCAAGCAGCGCGGCGCCAAGCCCGAGCCGCAGGACCGCATCGCCGCCGTGCACTGCGCCGGACCGCTCACCCTCGTCGAGGCCCACACCCTCACCACCGGCTGGCCCCAGCCGGACCCGAACGCCGCCGCGAACGGCTGGCCCTCGGACTGCGCCGCCGCCGTCGCCACCTTCCAGCTCTGAGAGGCCCGCCCGCCATGCCCGAACTCTCCCGCCGCACCTTCGTCGGCGCCACCGCGGCCGCCGGCGCCGCCGCGCTGACCGGCCTCCCCTCCCCCGCCTCCGCCGCGCCCTCGGGCGGCATCGCCGACGTCAGGCACGTGGTCGTCCTGATGCAGGAGAACCGCAGCTTCGACCACTACTTCGGCACGCTGAACGGCGTCCGCGGCTTCGGCGACCGGCAGGCGCTGCAGTTCCCGGACGGCACCGACGTGTTCCGCCAGCCGGACACCGGCCGCAGCGACGGCGGCGCGATGCTGCCGTACCGGATGGACACCGCCAAGTACAACGCGCAGAACGCCGGCGGCCTCGCGCACGACTGGGCGACCGGCCACCAGGCGATCAACAACGGCGCGATGAACAAGTGGATCGCCGCCAAGGGCGAGCGCACCATGGGCTACTTCAACCGCGCCGACATCCCCTACCAGTACGCCCTGGCCGACGCCTTCACCCTCTGCGACGCGTACTTCTGTTCACTGGCCGGTCCGACCGACCCCAACCGCCTCTACCTCTGGACGGGCACCGCGGGCCCGGGCCGGGACGGCACCACCGGCCCGTGGATCGACAACACCCCGGTCACCGACAACCCGGTGGCCGACTGGACGACCTACGCCGAGCGCCTCCAGGCGGCCGGCGTCTCCTGGCGGGTCTACCACAACCCCAGCAAGGACGACCGCACCGGCGACTACGACGACAACGCGCTCTCCTACTTCAAGCAGTTCCACAACTTCCCCACCACCGACCCGCGGTACGTCAACGCGATGACGAAGTTCGACCCGGCGGCCTTCGACCGGGACTGCAAGGCGGGCACCCTGCCCACCATCTCCTGGCTGGTCGCGCCCTACCTGTTCTCCGAACACCCCACCGCCAGCCCGGACTACGGCGCGCACTGGGTCAACACCGCGCTGCTGTCGCTGATGTCCAACCCGGCGGTCTGGCAGCACACCGTCTTCCTCGTCATGTACGACGAGAACGACGGCTACTTCGACCACATGGTCCCGCCCACCCCCGAGGCGGGCACCCCCGAGGAGTTCACCCAGGGCCGGGCCATCGGCCTCGGCAACCGGGTACCGCTCTGGGTCGCCTCGCCCTGGTCGCGCGGCGGATACGTCAACTCCCAGGTGTTCGACCACACCTCGGTCCTGCGCTTCATGGAGCTCGTCACGGGCGTCGCCGAGCCCAACATCTCCGCCTGGCGCCGCTCGGTCTGCGGCGACCTCACCAGCTGCTTCGACTTCGCCGCCCCCGACTACTCCCTCCCGCAACTCCCCGACACCGTCGCCCTGATGGCCAAGGCGGACGCGGGCAGCAAGCTCCCGGGCGTCCAACTCCCCGCCGTCGGCGCCCAGTCCATGCCCGTCCAGGAGCCGGGCGCGCGTCCGCACCGCCGACTGCCGTACCGCCCCTGGGCGGACGTCGCCGTGGACCGCGCCACCGGCCTGATCACCTGCACGCTGCGCAACGACGGCACGGCGGCCTTCCCCTTCACCGTCTACCCGAACATCGTGTACGCCTTCGCCGGCACGCCCTACACGGTCGCCCCCGGCGCCACCCGCACCCACACCTGGGACGCCTCCGCCACCGACGGCCGCTACGACTTCACCGTCCACGGCCCCGACGGCTTCGTCCGCCGCTTCGCCGGCACCGTCGTCCGCGCCGACCAGGACGACATCGCCGTCCCCGTCGTCACCGCCCGCACCGGCACCACCGCGCTGACCTTCGACCTCGTCAACGCCGGGCAGACGCCGATCACCTTCACCCTCACCCCGAACGACTACGCGGGCACCCCGCAGACCGTCCGGGTCGCCCCCGGCTCCGCCGCCACCGCCGCCTACCCGCTCGACCAGTCCCGCTACGACGTCACCGTCACCGCCCCCACCGGCACCCGCTTCACCCAGCGCTACGCGGGCACCCTGCACTGAGCCCCGACCGCCCGGAGCGGGAGGTCGGCCGGTCCGACCTCCCGCTCCGGGCTCCGGCTCAGCCCGCCAGCAGCGCCGGCAGCTCCGCGACGGACTTCAGCACGTGCGTCGCGCCGTCCGCCCGCAGCCGCTCCTCGCCGTGGGCACCGGTGAGGACCCCGGCCACCACGGAGGCACCGGCCCGCGCGCCGGTCAGCATGTCGTACCCGGTGTCCCCGGCGACGGCGATCTGCCGGACGGCGTCCGTGCCGGTGCGCAGCAGCGCGGTCAGCGCCAGGTCGGGGTACGGGCGGCCGCGGCCGGCCTCGGCGGGGCAGAGCGTCAGGTCGGCGATCGACTCCCAGCCGAGCGCGCGCAGGATCCGGTCCTGGGTGGACCGGGAGAAGCCGGTGGTGAGGACCACCTTGCGCCCCTGGCCGCGCAGTTCGGCGATCGCCTCGGCCGCGCCCGGCAGCGCGGCGCAGTGCCCGGCGTCGACCAGGTCGTGGTAGGCGGCCTCGAATCCGGCGTTCGCCCGCTGCGCCTTCTCCTCCTCGCCGAACAGGTGCCGGAAGACGGAGATCTTGGACTCGCCCATGGTGGCCCGGACGTGCTCCAGCATCCGGGCGTGCTCGGGGCTGCCGGCCTCGACGCCGAGCGCGCCGGCGGCGGCCTGGAAGGCCTGCTCGACCAGGCCGCCGTCGGCGACCGTGGTGCCGGCCATGTCGAGCACGACCAGACGGATATCAATCGACATGTCAACTACCTCTACAGATTGGTGAGTTCGGCGGTGGCTTCGGCGATGGCCGGCGAGCAGGTCATACCGCGGCCGCCGGGGCCGGTGACCAGCCAGACGCCGTCGCGGACCCGCTCGCGGTGGACCACCCGGGTGGTGTCGACGCACTGGGCGTACACGCCGGCCCAGCGGCGGCGCACCCGGGGCAGCGGGCGGCCGAGCAGCTCCTCGGCCACGCCGACCAGGTGGTCGTACGGGTCCTCGACCACGTCGAAGCCGAACGGCTGGTCGTACTCGTGGGTGTCGCCGATGGTGAGGCCGCCGTCGAGGCGCTGGACCATCAGCAGCTGCATCTTGTGCTCGGCGGCCACCGGCGGCTGCGGCTGCGCCTCCTTCAGGCGCTCCAGCGCGGCGCCGGCGAAGGCGGGGTAGTAGCGGAAGCTGTCGCCGTCGGCGACCGAGGTGGTCAGCGTCTCGCCCAGCGGGTCGGTCTGCATCATCTGCAGCCGCACCTTGCGGACGGGCAGTTCGGGGGCCAGCTCCCGGACCAGCCCGCCCAGCCAGGCGCCGGTGCAGAGGATCACCAGGTCGCCGCTGTGCACCTGGCCGTGGTCGTCGCGCACCGCGCGCTCGCCGATCACCTCCCGGACCTCGCGTCCGGGCAGGAAGGTGTACCGGCCGCTCGCCGCGAGGGCGGCGCGCAGCGCGGGCTGGGCGGTCCGCGGCTCGACGGCGGCGTCCCGCTCGCAGGCCAGGGCGCCGAGCAGCTTGCCCCGCAGCGCCGGGTTGGCCGCCCGGGCCTCGTCCGCGTCGAGCAGCCGGAAGCCGCGCTCGGCCGCGTCCGGCAGGGTCAGCGCCTGCTCGGCGACGGCGAGTTCGGCCTCGGTGCGGATGGCGGTGAGCGAGCCGTTGGCCCGGAACCCGAGGTCGGGCACCCGCGCCCCGATCCGCTCCCACAGCTCGCGGGCGCGCAGCGCGGTGTCGAGCTCCTCGCCCCCCGCGCGGCCGCTGACCCAGACCAGGCCGAAGTTCCGGACGGAGGCGCCGCGCGCCTCGGCCTCGCGCTCCAGGTGGACGACCTCGTGGCCGCGTTCGACGGCCTGCCAGGCGTGCATGGTGCCGAGCACGCCTGCTCCTACGACGATGACTCTCATGCGGCCAGGCTGATGCCGCGAGGTGTCCGCCCGGCGTCCGGTTCGCAGCGCCCAGGTGAACCGACCGAAAAGTTGTACAGACAACCCGTTCTCGCGGGGCCCCGCCGACCAGCCCGACGGGACCGGCGGGACCGGCGGGACCGGCGGGCCCCGGGGATGCACCAGACGGGCCCTCGGGCCGGTCAGCGCAGCACAGCCGCCCGCAGGTAGTTGCGCCGCCCGAAGTTCGGCTCGTCCACCGCCGTCAGCTTCTCCACCTGGAACCGGTACAGCGCCGCCGCCCCGCCGCCCGTCAGGAACTGCCGCCGCACCTCCTCGTCCTGCGCGAACGACGGGTACCGCGCCCGGTACGCGGCCATCGCCGCCTCCGCCTGCAGCCCCCAGGCCTCGCCCGCGCCGCCGGTCAGCTGCACGCCGCGCAGCTGCTCGCCGAAGACCGGCGGCGGCAGGAAGACGGTCGCCGCGGCCCGCGCCTCCTCCGCCAGGTGGTGGCTGTGCCGGGTCGAACGCTCGCTGACGAAGTACAGGACGAGGTCGTCGTCGTACGCGAAGAAGGCCAGGTTGGCGTGCGGTCCGTGCTCGTGGCCGGCGGTGGCGAGGGTGAGCACCATGGCCTCCGCCAGCAGGCCCTCCACCCCCTTGTGGAGCTCCTCGGCGGGCCAGTCCCCCTGCTGGATCTCAAGTCTGTACGGCATGACGGCGCATCCCTCCGCTGGCACGGCTGAGCCTGGCACGACTGAGCCGGGCGGGCGCCCCGGTCGACAGGGGCCCCACGCCCGGCTCACATGCTCTCCCCGCCGCCGCGGCCACACAAGGGCCGGGTGCGGACCGCCCGAACTCAGCGGCGCTGCGCCTCCAGCGGCGACTCCCCGGCCGTCGGCACCGCGCCGGCGCCCGCGCCGAGCAGCGGCCGCAGCGGCCCGCTGCGCGCCCGGTCCACCAGCGGCGCGGCCCGTCCGGCGGCCAGCGCGAGCGGGGCGGCGACCAGGACGCCGACCACCGCGCCGACCAGCACGTCGTGCGGGTAGTGCACGCCGACCCAGACCCGCGAGGCGCCCATCAGCACGGCGGCGACGTACGCCACCGCGCCGAGCCGCCGGTCGACGAACCAGAGCGCGGTCGCGGCCGCGAACGCGATCACCGTGTGGTTGCTCGGGAACGACCAGTCGCCCGTCCCGGGGCAGGCCTCCAGCGTCACGGTGCCCGCTATCTGCGCACACGGCCGGACCTCCTCCACCACCCCCTTGAACCCGGAGTTGACGGCGTAGGCCAGGACCACGATCAGCGGCGAGGCCAGCACCCGCGCCATCGCCGCCGATCCGGCGCCACGGGCCCGCCACCAGGCGTAGACCATGAACACCGCGAACAGGCCGAGGCCGACCGCCGACCACACCGTGACCAGCTGGTCCAGCCAGTACGGCGCGCGGTCGGCCCACCCGGTCACCCGGGTGTAGAGGCCGCCGTCGATTCCGCTGCCGTCGTACACGGCGAGCATCCGGGCGGACATCAGGCGTCACCTCCGCGACGCCGGGCCCGCCGGGCACGGAACACTTCAAGAACAATCGGGATCACGGAGACAACTACTACCAGACCGATGATGGGTAGCAGATAACGGTCGATACTGGGCACCGACGAGCCGAGTGCGTATCCGGCCATCACCACGCCCACCACCCAGACCGTGCCGCCCACCACCTGCCAGAAGGTGAACGAGCGGACCGGCACGCCCAGCACGCCGCAGAGCGGGTTCAGCACCGTTCGGACGATCGGGATGAACCGCGCCAGGACGATCGCCTTGCCGTGGCCGTACCGGGCGAGCAGCACCACGGCCCGCTCCACGCCCTCCTGCAGGCTCCTGCGCTTCGAGCGCCGCAGCAGCCCCTGCCCGCCCCGCTGCCCGATCACGTATCCGGTCTGGGCGCCGACGAGCGCCCCGGCGAGGGCCGCCGGCAGCACCTGGTACAGCTCCAGCTGCGGGCCGTTGGTGGCACCCGGCACGCAGAGCAGGCCGGCGGTGAACAGCAGCGAGTCGCCGGGCAGGAAGAACCCGACCAGCAGGCCGGTCTCGGCGAACAGCACGACGGCGATGCCGAGCGCGCCGAAGGCCGCGAGCAGTGAGGACGCGTCCAACGGGTTCACGGCCAGGCCGTGGGCGGCGGCGGCGTGAGCGGCCGTGGCGTGCGAGGCAAGGGCGTGCGGGGCCCCGGCATACGAGGCCAGGGCGTGAGCGGCCGAGGCGGCGGGCGACTGGAGCAAGGCTGGCGGACCTCCGTACGTGGGAGGGCGGCACCAGCGGAGCACGCCCTCGACCGTCTACAGTGATGTAGACGGTCTACGTGACTGTAGTCCAAACCGGGAGGAATCGCCGCCATGTCCGACCTGCCACCCGACCTGCCGCCCGGCCTGCCCGCCGACCCGCCGTCCGCCCGCCGGCCCGCCGGGGAGCTGGAGACGGAGGTCCTGGCCGCCCTCTGGGCCGCACGCCATCCGCTGACACCGCAGGACGTCCAGACGGCCCTCGGCGGCGGCCTCGCCCGGACCACCGTGGCCACGATCCTCGCCCGGCTGCACGACAAGGGCACCGTGGAACGCACCCGGGCGGGCCGCGCCTACGCCTACACCCCGACCGTCCAGGACCCGGCCGGCCTGGCCGCCCGCCGGATGCACACCGAGCTGGGCCGCGAGCCGGACCGCCCCACCGTGCTGGCCCGCTTCGTCTCCGACCTCTCCGGCGAGGACGAGCGGCTGCTCCGCGAACTCCTCGGCGACGGCCGCGACCACCCCGCCACCTCGTGATCATCGCCGTCTGGGCGCCGCTGCTGCTGCCCTTCCTCGCCGCCCCGCTCGCCCGCCGCCTCGCCGACGCCCTCACCCCCCGGGCCGCCGCCTGGAGCCTGGCCGCCTCCGCCGCGACCCTGGCCGGCGGCACCCTCTGCTCGCTCGGCCTGCTCGTGGCCGCCGGCCTCCTCCGGCTCCCCCCGATCGCCGCCCTCGGCCACCTCTCGCTCCCCTGGCTCACCGCCGCGGCACCCCGGGCCGCACTGCCCGCGCTGCTCGCCGGCCCGGCCCTCGCCGCCCTGGCCGCCCTCACCGCGCGCACCGCCCTCCGGCACCGACGCGAACTACGCCACACCCGGGCCGCGGTGGCCGAGCGCCCCGCCGACGCACCAGTGCGCCGGGCGCGCGCCCGACACCCGCACGCCCTGCGACAGCTGCTCACCCGGACCCGCGCGCTCCTGCGCCCGACCGACCACCCCCTCACCGTCCTGGACGACGAACGCGCCGACGCCTTCGCCCTCCCCGGCCGCCTCCCCCGCCCCGGCCGCCCCGCCGAACCGGGCCGGATCGTGGTCACCTCCGGCATGTTGCGCGCCCTCGACGCCCCCGAACGGGCCGCCCTGCTCGCCCACGAACGCGCCCACCTCCGCGGGCGCCACCACCTCTTCCTCGCCCTCGCCGAACACGCCGCCACCATCCACCCCGCCCTGCGCCCGCTGCGCACCCCGCTCGCCTACCACCTGGAACGCTGGGCCGACGAGGCCGCCGCCGCCCGCACCGGCGACCGCGCCACCACCGCCCGCGCCGTCGGCCGCGCCGCCCTCGCCGCCGGCCGCACCCCCCGCCCGGCCCGCCCGCAGCGGGCCCCCGCCGCCCACGCGGGCCCGGTCCCCCGCCGGGTCGCCGCCCTGCTCCACCCCGCCGCCGGCCCCGCCCCCCGCCGCCGCGCCGCCGCGCTGGCCCTCACCGCCTGTCTGGCCGTCACCACCGCCGCCGCCCTGGACGCCACCGCCGACCTCCACCACACCGTCGAAGCCGCCCAGCGCGCCCCCGCCACCCCCTGACGCCGCCGCAGCCCCCGCCCGGCCCCCGCTCCGACTTGGCGGACCCCATCCCCATCCCTCGGCCGCCCCCGTACTCTTTCGTCAGCGCGCCGACCCCGACGCGCCCTCGAACGGCGGCGAGGAGCAACCCGAGTGCGGCAGACCGGACAGCAGACCCGGCGACCCGAACGTCGCACCCCGCAGAGCGCGGCGGAGCTGGCCAAGGTCCACGACCGCACCCTGGCCGAGGCCGCCACCCGGAGCGCCGCACGGGACACCGGCCCCGCCGGCGCCGAACCGTTCCCCCAGCCCCGCCCGGAGATCGGCGACTCCTGGGCCCGCCTGCGCCGCCTCGGCCTCGACCCCGACGCCGGCGCCGCCGCCGTCCACCTCGGCCCCGCCGAGCTCGAACACCGGCGCCGCACCAGCGGCCTCGACCCGCTGCTCCCCGTCCTGCGCGACACCCTCCTGGACCAGTCCGGCCAGGCCCCCCTGATCCTCGCCATCGCCGACGCCGACGGCCACATCCTCTGGCAGGAGGGCGAGCGCGGCCTTCGCCGCAGCGCCGACCGGATCGGCTTCCTCACCGGCGCCCGCTGGATCGAGGAGAGCGTCGGCACCAACGGCATCGCCGCCGCCCTGCGCGCCCAGCGCCCGATGCACGTCCACTCCGCCGAGCACTACCTGCGCAGCCACCACTCCTGGACCTGCGTCGCCGCCCCCGTGCACGACCCCGGCACCGGCCGCCTGGTCGGCGCGGTCAACCTCAGCGGCCCGGCCCACAACGTCCAGCCGTACCTGCTGCAGCTGACCGCCACCGCCGCCCGGCTCGCCGAGACCGAGCTGCGCGCCCGCCGCCTGGAGTCCCTGCACCGCCTGCGCACCCTGGCCGCCCCGCTGCTGGCCCGGGTGAGCGGCCCGGCCCTGGTCGTCGACGCGGCCGGCTGGACGGCCGCCGCGGCCGGCTTCCCGCCGCCCACCCGGCTGCGGCTGCCCGCCGAGGGCTGGGGCGCCGCCGCGGTGCACTGGCTGCCCGGCCTCGGCGAGTGCGCGATAGAACCGCTCGCCGACGGCTGGCTGGTACGGCCGGTGCAACCCCTGGACCACAGCGACCCGGCGGACGGCGGCGTCACCGCCGAGCAGGCGGAGGGCGCCCGGCTCCGGCTCGACCTGCGCCGCCCCGACCGCCCCGAGCTGTCCGTCCAGGGCGCGGCCGGCAGCTGGTCGCACACGCTCACCCCGCGCCACGCCGAGCTGCTGCTCCTGCTCGCCACCGAGCGGGAGGGGCACAGCGCCGCGCAGCTCGCGGACGCGCTCTTCGGGGATCCGGCCAGGACGGTCACGGTACGCGCCGAACTCTCCCGGCTCCGCCGCTACCTGGGCGGTCTGCTGGCCCACCGGCCGTACCGTTTCGCCGAATCGGTGCTGGTCACCGTGCTCGGGCCGGACGACCCCTACAACCTGCTGCCGGTCTCCTCGGCCCCGGCCGTCCGCCGGCTGCGCGCGGGCCTGGCCGCCGGAACGGTCCGCCTGCCGGGCGCCGTGTCATTACCCGCGCAGCGGGCACAGGCACCGTCCGCGCAGCGGGCACAGCCGCCTTCCGCGCAGCGGGCACAGGCACCGTCCGCCCGGGCTCGGGCTGCTCAGCCCCCGGCGAGCAGCGCCGACAGCTGGGCGTCCGTCGGCCCGTAGGCGCGCTCGGCCTCCTCCGACACCAGCGTGTAGGTGCGGTCCAGCCACGCCTGCACCCTGGGCTTGGAGACCTCCAGCAGCGCGCTGCCGTGCGGCGATTCGAGCGCCAGGTGCAACGTCGAGCCGTGGCACGGGCAGTACGCCGGCCACAGTTTGACGTCGCCCTGGCCGCTCAGCGAGCGCAGGCCGTCCCGCAGCAGGTCGCGGGAGAACACCCAGTCGGCCTCGTCCGGCCGGCCGATATGGAAGGTCAGCAGCACCTCGTACGGGCGCTCGGCGTCGAACCGGAACCTGGTGCGGACCTCGCCGACCACCTCCTCGCCCAACGAGATCCGCAGGGTCAGCACCTCCTCCACCGCCGCCGGAGCGGCGGTGGAGTCTTCCTCATCGCCGCCCGTGGGGGTAGCGGCGAGAGGCGCACTGGAAGGTGCTGACAGCGGATCGGACGGCATGACGGTCTCTCCGGAACGGCGTGGGATTCCACCACCCTGGGCCACCGCCCGCCTGGCGGGCAAGGGTTGCAAGGAGGTTGCAATAATCCCCGTCCGCGCCGGACGACCCTTACCCGGCCCTTGTCAGACAGATCGTCAACTTCCTTTCCCCGAAAGGCTGTCCACGAAATCGACGGGTTCTGCCCGAAGACCGGCCGGGCGACCGGTACGCGCTGCTACGCTCGTGCCCCTGCCGGCGCGGACACGCGCGCGTACACCGGCGGACCCGCACGGGCACTGCCCGGCGGTGGTCCGTCCGTGACGGTGATTCGGACCCGCCTGTGGTGCGTGGGAGAATACGGCGACTGCGACGGCGACTTCGGGGAGGGGGTCCGGTGGCTCTGCGCGAGGACACCGAGCGGGACGTGCACAGCGAGCAGGCCCGGTGCCACGAGCGGCGCGGCCGGCACGGCAGGCCCAGGCCGTTCGGCGGCCGCCTGCGACTGCCCACCCTCCGGTTCTCCGGCGCCGCGATGGCGATGTCCACCGTCGTCGGCATCAGCATCGCCACCACCCTGCTGCTCAACGAGCAGCAGGGCGTGGGCCGCCGCGCCGGCGTCGCCCGGGTCGGCTCCAGCGCGCCCCCGCCGAGCCCGGCCGCCTCCGACCGGGCCGAGGCGGCGGCCGACCACGCCCCCGCCGCCCCCGAACCGCCCGCCCTCCCCTCCGGCGCCCCCTCACCCAGGGTGTCCGCACCCCGCCCGACCGCCTCCGGCCCGGCCACGGCCCGTGCCTCGGCGCCCGCCGCCCCGGCGACGGGCCACCCCACGGCCGGCGCACCCGCGACCGCCCCGCACACCGTCGGCGACCCGTCCGCCCGGGCGCTCGGCGCCACCCGGACCGAGCCCGGCACCGAGCCGCCCGCCGCATCACCCCCGGCCGCCCCGGGCACGCACACCCCGGTCTTCGACACCCCCGCGGCCGACACCCTGGCCGACACCCCGCCGACCGGCGTTCCTCCCGAACAGCCGGCCGCGCCGCAGCCGCCCTCCCACCGCCCGCTCGCCGGTGCACCGGGCACCCCGGCGCCCGACGCACCCGCCGCCGTCCCGGAGCCGGGCACCGCACCCAAGCCGGACGCCCCCGACCCCGGCGAGGTCGGCGACTCCGCCCTGACCGGCGCCGCCTTCGTCCAGACCCTCGGCCGCGACGGCACCCGGCACCTGCTCACCCTCACCGTCACCGAGCCGCTCACCGCGCTCCAGGCCGAGTTCCGGCTCGCCCCCGGTGAGGCGGCGGCCGCCCCCGGCACCGCCTGGACCGACCTCTCCGGCGCCGTGGTCACCGCCCACCAGGAGCGCGGCGCGCTCGTCTACCGCTTCACCGCCCCGGCCGGCACCGACGTCCGGCCCGGGCAGTACACCTTCGGCGTCCGCGGCACCCGCCCGTCGGCCCCGCGCCCGCCGTCCGCGCAGCCCTCGCCGTCCACCCTGCCGCCGGCGTCCGCCCCGCCCCTCGGGAAGCCCTGCCGGGCCGCCCCCGCCGAGAGCTGGAACGCCGCCGCCTTCGGTATCCGCCACCCCCGCGCCGTGGCCGCGCTCGGCACCTTCGCACCGGCCCGCTGACCCGCCCCGGCACGTCGTGCCGGGTCCGGCCGCACCCCCGGCCCGATCCGGCCCGATCCGACAACCCGACAGGTCACGGGCCGTCTCGGGCTCCTCTCAGCAGCCCCGTTCGTTACTGTGGGTACCACTCGGCGCGGTGGCCCCTCAACGGCCCGCACACCGCGCCACCGCATCCGAGGAGGATCTCGTGTCCACGGTCCTGACCCAAGGCGGCAACGCCCCGCTGACCGCTGCGCGGGTGACCGTCGAGGTCACCGCGCCCAAGGCGCTGGACGTCTCGGGCCTGCTGCTGACCGACGCCGGAAAGGTCCGCTCGGACGCCGACTTCGTGTTCTTCAACGCCCCCCACGGCCCGGGCGTGACCCACCGCCCGGCCTCCGGCGGCACCCCGGACGCCATCACCATCGACACCGCCGCCGTCCCGGCCGGCATCACCAAGATCGTGGTGACGGCCAGCCCCGACGAGGCGGGCGCGACCTTCGCGGGCATCGAACCCACCGCCACCGTCCGCGACGCCGACACCGGCCAGGTGCTCGTCACCTTCACCCCGCCGCAGCTCGGCCGCGAGACCGCGCTGATCGTGGTCGAGGTCTACCAGCGCGGCGGCGCCTGGAAGGTCCGCGCGGTCGGCCAGGGCTACGCCAACGGCCTGGCCGGCATCGCCACCGACTTCGGCGTCTCCGTCGAGGACGAGCCCGCCCCCGCGGCGGCCGCCCCCGTCGCGGCCCCGGTCGCCCCGGCCCCGGTCGCGCCGCCCGCCCCGCCGGCACCCCCGGCCCAGGCCCCGCCGGCCCCGCAGTTCGCTCCCCCGCCGCCGCCCGCACCGCCCGCCGAGACCGCCGCGCCCTCCTTCACCAAGGTCACCCTGGACAAGGGCCGGGTCAGCCTCACCAAGGGCGGCTCGGTCTCGCTGGAGAAGAACGGCAAGCCCTTCCTCTCCTCCGTCCGGATGGGCCTCGGCTGGGAGCCCGCCGGCCGCGGCCGCAACATCGACCTCGACGCCTCCTGCATCGCCTTCGACTCCAAGCGCGAGAAGCTCGACACCGCCTGGTTCATGAAGCTCGGCATCTTCAACGGCGCCGTCGCCCACTCCGGTGACAACCTCACCGGCGAGGGCGGCGGGGACGACGAGTCGATCACGGTCCACCTCGACGGCCTGCCGCCCGAGGTCTGCGGCCTGGTGTTCGTGGTGAACTCCTTCTCCGGCCAGAAGTTCACCGACGTCAAGAACGCCTACTGCCGCCTGCTGGACGCGGGTTCGGGCCAGGAGCTGGTCCGCTTCGACCTCACCCAGTCCGAGGCGCACACCGGCGTGGTGATGTGCAAGCTGGTCCGCCAGTACTCCGGCGAGTGGGTGATGACGGCGATCGGCGAGTACGTCGACGCCAAGACGGCGCGGGCCATGGTCAAGCCCGCCTCCGCGATGCTCTGACCGGCCGTCCGGCGGCCGCCCCGCTCAGGGCGGCGGGAAACCACTGGTGCTCCCGCCGCCCTGAGCGGATCATGTCCCCATGCTGATCAGGGACGCCGTCACCGAGGACTGGCCCGCCGTCTGGCCGTTCTTCCACGCCATCGTCGCCGCCGGCGAGACCTTCACCTACCCGACCGACCTGACCTCCGATCAGGGCCGCGACTGGTGGCTGCTCCCCGCTCCGAGCCGCACGGTCGTCGCGGTGGACGAGGACGGCACCGTGCTCGGCACCGCCAAGATGAACCGCAACCACCTGGGCAACGCCTCGCACATCGCCAGCGCCAGCTACATGGTCGACCCGGCCCACTCCGGGCGCGGCGTCGGCCGGGCCCTGGCCGCGTACACCCTCGCCTGGGCGCGCGAATCCGGCTACCGGGCCATGCAGTTCAACGCGGTGGTCGCCTCCAACGAGCGCGCGGTGAAGCTGTACCACTCGCTCGGCTTCGAGATCCTGGGCACCCTCCCGGAGGGCTTCCGCCACCCCACCGAGGGCTACGTGGGCCTGCACATCATGCACCGCGCGCTGTCGGATCAGCCCTAGACCGGACAGGACCCAGCTACTCCTCGATCGCGCCGCCGACCCGCCGCAGGTGCCGGCGGAAGCTGTACGAGGGATCGGCGGCCCGCCGCTCCAGGTACTCGTCGAAGGAGGTCTGCCGGCGCAGCGTGTCGCCCGAGCGGATCCGCTCGGCCTGGGCGCGCTCGGTCCGCGCGATCCCGGCGGCCGTCTCCAGCACCTCGTCGAGCCGCGCGGCCGGGACGAACAGCACACCGTCCGCGTCGGCGAACACCACGTCCCGCGCGCCCACCAGGTGCGGTCCGAACCGGGCCTCGGTCAGCGCCTGCGGCTCCCGCTCGTCGAGCCGCATCGGGCCGAGCGGCAGGCTCCCGTAGCTGAACACCGGCAGCCCGATCTCCACCAGCTCCGGGGTGTCCCGGTGCAGCCCCCACACCACCAGCGCGGCCACCCCGGCGGCCCGCGCCTCCAGCACGGCCAGGTCCCCGACGCAGGCCTCGTCGACCCGCCCGCCGTTGTCGACGACCAGCACGTCCCCGGGCTCGGCCGCGCCGTACGCCTCCAGGAAGACGTCCACGCTCCCGTAGTGCCGCACCGGCAGCACCCGCCCCGCGACCCGGTGGCCCGCCACCACCGCCCCGACCCCCGCCGGCGCCGCCCGCAGCCCCACCCCCAGCCGCACACAGGCATCCGCCACCAACGGCGTCGACAACTCCGCGAAGGCCTTCAGCACCACAGCCACCTGCCCAACTCGACGTTATCCGACCACAGTTCACCAGCACCGCGATCCTAGGCCGACCGACACGCACACACCATCGAGTGAAAACCGACCGTGCACGGCATACCTCCCCGAAACCCTCGCTAGTGCCGCGTCAGGCAACTTTTGCCCGTCAAGGAGCGGCGTCCGGTGCGTGCTATCGGCGTGCCGGCCGGAAGTCCTCGTACTGGACGTACTTGGGCTTTCGGCCGGTGCGGCGAGAGTGCGTGCCGGGCGTCGCGACGGGGCGAAGGTTGCCTGACGCGGCACTAGCGTGACTCTCACCTGAAGGAGGGGCATCATGAGTGCTGTGGCGCATGAGCGACCGATCTCGAACTCCCCGTCGCAGGAGGACATCCTGCTGGAGGGCTTCCTGAGCCTGCACTCCCCCGAAGGCTTCCGGGCCGAGCTCATCGAGGGAGAGATCATCGTGGCACCACCGCCGGACGGCGATCACGAGGACTACATCGGCTTGCTGATCGACCAGGTCGGTCGCCATTCGACGGTCCATATGCAGGTGTCCGGCGGCAAGGGTCTCCGACTGGTGAGTGGCGGACTCTGTCCGAAGAACCACGTCATTCCGGACGCGACGTTCGCCCCGATGGAACTCCGCCTCTTCCGCGGCGCCCCCTCCTGGATGGACCCGCAGGGCGTGGCCATGGTCGCCGAGGTGACGTCCACCAAGCCCGACCAGGACCGGATCGCCAAACGCCACTGCTACGCCCGCGCCGCGATCCCGCTCTACCTGCTCGTCGACCGCGAGAGGTCCCAGGTCAGCATCTTCAGCAGGCCGCTCCGCGACGAGTACACCGAGGTCCACCTCGCGCCCTTCGGGCAGCCGCTCGCACTGCCCGACCCCTTCGGCTTCGAGCTGGACACCAAGGACTTCCTCTGACGGCTCCGGACGACGAACGGCCCGCACCCCCCTTCCACAAGGGGTGCGGGCCGTTCGCGTAACGGGGGCCTCAGCCTCGCGTCGCCATGGCGCGCAGGAAGAAGGTCAGGTTGGCCGGGCGCTCGGCGAGGCGGCGCATGAAGTAGCCGTACCACTCCTGGCCGTAGGGCAGGTACACCCGCATGGTGTTGCCCTCGGCCGCCAGGCGGAGCTGCTCCTCGGGGCGGATGCCGTAGAGCATCTGGTACTCGAAGGAGTCGCGCTTGCGGCCGTTCCACTGGGCCAGCTGGCCGGCGATCTTGATCATGTTGGGGTCGTGCGAGGCGATCATCGGGTAGCCCTCGCCGGCCATCAGGACCTTCAGCGCGCGGACGTAGGCGAGGTCGACCTCGTGCTTGCCCTGGAAGGCGACCGACTCGGGCTCCTTGTAGGCGCCCTTGCACAGGCGCACCCGCGAACCGGCGCCGGCGAACTCACGGCAGTCGGCCTCGGTGCGGCGCAGGTAGGCCTGGAGGACGACACCCAGCCACGGGAAGTCGGCCCGCAGCTCGCGCGCGATGGCGAGGGTGGAGTCGGTGGTGGTGTGGTCCTCCATGTCGAGGGTCACCGTGGTGCCGGCGTCCGCCGCGGCGGCGCAGATCCGGCGGGCGTTCTCCAGCGCGATCTTCTCGCCGTCCACCGGGAGGAACTGGCCGACGGCCGAGAGCTTGACCGAGACCTCGGCGCCGACCGCGAGGCCGGTGTCCTTGAGGGCGGCCAGGAGGTGCTCGTAGGCCTCGGCGGTGCCGGCGGCCTGGGCGGCGTCCTTGGTGTCCTCGCCGAGGTGGTCCAGGGTGACCTTGCGGCCGGTGGCGACCAGGTCGTCGCAGGCCGTGACGGCGTCGTCGAGGGCCTCGCCGGCGACGAAGCGCTCGACTATGGCGTGCGTCGGCGGGAACTTCTCGACGACGGTGCGGACCTGCGGGGAGCGGGAGGCCGCGAGGAGGGCGGAACGGAGCATCGTGACTCCTGGAGCTGGTGCTTCTAAGGGTGGCAGAAAACGGGCGGCGGACCGGGGGTGGGGTCCGCCGCCCGGGTGCGCCCGGCTGCGGGACCGGGCGCGGTGGGGCACTCAGCCCATGTGCGGGTAGCGGTAGTCCGTCGGCGGGACGAAGGTCTCCTTGACCGAGCGGGTCGAGGTCCAGCGCGCCAGGTTCTGCTTGGCGCCGGCCTTGTCGTTGGTGCCCGACGCCCGGCCGCCGCCGAACGGCTGCTGGCCGACCACCGCGCCGGTCGGCTTGTCGTTGATGTAGAAGTTGCCGGCCGCGAAGCGCAGCTTGTGCATCGCGTCCTGGGCCGCGGCGCGGTCCTGGGCGATGATCGCGCCGGTCAGGCCGTACGGCGAGGCCGACTCCATCTGCGCCAGCATCTCCTCGTACTTGTCGTCCTCGTAGACGAGGACGGCGAGGATCGGGCCGAAGTACTCGTCCCGGAAGTACTCGCTCTCCGGGTCCTCGCAGACCAGCACGGTCGGGCGGACGAAGTAGCCCACCGAGTCGTCGTACGTGCCGCCGGCCAGCACCTCGACCTTCGGGTCCGCCTGGGCCCGGTCGATGGCGGCCTTGTTCTTGGCGAACGAGCGCTCGTCGATGACGGCGGACATGAAGTTCGCCAGGTCGGTGACGTCGCCCATGGTCAGGCCCTCGACCTCGTCGCGGAACGCGTCCTTCAGGCCGGCCCAGAGCGACGCCGGGACGTACGCCCGGGACAGCGCCGAACACTTCTGGCCCTGGAACTCGAAGGCGCCGCGGGTCATCGCGGTCTTGAGCACGGCCGGGTCGGCGGACGGGTGGGCGACCAGGAAGTCCTTGCCGCCGGTCTCGCCGACGATCCGCGGGTAGGTGCGGTAGCCGGCGATGTTCTCGCCGACCGAGCGCCACAGGTGCTGGAAGGTCGCGGTCGAGCCGGTGAAGTGGATGCCGGCCAGCGCCGGGTGCTTCAGCGCCACGGCGGAGACGTCCAGGCCGTCGCCGGTCACCATGTTGATGACGCCCTTGGGCAGCCCGGCCTCCTCCAGCAGCTGCATCAGCAGGTGCGCGGAGAACTGCTGGGTCGGGGACGGCTTCCACAGCACCACGTTGCCCATCAGCGCCGGCGCGGTCGGCAGGTTGCCGGCGATGGCGGTGAAGTTGAACGGGGTGATCGCGTAGACGAAGCCCTCCAGCGGGCGGTGGTCGCTGCGGTTCCACACGCCGTCCGAGGAGATCGGCTGCTCGGCCATGATCTGGCGGGCGAAGTGCACGTTGAAGCGCAGGAAGTCGACCAGCTCGCAGGGGGTGTCGATCTCGGCCTGCTGGGCGGTCTTGGACTGGCCGAGCATGGTGGCGGCGGCCAGGGTCTCGCGCCAGGGGCCGGCCAGCAGGTCGGCGGCCTTGAGGAAGATCGCGGCCCGCGAGTCGAAGGAGAGCGCCTGCCAGGCCGCAGCGGCGGCCAGGGCAGTGTCGATGGCGTCCTGCGCGTCGGCCTGGGTGGCGTTGCGCAGCGTACCGAGCCTCGCCGCGTGGTTGTGCGGCTGGACGACGTGGATCTCGGTGCCGCCGCCCATGCGGCGCTCACCGTTGATCGTCATGGTCAGCTGGACCGGCTCCTGGCCGCCCAGCTCCTTCAGCTTGGCCTCCAGGCGGGCCCGTTCCGGGCTGCCGGGGGCGTAGCTGTGGACCGGCTCGTTCACCGGCGCGGGGACCTGGGTCACAGCATCCATGAGCGCACGCTCTCCTTCGGTTCATGGGGGATGCCGGCGTGGGTCGCACGTCGGCCACAGCACGAACGCTATTCCTGCACCGGGGGCCACATGATTGGCCGGGCGGCTAAAGTCATCCGTACGGCGTTGTCCGGACCGACGAAGGGATTACGGCGCGGTCACGGCCGCCGCCTCGGCGCCGGCGGTCGGCCGCACGGCACTGTCCGACCGGATGAACCGGACGAACCGGGTGAACCGGATGAAGGAAGGCCGCATGTCCCAGCCCCCGGGCCTCCCGCTCCGGCAGCTGCTGATGTCCCTCGGCGAGCCGCTGGTCGAACTGCAGGCCGCACCGCAGGGGTTGGACGTCCCGGTGCGCGACGTCGCGATCCTCGACCCGGAGGACCCGCCGACCGCCGCCCCCGGCGAACTGGTCCTCGCCATCGGCGCCCGCGGCCGCGCCGCGCTCCCGGCGCTGCGCGCGGCGGGCCGGGCCCGCGCCGCGGCGGTCGCCGTCAAACTGGACGCCCCCGGGCAGGCGGACGCCCTGCGCGAGGCGGCCACCGAGGCCGGCGTCGCACTGCTCTCGGTCCGCCGGGAGACCCGCTGGGAGCACCTGGACTCGCTGGCCCGCGCGATCATCGCCGGGCCGGACGCCCCGGACGCGCCGGGCGCCCCCGAGCACAACGCCGGCGACCTCTTCTCCCTCGCCCAGACCGTCGCGGTCCTCACCAGCGGCATCGTCTCGATCGAGGACACCTCCAGCCGGGTGCTGGCCTACTCCCGCTCCTCCGACTCCGACGAGGTGGACGACCTCCGCCGGCTCTCCATCCTCGGCTGGCAGGGCCCCGAGCCCTACCTGTCGAAGCTCCGCGAGTGGGGCATCTTCCAGCACCTGCGCAGCTCGGACGCGCCGATCGCGGTCGATCCGCACCCCGAGCTCGGCCTGCGGCGCCGGCTGGCGATCGGCATCCGGGCCGGGGCGCAGCCGCTCGGCACCATCTGGGTGCAGGAGGGCGCGCAGCCGCTCGCGCCGCTGGCCGAGCAGGCGCTGGTCGGTGCGGCCCGGGTGGCGGCCGCGCAGCTGGTGCGCCGGCGCCGGGAGCTGTCGGCGGACGTCCGGCTGACGCGCACGCTGCTCACCGGCCTGCTGGAGGGCTCGACCGGCCCGCAGTCGCTCGCCACCCACCTGGGCCTGGACCTGCGCCGCCCGGCGACCGTCCTGGCGTACGGCGCGCGCACCACCGAGGCGCTCGCCCGGGCCGACGTGACCGGCCTGATCTCGGTGCACACCGCCGCCCGGCACCGCAGTGCGCTGCTCGCGCCGATCGACTCCCGGGTGTACGTGCTGCTGCCCGAACTGCCCGCCGGGCTGCCGATGACCACCGTCCGCGACTGGGCCCACGAGGTGGTCGAGGCGGCCCGGGACCACCTCGGCATCCCGCTGCGCGCGGCGATCGGCTCGACGGTGGACGGTCTGGCCCAGGTGCCCGACTCCCGGGCGCAGGCGGACCGGATCCTGGACGCGATGGGCCGCGGCGGGGTGGACCTGGAGGTCGCCGCACTGATCGACGTCCAGGCGGAGGTGCTGGTCAGCGAGATGCTGGCGCTGCTGCAGGAGCGGGCCGGGCTGCGCGACCCCCGGCTGACGGCGCTGGCCGCGTACGACCGGCGGCACGGCACCCGGCTCGCCGAGTCGGTGCTGGCCTGGCTGGACGCGCTCGGCGAGGTGCGGGTCGCCGCGGACGCCCTGCACATCCACCCCAACACCCTGCGCTACCGGGTGCGCCGGGCCGAGCAGCTGACCGGCATCGACCTGTCCCAGCCGCAGCAGCGGCTGCTGGCCATGCTGCAGCTGCGGCTGCCGGAGGACTGAGCCGCCGACCCCAGCACCGGTCGGAGCACAAGCCTGAGCGCGGGCCGGAGCGCGGGCCGGAGCGCGGGCCGGAACACCGGCCGGACGGCGGAGAGGGGCCCGCCGAAGCGGACCCCTCCCTGACGTGCAGTTGCCGACGGATCAGGCGCCGTAGCCCTGGCCGCGCTTGTGCTCGTTCAGGCGGTGCCACGGGCCGGTGATGGCCAGCTGGATGCCCGGGACCTGGATGTTGGCGAACAGCGTCTTGCCGTCGTCCGAGAAGGTGACGCCGGTGAACTCGCTGAACTCGGGCTTCTCGGCGGTGCCGATGTTGAGGTCGTTGCGGGCGATCGGGTAGACCAGACCGTCCTCGGTGGCGCCGAACAGGTGCGAGACACCCTCGCCGTCCTCGGCGATCACGATGCCGCCGTAGGGCGAGACGGTGATGTTGTCCGGGCCGTCGTAGTTGTCGTGGTCGCCGAAGACGTCGGTGTTGACGCCGAGCAGCACCTTCAGGGTGATGGTGCGGCGGACCGGGTTGAAGAACCAGACCTGGCCGTCGTGCTGGAGCGGGCTCTCCGAGCGGGCGAAGCTGGAGACGAAGTAGAAGCCGCCGTCGCCCCACCACATGCCCTCGAGCTTGCGGGCGCGGGTGACCTCGCCGTCCTTGAACTGCTTGCGGACGGAGACGGTCCTGGCGTCACGGTCCTGGACCTTGACCCAGTCCACGCCGTAGGTGGTGCCGACCGTGGTGGCGCGCGACAGGTCGTCGATGAACTTGCCCTGGGCGTCGAACACCTTGAAGGCCTCGAGCACGCCGGCGTCGTCGGCGAGCTTGCGCAGCTGGTAGCGGCCGTGCTTGAAGCCGGCCGGCGGGGTCCAGCGGAACAGCAGGCCGTTCGGGTTGGAGGCGTCCTCGGTCAGGTAGACCTGGCCGCGCTTGGGGTCGACCACGACGGCCTCGTGCGCGTAGCGACCGAAGGCCTTCACCGGCTGCGGGTTCTGGTTGTACTCGTCGTCGAACGGGTCGACCTCGAAGATGTAGCCGTGGTCCTTGGTGAAGCCGTTCTTGCCGGCCTTGTCCTCGGTCTCCTCGCCGGACAGCCAGGTGCCCCACGGGCTGACGCCACCGGCGCAGTTGGTGGCGGTGCCGGCGATGCCGACCCACTGCTCGACCTTGCCGTTGGCCTTGGCGTGCACGATGGTGCAGCCGCCGGCCGCGCCCGGGTCGTAGACGTGGCCCTCGATCAGCGGCACGGGGTTCGGCCAGTTGGCACGGGCGCCGCCCAGCTCGTGGTTGACGACCAGCAGGTTGCCGCCGCGCTCGTCCTCGAAGGCCGAGGTGCCGTCGTGGTTGCTCGGGGTGAACTCGCCGGTGCGCAGCTTGGTGACACCGGCCCGGTTCACGACCGTGTACTTGAAGCCCTTGGGCAGCGCCAGCAGGTTCTCCGGGTCCTTCACCAGCGCGCCGTAGCCGACGGCGGCACGCTCGGCGTCGGCGGTCGCGGCGTTCTGCACCTCGCCGCCGACCGGGGCGGCGATCGCGCCGGGGGCGCTGGCCAGCGCCTCGGCGCTGCCGGCGATCAGCACGCCGGCCCCGACGAGGGTGGAACGGTTGACGAAGTCCCGGCGGGACAGCGACATGGCAGTCACTCCTGAGAGGTGGGCCGCCGACCGGGGCGGGGCCCGGTGCGTGGCGTGCGAGGCGTCGAGGAAGGTCTCCGACGCCCAGCAGACTCCGCCCGCCGGGTGAACGCACGGTGAAGCGGACACCTCGTCAGGGTGGTCATTTGCCGACCGTATTCGAACCCATGACTTCCTCTTTGCCGTCAGCCCGGAGAGCAGGGGTGCCCCGGGTGCCCGCGGGCCCGCTCACCTCCCGGTCCGCGCCGCCCGCCACTGCTCCCAGGCCGACAGCCACAGCTGCTCGCCGAGGCGGTGCTCCTCCCAGCCGGAGCCGCCGGGGCGGTCGCGCCAGAGCTGCTCCCAGGCCCGCTGCGCCGGCAGGCTGGCCACCTCGCTGGCGAACACGGTGTACCGGATGACCTCCTCGACGGCGGCCTCGCCCTCCGGGGTGCCGACCACCCACTGGGTCTGCCGGGAGAGCCGGTTGAGGTGGTTCACCATCGTCGTCACCGCCGCCACCGCCTCCTCCCGGGTCTCCGAGGCGAGCCGCATCTGCTGGCGCACCGCGGCCTCCCAGCGCAGGACGCCGGTCTCCCCGCGCAGGGCGCGCGGCAGCCGGGGCGTGCGCCCGGCCCGGACCTGCGCCTCCATCGCGGCGGACTCGGCGATGGTCTGGTGGATCACCTCGCGGTGCGCCTCCAGCCCGGTGGCGGGGGTGAGTTCGCGCTCCTCGACCGGGACGCTCCGGCCACGCCGGGCGGCGAGCCGGCGCAGCAGGTCGGTCCGGCCGAGCAGGTACCGCTCGAAGTCGCCGATCCGGGCCAGCTCGACGGCGCCGGGCGCCACGCCCCGCCCGCAGACGACGACGGTCAGCCCGTCCACCCACAGCCGGCCCGCCCAGACCGGGCCCGCTCCGGGCACCGGGCCGTCCGGTCCGGGCCAGAGCGCGCGCCGGTCCTCGTGGACCTCCACCGCGCGGGGCTCGCCGTCCACGCTGATCCACTCGCGCAGCGCCCGGACCCGGCCGGGGCAGTCGCCCTCGTCGACGCCCAGCTGTTCGTAGACCCGGTCGCGCTCGTCCTCGACCACGTCCTCCAGCTCGGGCAGCGGGTCGTGGTACTCGGAGCCGGGCCGGTAGGTGCGGACGGTGATGTACGGGCCGTCGACGGAGGTCCAGTCACCGGAGCGGACCTCCACCCAGCGCAGCTCGCCGTTGGAGGTCTCGAACGCGGCCAGCGCGTCGCCGTCCGGGTCCGCCCCGTCCACGCCGTACACCGGGAAGTCCGCCGCGGCGAGGGTCCGGCGGGAGAAGTCCTCCTGTTCGGCGAGCCGGTCGTCGAGCCGGCCCTCCTCCCGCAGACCCCCGCGGCGGGGGGCCTTCCGCCGGAGTCCGTCCTGTTCCTGGGGCCTGCCGTCGCTCTCCCGCACCATCCTGTGCCGCACCCCCAAGTACTCGCCGTGCCCTGCCGCGCTCGCGCCGCCTGCGGGAAACGATACGTGGAGGGACCTGCCGGGTCATCAGCTCCCCTCAGGCGGACGGCGGATCGGCCGGAGCCGGGGCCGTGTCAGCGCGGGCGTTTGTCAGTCGCCCTTCCTACGCTGTCGGGCATGACAGCACGCAAGGACTTCCCGGCCCGCATCAGCATCGTCACCCTCGGGGTGGCCGACCTCGACCGCAGCACCCGCTTCTACGAGGACCTGGGGTGGCGGCGGTCCTCCGCCTCCAGCCCGGAGATCGTCTGGTTCCGGACGGCCGACTCGGTGCTCGGCCTCTTCCCGCACGACGAGCTGGCCGCCGACGCGGGCGTGCCCGGCGGCGGCGAGCCGTCCTTCCGGGGCGTCACCCTCGCGGTGAACCTGGAGTCGCCCGAGCTGGTGGACGCCGCCCTGAAGGCTGCCGTCGACGCCGGCGCCACGGTGGTGAAGCCGCCGACCGCGACCAGCTGGGGCGGCTACTCCGGCTACTTCGAGGATCCGGACGGCCACCTCTGGGAGCTGGCCCACAACCCCTTCTTCCCCTTCACCGAGGACGGCTCGCTGGACCTTCCGTAACGGCCGGCCGCCACCGCCGACCGCCACGGCGGGCCGCGGCGCCCGCCGCAGCGCCCGCCCGACCGGTGTCCCGGCCGTCCTGGCCGCCCTCGACCAGGACCGCCCCGGCGGTGCCCCTGCCACCCCTTCCGCTTCTGCTGCTACCCCTTCGACCGCGCCTTGAAGGCCGCCTTGCGCGCCTCCTTGGCGACGGTCCGGTCCAGGTGCAGCTCGCCGACCGCCTCCAGCACGTCCGCCGTGTACGGGTGGTCCACCCGCCAGAGCTCGCCGAAGTAGCTCGCCGGGTTGTCCGTCACCGGCAGTCCGGTGATCAGTTCGCGCAGCAGCTCGGCGTCACCGCCGGTGTCGAGCAGCTGGGCGGCGAAGGTGTCGATCACCGTCCACAGGGCCATCGACCGCTCCGGTGCGGGCACGTCGGCCGCGTCGAGGGAGGTCAGCCAGGCCCGCACGCCCCCGCCCAGCTCCGGGTCGTCCAGTACCTCCCGGGCGGCGGGCTCGGCCTCCGGCCCGAGCATGCCGAGCGCCAGCTGGCAGAGCATCCGACGCATCGGGGCGTACGCGTCATGACCGCGCGCCGCCTCCAGCAGCTCGCGCGCCGCCTCCACGGGCTCCCGGCCGGTGACCCAGGCCAGCAGCTCCTGCTCGGGCAGCACGTTGGCCGCCTCGCAGATCCCGCGGAGCAGGTCCGCGGCGTCGCCCCGGGCCAGCTCGCCGACCAGCGGGGCGTCGTAGCCGTCCTCCAGCAGCCACTGCCGGATGCCGTACTGGCCGAGCGGGGTCAGCCGGACCAGGCCGAAGCGGGCGGACTCCTCCTCGTCCAGCGGCTCCTCGCCGAGCGCGGCCTCCACGGGGGCCTCGCCCTCCTCCTCGTCGAACAGCTCCGGGTCGATCGGGCGGTACTCCAGCAGGCCCAGCTCGGCGAGATCCCCGAGCATCGGGTCCAGGGTGACCATCACATCGGTGATGTCGCCGAGCAGCTCCTCGCTCGGCTCCTCGCCCTCCGGGACGACCAGCAGCGCGGCCAGCACCCCGAGCGGGACGGTCTCGGTACCGGGCTCGGCGAAGGCGGTGGTCTCGTACAGCACCTGCAGCGCCTCGTCGAGCAGCTCGGCGGCCGCCTCCCGGGCCTCCTCGACCCCGGCCAGCCGCTCCTCGTCCTCCTCGCCGTCCTCGGGGCCCTCGCCCTCCTCCTCGTCGGGCAGCGAGTCCGCCTCCACGGCCAGCTCCCGGACGATCCCGGCGGCCGTCAGCCACAGCTCCAGGACGGTCTCCGCGTCCCCCTGCTCGGCGGGCTCCAGGTCGGGGCCGGGGATGGCGACGTGCTCGCCGGCCGCCGTGGTGCCGATCTCGATCAGGTCCAGGTCGCAGGCCAGCGACCAGGCCCGCATCGCCTCGACCACGGCCTCCTCGGGGGCCTCGCCCTCCTCGGGGGCCAGGCCCAGCAGCCGCGCGGCCGGCGCCCGGTCCGGACCGGTGAGGTCCCCGAGCTCGTCCACCGGGCGGTGCGGGGCGGTCCAGCGGGCCAGCTGCAGCGCGTACCCGAACATCGGTACGGCCTTCGCCTGGGCGGCCAGCTCGTCCTCGGACGGCAGCCGCACCGGGGGCACCAGCACGGCCGAGTCGTCGAGGTCCTCGTCGTCCAGCCCGTGCGCGGCGAACGCCCCGTACAGGTCCTGCAGCTCCAGGTCGGCCGGGAGCACCGCCTCGACCGCCCCCTCGGCGGGTCCGCCCGCCGAGTCGGCCCCAGCGTTCTTTCGACGTCGTCCGGCCATCGTTGCGCGTTCTCCCTACAGCGAGCGGTCAGCCGACCGGTCCCGGAGCATCGGCTCCGCGTAACCGGTCTACTACCTCAGCGTATAGGCCGGGCACCCCCGATGCCCGGCCTCCAGGGGCGCGCGCCGCAACCGTGCGCCCACCCCTTATCCTTCGAAACGGTGCCGTGCACACCCCGCGCGGGCCACCGGGCAAAGACGCCCCCCCTTTTCCCTCCTCTCCCGGCACCGGGCAGGAGGGGCCCCACGCTCACCTGCTCCACCAGGGAGTCCCGCACCGAGGCCACCACCACAGCGCCGCAGGACGGGCGCATCGGCACACCCCGCCGACCCCGGTGGTGCCCGGCCACAGGAGACCCCTGCCATGGCGGACCTCTCCCCTGCCGGCTCCGGCCTGCGCACCGCGCAGTTCGACGGACGCCGACTGTCGGAGGCCCTGCTTCCCCTGGAGCTCGCGCCCCGCGCCCAGCTCCAGCTCTCCGCGATCAGCCGCTGGAACGCGCTGCGCGGCATCCGCGTCGGCCTGGTGGCCGCCGCCCTGCTGTTCATGCTGGTCGGCGCCAACCTGGCCACCCCGATCTACCCGCTGATCCAGCAGCGGCTGGCCCTCGGCCCGTTCGACACCACGGTCCTGTTCACGATCTACGTGTTCGCGCTGGTCCCGGTGCTCGCCGCGGTCGGCCACTGGTCGGACCACCTCGGCCGGCGCGCCCTGATCCTGCCGGCCGTGGCGCTGGCCGCCGCCGGGGACGTGGTCTTCGCCACCGCCGGCAGCTTCTGGCAGCTGGCGCTCGGCCGGGCCGTCCAGGGCATCGCGGTCGGCCTGTCCACCGGCGCCGCCGGGGCCGCGCTGGGCGACCTGCTGCCGGACCACCCGACCCTGGCCGCCAAGCTCACCCTGGCCTGTTCGGCGGGCGGCGTCGCCCTCGGACCGGTGGTCGGCGCCCTGCTGGCCGGCGGCTCGGACCCGCTGGTGACGCCGTTCCTGCTGCACGCCGTCGCCCTGCTGGCGCTCTGTGTGCCGCTGGCCCTGGTCCACCCCCGGATGCCCGGCCGCAACCGCCCGCCGGCCGCCCCGCCGCGCATCACCACCCCGGCCCACCTGCGCCCGCAGCGCCTCGCCCTGCCGACCACCGGCCGCCGCGAGTTCCTGCTCGCCTCCGGGGCCGGCTTCGTCTCCTACGCCGTCTTCGGGGTCTACCTCAGCCTGGCCCCGGCCTTCTCGGCCAAGGTGCTGCACAGTGACTCCCGGCTGACCGGCGCGGTGGTGGCGGCCCTGCTGCTCGGCTCCTCCGCGGCCGCCCAGCTGCTCGTCCCGCCGACCGCCGACCGCCTGGTCATCGCGCTCGGCATGGCCGGCCTCGCCTCCGGCCTCGCCCTGGTCGTCACCGCCCAGTACACCGGTACCCCCGCCCTGCTGTTCATCGGCAGCGTCCTCGGCGGCGCCTGCCAGGGCGTCGCCTTCCGGTCGCTGTTCACCTCCGCCGTCGCCGCGATGAACCCCGAGCGCCGGGGCTCCGAGCTGAGCTCCCTGTGGGTCATCGTCTACCTCGGCTCCTCACTGCCGATCGTCGGCGTCGGCGCCCTCGTCCAGCACTACGGCCTGCTGCCGGCCACCAGCGGGTTCGCCACCCTGGCCGCCCTCGCCTGCGTGGCCCTGGCCGTCGCCGTCGCCCGCCGCCCCAAGCACGCCTGACCAGCAGAAACACCGCTGCCCGGTACGGACCTCCGTACCGGGCAGCGGCATTCGCGGGCTCAGCCCGCTGGCAGATATACCACTGCCGCGCGAATACTTCCCCCGAAGGGGAGACTCGCGCGGCAGCGGGTTGACGGTCGACCGGTCTCAGACGTTGAAGCCGAGTGCGCGGAGCTGGTCGCGGCCGTCGTCGGTGATCTTGTCCGGGCCCCACGGCGGCATCCAGACCCAGTTGATGCGCAGGTCCTGGACGAGGCCGTCGGTCGCCGTCTTGGCCTGGTCCTCGATGACGTCGGTCAGCGGGCAGGCCGCCGAGGTGAGCGTCATGTCGATGGTGGCCACGTCGGACTCGTCGATATGGATGCCGTAGATCAGGCCCAGGTTGACGACGTCGATGCCCAGCTCGGGGTCGACGACGTCCATCAGGGCCTCGGTCAGGTCCTCGACGGAGACGGTGCCGGCGGTGGTGCCGACGATGACGGTCGGACCGCCCTCAGCGGAAGGGGCGGGCGTCTCGGTGTCACTCATGTGTCTGTCCTCCTCTTCTGCTTCAGTCGTTGACGGCGGGGTGCTCGGCGAGCGCCTTGGCGGTGGCGTCCTTCCAGGCCATCCAGCTCAGCAGCGCGCACTTGACCCGGGCCGGGTACTTGGAGACGCCGGCGAACGCGACCGCGTCCTCCAGCACCTCCTCGTCGCCCTCGCCCTGGCCCTTGCTCTGCATCAGCTCCAGGAAGGCCTCCTGGACGAGCTGTGCCTCGCCGACGCTCTTGCCGACCACCAGGTCGTTCAGCACCGAGGCGCTGGCCTGGCTGATCGAACAGCCCTGGGACTCGTACGAGACGTCCGCGACCGTGGCGCCGTCGAGCCGCACCCGCAGGGTGATCTCGTCGCCACACGTCGGGTTGACGTGGTGCACCTCGGCGTCACCGGGCCGCAGTCCCTTGCCGTGGGGGTTGCGGTAGTGGTCCAGGATGATGTCCTGGTACATCGAGTCGAGCTTCATGTCGTGGGCCGTCCCGTCAGCCGAAGAAGTTCCGGACGTGGTGGAGGCCCTCGATCAGGGCGTCGACCTCACCGGGCGTCGAGTAGAGGTAGAACGACGCCCGCGTGGTCGCCGGAATTCCGTACCGCAGGCAGACCGGCCGCGCGCAGTGGTGTCCGACGCGCACGGCGATGCCCTGCTCGTCCAGCACCTGGCCCACGTCGTGCGGGTGGATGTCACCCAGCGTGAACGAGATCGCGGCACCGCGGTCCACGGCCGTGCGGGGGCCGATGATCCGCAGGTCCGGGACCTCCAGCAGCCGCTCGACCGCGTACTCGGTGATCGCGTGCTCGTGCGCGGCGATCCGCTCCATGCCGATGCCCGACAGGTAGTCGATGGCCGCGCCGAGACCGACCGCCTGGGCGATCGGCGGGGTGCCGGCCTCGAACTTGTGCGGCGCCGGGGCGTAGGTGGACGAGCCCATCGTGACGGTCTCGATCATCTCGCCGCCGCCGAGGAACGGTGGGAGGTCCTCCAGCAGCTCCTGGCGGCCCCAGAGCACGCCGATGCCGGTCGGGGCCAGCATCTTGTGGCCGGTGAAGGCGACGAAGTCCGCCTCCAGCGCCTGCACGTCCAGCACCATGTGCGGCGCGGCCTGCGAGGCGTCGATGACGACCAGCGCGCCGACGGACTGGGCCTTGCGGACGATGGCCTCGACCGGGTTGACCGTGCCGAGCAGGTTGGAGACCAGGGTGAACGAGACCACCTTGGTCTTCTCGGTGATCAGCTCGTCGATGTTCGACAGGTCGAGCCGGCCCTCGTCGGTCAGCCCGAACCACTTCAGCTTCGCGCCGGTGCGCTGCGAGAGCAGCTGCCACGGGACGATGTTGGAGTGGTGCTCCATCTCGGTGATGACGATCTCGGACTCGGCGTCGACCCGGTAGGGCTCGTCCGCCCAGGTCAGCATGTTCGCGACCAGGTTGAGCGACTCCGAGGCGTTCTTGGTGAAGACCACCTCGTTGCGGCTCGGCGCGTTGATGAACGCCGCGACCTTGTCGCGGGCGCCCTCGTACAGCGCCGTGGCCTCCTCGGCGAGCACGTGCACGCCGCGGTGGACGTTGGCGTTGTGCCGCTCGTAGTAGGCGTTGAGGGCCTCCAGCACCTGGCGCGGCTTCTGCGAGGTCGCCGCGTTGTCCAGGTAGACCAGCGGCTTGTCGTCGTGCAGCAGCCGCTGGAGGACCGGGAAGTCCTTGCGGATCGCATCGGTGTCGAGCAGGCCCGACAGAACCGCCGACTCGTGAGTATGGGTCACTCGGAAGCGCCGCCCTTCACGTAGGACTCGTAGCCCTCGTTCTCCAGCTTGTCGGCCAGCTCGGCACCGCCGGACTCGACGATGCGGCCGCCCGCGAAGACGTGGACGTAGTCGGGCTTGATGTACCGCAGGATGCGCGTGTAGTGGGTCACCAGCAGGGTGCCGACCTCGCCGGTCGAGCGGACCCGGTTGATGCCCTCGGAGACGACCCGCAGCGCGTCGACGTCGAGGCCGGAGTCGGTCTCGTCGAGGATCGCGATCTTCGGCTTGAGCAGCTCCAGCTGGAGGATCTCGTGGCGCTTCTTCTCGCCGCCGGAGAAGCCCTCGTTGACGTTGCGCTCGGCGAACGCCGGGTCCATCTGCAGCGCGGCCATCGCCTCCTTGACCTCCTTGACCCACAGCCGCAGCTTGGGGGCGTCGCCGCGGACGGCGGTGGCGGCGGTGCGCAGGAAGTTGGAGACCGAGACACCGGGGACCTCGACCGGGTACTGCATGGCCAGGAAGACGCCGGCCCGGGCGCGCTCGTCGACGGACATCTCCAGGACGTCCTCGCCGTCCAGCAGCACCGAGCCGCCGGTGACGGTGTACTTGGGGTGGCCGGCCAGCGAGTAGGCCAGGGTGGACTTGCCGGAGCCGTTCGGACCCATGATCGCGTGGGTCTCGCCCTGCTTCACGGTCAGGTCGACGCCCTTCAGGATCTCCCGGGGGCCGTTCTCCGCCTCGACGGAGACGTGCAGGTCGCGGATTTCAAGGGTTGCCATGTGTACTCAGGACTCCTGGTTGACGGAGACGAGCACATCGTCCCCTTCGATCTTTACGGGGTAGACAGCGACCGGCTTGGTGGCGGGCAGGCCGGAGGGCTTGCCGGTGCGCAGGTCGAAGCTGGAGCCGTGCAGCCAGCACTCGATCATGCAGTCCTCGACCTCGCCCTCGGAGAGGGAGACGTTCGCGTGCGAGCAGGTGTCGTTGATCGCGAACACCCCCTCGTCGGTGCGCACGACGGAGACCGGCACGCCGTTGAGGTCGACGCGCCGGGGCACGTCCTCGGCCAGCTCGCTCAGCGCGCAGGCACGGAGAAAACTCATCAGACCGCCGCTTCCAGCTCGGCCTCGATCTTCTCCATCAGGTGGTCCTGGATCTCGGCGACGCCGATCTGCTGGACCAGTTCGGCGAAGAAGCCGCGCACCACCAGGCGGCGGGCCTCGTCGGCCGGGATGCCGCGGGCCTGCAGGTAGAAGAGCTGCTCGTCGTCGAAGCGGCCGGTCGCCGAGGCGTGGCCGGCGCCGACGATCTCGCCGGTCTCGATCTCCAGGTTGGGGATGGAGTCCACCCGGGCACCGTCGGTGAGCACCAGGTTGCGGTTGAGCTCGTAGGTGTCGGTGCCCTCGGCGGCGGCGCGGATCAGCACGTCGCCGACCCAGACGGCGTGCGCGTCCTTGCCCTGCAGGGCGCCCTTGTAGACCACGTTGGAGCGGCAGTGCGGGGTGTCGTGGTCGATGACCAGACGGTGCTCCAGGTGCTGGCCCGCGTCGGCGAAGTAGAGCCCGAACAGCTCGGCCTCGCCGCCCGGCCCGGCGTAGGAGATCCGCGGGTGGATGCGGACCACGTCGCCGCCGAAGGTGACGACCACGGACTTCAGCGAGGCGTCCCGGCCGACCAGGGCGGTCTGCTGGGCCACGTGCACCGCGTCCCGGTCCCAGTCCTGGACGGAGACGAAGGTCAGCTTGGCGCCGTCGCCGACCAGCAGCTCGACGTTGGCGGCACGGGTGCCGCCACCGGTGTGGTTGATCACCACGACGGCCTCGGCGAACGGCTTGACGTCGACCACCACGTGGGCGAAGCGGGTGCCGCCCTCGCCGTGCACGTCGATCCTGACCGGCTCGGTGAGCACCGTCTCCTTGGGGACGGTGACCACGAGCGCCTGCTCGAAGGCACTGAAGGCCTGGGCGGCGACCCGGTCCACCGGCTTGCCGGCCTTGCCCAGACGGGCGTCGTCGCGGCCGACGGTCTCGGCGGTGACGCCGTCCGGCAGGCTCAGCTCGACCTTGTCCTCGCCCTTCTCGGCCTCGGCGGCGGTGCCGTCGTGCAGGCCGCCGAGACGGTGCAGCGGGGTGAACCGCCAGTCCTCCTCGCGCCCGGTCGGCACCGGGAAGTCGCCGACCTCGAAGGAGGGCTTGACCGCGACCCGGGCGTCGATCGGCTGCTGGACGGTGGCGCGGCCGGTGCCGGGGCCGGCGAGCTGCGCGCCGGCGCCGGCGGTACCGACCTCGATCGAACCGGCGGTGGTGGAGCCGGTGGGGGTGTTGACGTCAGCCATGGCTGTCGTGGTGCTCTCTTCCTAGGAATGCGGACTGGACTGTGTGCGGCTGCGGGTCAGCCGACAGAGCCTTCCATCTGCAGTTCGATCAGCCGGTTCAGCTCCAGCGCGTACTCCATCGGCAGCTCGCGCGCGATCGGCTCGACGAAGCCGCGGACGATCATCGCCATCGCCTCGAACTCGGTCATGCCCCGGCTCATCAGGTAGAAGAGCTGGTCCTCGCTGACCTTGGAGACCGTCGCCTCGTGGCCCATGGACACGTCGTCCTCGCGGACGTCCACGTACGGGTAGGTGTCCGAGCGGGAGATGGTGTCGACCAGCAGCGCGTCGCAGAGCACGTTGGACTTGGCGCCCTTGGAGCCCTCGCCGATCTCGATCAGACCGCGGTAGGAGGTGCGGCCGCCGCCTCGCGCCACCGACTTGGAGACGATGTTGGAGGAGGTGTTCGGCGCCATGTGGACCATCTTGGCGCCGGCGTCCTGGTGCTGGCCCTCGCCCGCGAAGGCGATCGACAGGGTCTCGCCCTTGGCGTGCTCGCCCATCAGGTAGACGGCCGGGTACTTCATGGTGACCTTGGAGCCGATGTTGCCGTCGACCCACTCCATGGTCGCGCCCTCGTACGCCACGGCGCGCTTGGTGACCAGGTTGTAGACGTTGTTCGACCAGTTCTGGATGGTCGTGTAGCGGCAGCGGCCGCCCTTCTTGACGATGATCTCCACGACCGCGGAGTGCAGCGAGTCCGAGGAGTAGATCGGCGCGGTGCAGCCCTCGACGTAGTGGACGTAGGCGTCCTCGTCGACGATGATCAGCGTCCGCTCGAACTGGCCCATGTTCTCGGTGTTGATCCGGAAGTAGGCCTGGAGCGGGATGTCGACGTGGACACCCTTCGGCACGTAGATGAAGGAGCCGCCGGACCAGACGGCCGTGTTCAGCGCGGCGAACTTGTTGTCGCCGGCCGGGATGACCGTGCCGAAGTACTCCTTGAAGATCTCCGGGTGCTCCTTGAGAGCGGTGTCGGTGTCCAGGAAGAGGACGCCCTGCTCCTCCAGGTCCTCACGGATCTGGTGGTAGACCACCTCGGACTCGTACTGCGCGGCCACACCGGCGACCAGCCGCTGCTTCTCCGCCTCCGGGATGCCCAGGCGGTCGTACGTCGCCTTGATGTCCGCGGGCAGGTCCTCCCAGGACTCGGCCTGCTTCTCGGTCGAGCGCACGAAGTACTTGATGTTGTCGAAGTCGATGCCGGTGAGGTCCGAGCCCCAGGTCGGCATGGGCTTCTTGCCGAACAGCTTCAGGCCCTTGAGACGCAGGTTCAGCATCCACTCGGACTCGCTCTTCTTCGCCGAGATGTCGCGGACGACGTCCTCGCTGAGCCCTCGCTTGGCGGTGGCACCGGCGGTGTCCGGGTCCGCCCAGCCGTACTCGTAGGTGCCCAGGCCTTCGAGCTCCGGGTGCGAAACGGTGTCAGTCATGCGAGCTTCCTAACGCGCGGACGCTGAATCTTCGGTGGACGTACCGGCAGTCGGCACTGCATCGGAACCGCCCGCGGAACGCAGGGTGGGCGACGATGCGGCACCGGGTGCCGGCACATAGGTGGTGCAGACCCCGTCGCCGTGGGCGATGGTGGCCAGCCGTTGCACATGGGTGCCCAGCAGCTGGGAGAAGACCTCGGTCTCCGCCTCGCAGAGCTGCGGGAACTGCTCGGCGATGTGCGCGACCGGGCAGTGGTGCTGGCAGAGCTGGGCGCCCGCCGGGGCTTTCGCCGCGGCCGACGGGACTCTCCGCACCGTGGCAGCGTACCCGTCGGCGCTCAGCGCCTGGGCGAGTGCCTCGGTGCGTTCCGCGGCCCCGACCCGGTCCAGCGCGTCGAGGTACCGCTCGCCCTGCTTGCCGAAGCGGGCCCGCGCGAAGGCGGCGACCGCCTCCTCGCCGGCCTTGCCGCCGCCGACCGCGTCGGAGATCCAGCGCAGGGCGTCGGCGGCGAGCTGGTCGTACGCCTGGTAGAAGGCGTCCCGACCCGCGTCGGTGAGGGCGAAGACCTTGGCCGGGCGGCCCCGGCCCCGACTGCCGTACACCCGCTGCTCGCGGGCGTCGACCAGGCCGGCGGCGGCCAGTCCGTCCAGGTGGCGGCGGACCGCCGCGCTGGTCAGACCGAGGCGGTTCGCCAGGTCGGTGGCGGAGGACGGGCCGTGGTCCAGGATCGATCGGGCGACCCGGTCCCGGGTGGCGCGGTGGCCGTCCAGCAGCACCTCGGCCGCCGTCGCGGGCACGGCGCAACCGGGGGCCGACTCGGCCTCCGGGTGCGTGGAGTGCTCGCGCATGTTTTTCACAACACCAGTGTTGCGTAATTACTTCCGGGAGGACAAGCCGTGATCCACGCCTCATCCGTGGCATCTGTCACGCAGGTAAGGCTTACCTGACCTGCGAAAACGATCAACGGAGGCCGTTTTCCACCGGTCACCGCGGCCGTTCCGCCCCCGCCCCCGGGAGACCCACCCATTCGGAATCAGGCCCTCCGCAAACCCCCGCCGGCGCGCCCTCCCGTCCCGGCCCGGCCTCCCGTCCGGCCGCCCTGTTCGCTCCTCTTAGACTCGCCGGTATGCACTCCGAACCCGCGGTCCAGATCACCGGGCTGGTCAAGCGCTACGGCACTGGGTCGAAGCACCGAGTGACCGCGGTGGACGGTCTCGACCTCACCCTCGCGCGCGGCGCCGTCACCGCCGTCCTCGGCCCCAACGGCGCCGGCAAGACCACCACCATCGAGATCTGCGAGGGCTACCGCCGCCCCGACGCCGGCACCGTCCGCGTCCTGGGCCTCGACCCGGTCACCCGGAGCGCCGAGCTGCGCCCCCGGATCGGCGTGATGCTGCAGTCCGGCGGCGTGTACGCGGGCGCGCGCGCCGTCGAGATGCTGCGGCACACCGCGAAGCTGCACGCCCACCCGCTGGACGTGGACGCCCTGGTCGAGCGGCTCGGCCTCGGCTCCTGCGGCCGCACCACCTACCGGCGGCTGTCCGGCGGCCAGCAGCAGCGGCTCGCCCTCGCCATGGCCGTGGTCGGCCGCCCGGAGCTGGTCTTCCTGGACGAGCCCACCGCCGGCCTCGACCCGCAGGCCCGCCACGCCACCTGGGAGCTGGTCCGCGACCTGCGCCGGGACGGCGTCACCGTGGTCGTCACCACCCACCACATGGACGAGGCCGAACAGCTCGCCGACCGGGTCGCCATCGTCGACCGCGGCAGGGTGATCACCGAGGGCACCCCCGAGGAGCTCTGCCGCGGCGGCGCCGAATCCTCGCTGCGCTTCGACGGGCCGCCCGGGCTGGACCTCGGCCCGCTGCTCAAGGAGCTGCCCGAGGGCACCACCGCCAGCGAGCCCACCCCCGGCGGCTACCTCATCGGGGCACCCGTCGACCCGCAGCTGCTGGCCACCGTCACCGGCTGGTGCGCGGCCTCCGGCATCCTCCCCGAGCGGCTCGCCGTACAGCGCCGCAGCCTCGAGGACGTCTTCCTCGACCTGACCGGACGGGACCTCCGCTCGTGACCTCTGTGGACTACTCCCCGAAGCCCGGCGCCGCCCCCGTCGGCCGGATGCTGCTCGCGCAGACCGCCTTCGAGACGAAGATGCTGCTGCGCAACGGCGAGCAGCTGCTGCTGACCGTCGTCATCCCGACGGTGCTGCTCGTCCTCTTCTCCGCCGTCGACATCGTCGCCGTGGAGGGCCCCGGCAAGCGCGTCGACTTCCTGGCGCCCGGCCTGCTCGCGCTGGCCGTGATGTCCACCGCCTTCACCGGCCAGGCCATCGCCACCGGCTTCGAGCGGCGGTACGGCGTGCTCAAGCGGCTGGGCGCCAGCCCGCTGCCGCGCTGGGCGCTGCTCACCGCCAAGACCGGGTGCGTGCTGGTGACCGAGGCGCTGCAGGTGGCGCTGCTGAGCGTGATCGCGCTGGCGCTCGGCTGGTCCCCGCAGGGCGACCCGTTCAGCGTCCTCGCCCTGCTGGTCTTCGGCACGGCCGCGTTCTCCGGCCTGGGCCTGCTGATGGCCGGCACGCTGAAGGCGGAGGCGACGCTGGCCGCCGCCAACCTGGTCTTCATCCTGCTGCTGCTGGCCGGCGGCGTGATCGTGCCGCTGTCGAAGTTCCCCTCGGCGGTCCAGTCGGTGCTGGAGCTGACCCCGATCGCCGCGCTGTCGGACGGCCTGCGCTCCGTCCTCCAGACCGGCGCGGGCGTCCCGTGGGCCGACCTCGGCATCCTGGCCGGCTGGTCGGTCCTCGGACTGGCCGCGGCGGCCCGCTTCTTCCGCTGGGAGTGACGGACCCCGGCCGTGTGGATGCACGGTCGCGTCCGGCTCAGGATTCGTCCGGTTCCTTGGGTCGGCGGTAGCGCGCGATCAGCTGCCGAGTGGTGTGCCACCGCGATCGCGCCTGCTCGATCACGATGTCCCACTCTCGGCGGATCTCGTCGTCGGGCGGACGCTCGCCCCTGGCGATACCGACGAGCTCGTCGCGCACCTCCCGCCCGAGTGCGGCCGACCCGACGGTGACGAGCATGACGCCGAAGAGCGCCGAGAGCGTCGCGAAGACGGCGCCCACGGCGCCGTACCGGGCGGCCGAGGAACTGAACAGATGGGGGAGGTAGACCGTCGCCCCCACCGAGTACACCGCCGCCAGGACGCTCCCGACGACGCCGAACGGGAGCAGGTCCCGCCAGGTGACCCGCCGCGCGGTGAGGATCCGGCCGCCCCAGACGAGGAAGGCCGCGGTCACCGGCGCCTCGGCCGCGACCGCCCCCAGTTGCAGGCGCCCGCGGCCGAGGAAGCCGTAGACCAGGCCGGTGACCGTCAGGTAGCCGGCGAGACCGGCCACCCACAACAGGTCGTTCAGCGTGTTGCGCACACTGAGCGGGCTGAGCTCCCAGGTCTGCTCGTACAGGCGCTGGACGGCCCGCGCGAAACTCAGGACCGAGATCACGAGGAACACCGCCCCGAAGACGCCGACGGTCGTGGACGTGCCGGACGACAGCGCGAGCACCTGCCGGATGGCATCGGCGCCTTCCCCGGTGAGCTGGTAGCGGCCGATGATCCGCTCCGCCGTGTCCGCGTGCCCGGTGTGCGTCAGGATGCCGCCGGTGAGGATCGAGAGCGGAACGGTTGCCGCCAGCGCGCCGGCGGCCAGGGCCATCGAGCGATCAAAGCCGACGAGCTTCTGGAAACGGCTGAAGCACCGCAGGGCGAAGGCCGGGCGCAGCCAGAACGTCAGCGTTCTGACGGCGCGTTCGCGGCTGGTCTGGGCCGTCATGCCCCCTCGGATCTCATCGGGTCCGGTGCTGGCTGCGAGCGTAGCCGCCGGACCTGGGGCGGGAACGTGCGACGTGGGCCGTCCGGGTGAACCGCCCGCCGGGAGGCGACGAGGCCCTCGCCCGGGCGGGCGAGGGCCTTCGTGGGTCGCGCTCAGGTGGGTATGCGGTGGCGGCCCTTGGGGGTGGGGTTGGTGGCGTTGCGGTGGTGGGTTTCGGGGCCGTAGTGGCCGGCCTGGCGGGCGATCCAGGCGTACTCGGTGGTGCCGTCGGGGAGTCGGCGCAGTTCCCAGCGGCCGTGGCGGGTGATGGGCGGCGGGGCCGCCTCGTGCGGCGGGTGCGGCATCTTGAGCGTGGCGATCACGCCGAGCGCGACAGTGGCGAGCGCCAGCGCGAGGAGGGTGAGGAGGGCGGCGCCGACGAGGAAGCTGGCGGTGCCGGTTCTCATCGGCGGATCCCGATGACGCGCTGGCCGAGGTGGGCGGCGAGGGCGTCGAGGAGGTCGTGGGCCTGGTCGCGGGTGAGCGGGAAGGCGAGCTGCTCACCGGGGCCCACGTGGACGTCGAGGTCGACGCCGATGCGGAGCTGGAGGGCGGCGTCGGGGACGTGCTCGACGGCGAGGTAGTGCGCGGTGGTGCGCTCGGTGTGGACCGCCTGGGCGGTGACCATCGGGATCAGGACTCCCACGGCTGGTCCCTCTCGGTGTCGCGGAGCAGGTGGAGGAGGTTGAGGAGGGTGATGCGGAAACGAACCCCTGATCGACGCACTCGCCAACATCATCGAGGAACGAGAAACAGGCTGGTGGGAGAACTACAGCCATGGCCTGACCACCGACCTGCTCGATGTCGCCGCGATCGAGGGTCATGCACGGAGGATCTCCACATACTCGATCACTTTCATCCCTGGACTGCTCCAGACCCCGGCTTACGCAACTTCGGTGTTCGCTCGTGCGATCCCACCGTTGCCGCGCGCCGAGGTCGATCTCAGGATGGCTTTCCGCTTCCAGAGGCAACAGATCGTCCGGTCCGGCACGACGCCCTACACGGCGTTCATCCACGAAGCCGCGCTGCGCATGCAGTTCAGTGGGCCGGAGGTACTTTCCGAGCAACTCAGTGCTCTCATCAAGGACTCCGAGAGTGCCGGAATCTCCGTTCGAGTGGTGCCCTTCGACATCGAATCCCTGCCCGGCCCCAGCGAGAACTTCGTCTACACCGAGGGCCCAGTCCCCGAACTGGACACCGTGCAGATCGACATCAGCTTTGGCTGCCCACTTTTCGATACTCCCTCGGACCTGGCGAGTTACCGCGAAATCCTCACCCGAATGGCAGCTGTGGCCCTCACGGAAGAGGGGTCGCGAGACTTCATCCGATCCATCAAGAAGGAGATCGAGAGCAAGTATGAGTAGCCCCATATGGCAGAAGTCCAGCTACTCCGGATCAAGCAACGCATGTGTCGAGGTCCGCACTGCCAACGCCCTGGTCGAACTCCGCGAATCCGATGACGGCGACATCATCGTCCGCACCACCCCCGCCACGTTCGCCGCCTTCGTCCAGGGCATCAAGGCCGGCGAGTTCGACCACCACACCAACCCCACCACCTGACACCGCCACCGGCCCCTCGCTCGACCCGAGCGAGGGGCCACGCCAACGGAACTTCCGACCCCTCCCGGAATGAAAAGTCGAACCCGCCGACTTCCCACTCCACGCCCACGCACCCCTGACACCAGGTCAAAGCCGAGCGAGAACGAGGAGCCCAGAATGTCCGACACCATCTGGCAGAAGTCTTCCTTCAGCGGTTCAGGCGGGGACTGCATCGAGGTGCGCACCGCCAACAGCCTGGTCGAACTCCGCGAATCCGATGACGACGACATCATCGTCCGCACCACCCCCATCAGGTTCGCCGCCTTCCTCCGCGGCGCCAAGGCAGGCGAGTTCGACCACCACACCGCCAACGCGTAGCGAATCGTTCCGGTGGCCCGTTGCTCTTCGCAACGGGCCACCGTGGCGCACCAGGGACATCCCGCGCTGCACCGCCGCATCGGCGTTACGGTGATTGGGACGGCAGGTTCCAAGGACTGCCACGGAGGCGCGCGCCCGAGTCGCCCGGTGATCGATCCACTGGCCTCCGACGTCGCCTCAAGGTCCACCGGGCCGGAAACGCCCGTTGAGATTTCCACGTCCTCAAGGGAGGGGACGGCTATGAGCAGGCGCATACCGAGCAGAGGCACGCTCCTGAAGTTGGCCGGCGTCATGGTCCTGGCATGCGGGTTGACCCCGCTCGCGACAACGCCCGCCAATGCCTACCCACCGGCCGGCTGGTTCCAGCTGCGGACTACCGTGCAGGACCAGATAGGCGCTTTTCGCGCCATGGACGTACTGTCGGAGAGCGCCCAGGTTGACGGAACCATCCGTCTGGCCGGGGCCTCCATCACCGATCAGCAGCGCTGGAAGGTCCGGCTTGTGTCGGGTCACATCGGCGACATCAGGCTGGAGAACAAGCTGACCGGGCAGTGCATCACCTACGCGAGCGTCGTGCCTCCCAAAGCCGTCATAGCCCCATGCCGCGCTGCGGAAACCGTCTTCGAAGCGGTGTCGGTGGGGAACGGCTGGGTGTTCCAGAGCAGGACAACGTTCAGCGGCGACTTCAAGGTATGTCTGCAGGCCGAACCGGGCTTCGGCCCCCACTTCGGCCACGTGATCATGGGTAGTTGCCACAGCGGAGGGCCGTACGATCCTCTGGCCGTCTGGAATACCGTGTCGATCCCCTGACACGTCATTTCCCGAGTCGCGCCCTACGTGGCGAACCCGACTCCGCGTTCGGCGAAGACACCTATCGCCTCACCCAGGAACTCCACCATCCTGGGGTGGTAGGCGTTGTGAAAGGTCATCATGTCGTCGTTCTCCGCGTAGAAGAGCGCCGTGCCGACATAGGCCTCCCTGGTGGGGACGTAGAACCGGCAGATGATGTCGAAGTGCCTGCCGACGAGCGCCTGGATCTGCGGATCCCCGGGCCGGGAGCCCTCCAGGTCGGCCGCGATCTCCTTGTACAGCACGTCCCAGTCCCGGTGGACCTGGTCCCGGTCCACGTGCGCCCAGTTGTCCGTCTCGGCAAGGCTCTTCGCCTGCTCTCCGGCCAACGCCCGGCGACACTCGTCCTCGTACTGATTCCCCATGACACCGATTTCCGTGGTTCTTGCACCCCTTCAGCGAATTCCTCAGGGGACGATCGACCCGTCGGCACCGACCAACCGGTCTATCCAGGCCGAACAGTGACATACCCTCACAGGCTCGGCAAGCGGTTTGTTTGCCCCGAAACCAAGGGCTCCGGCCCCTCGGTCCGGGGCGAGGGACGAACCGAGGGAACCGGTGCCACAGCCGGTTCAGCCCGTGGGCGCTGATCGACCGCAAGACTCCTCACCGGCCAGGTCCGCAGCCAGATCGTCGCGCCAGCGTACGGACAGGCGCCGGTCCAGGATCGTGGCCGCGGCGTCCGGCAGGGGCAGCAGCAGGAACTCCCGCAGTGCCCCGGCCGCAGAGTCCCGCACGACCCACGCCCCGAGGTCGGCCGCCGTCACGGGTGCCGGGTCCGGTGCGTACCGGGCCGCCTCCAGCAGTCCCCGTGCCGCCCGGACCTCCGCCGAGAGCGTCCTCATCCGCAGGTCGAGGGCCCCGTCGGCCGTGAGGTCCACCGGCTCGTCCCGGCGGATCCGCTCCAGCGCCCGCGCGATCTCCGGGTAGGCGTCGATGCCGGACTCGGACGCCAACCGGGCGAGCTGCGCCGCCATCGCGGAGCGCAACCGCTGCGGAGGCGTCCGGTCGACGAGCCCGCCGAGGTCGAAGCCGCGCACCCAGGAGAGCGGGGCCCGCGTCGGCGGCACGTCGTCGAGGACCGGCAGCAGCAGCGCGCTCGCCAGCGGCTCGTCGCCGTCGGCCTCCGGATCCCACGTGATGCCGTGTTCCGCCGCCAGGGCGGCCAGCAGCCGGGCGTACGCCGCGGTCGAGCCGGGCCACGGATCGACGCCGCCCAGCTGCCACCGCTTCCCGTCGGGCCCGGTCACGTGGTCCTCGCGCGGCGAATCGACCCGGCGGGCCTCCTCCGGCCGCTCCGTACCGTCCTCGACGACGGTGACGTGCACCTCGGGCCCCCGCTTCGCCAGTCTCACCACCCTGGTCCCGCGGGAGAGCCGGCGCAGCACCTCCGGACGGCCGAACTGGGGGTCACCGCCCTCCTGGACGGCGTAGGACCACCCGTCACCGCACCGCCCGGCCCGGGCCATCGGGCGGTACGCCGCCCAGAGTGCGGCGGCGGACAGCCGTACCTGCTCGCTGCTGCGCGGCCCGGCGGTCGCCGGCACGGCGCCCAGCCTGTCCAGCAGGTCCCGGGGCGCGACACCGGCCACGAACACGACGTCCGGCTGCACGGGTGGCGCGGGCGAGCCGGCCGACCCGAAGGTGAGGACGGCGTACGACCCAGCGGTCGGCGGGGCGGGCGGGACCGGCTCGGCCGCGGGCGGGACCGGCTCGGCGGCCCGGGCGGCGAGGCCGATGGCGGAGAGCGGGTCGGGGACGACCGTCCCGCCGCTGTCCCAGATCAGCCGGCCCTCATGGGCGAGGGGCGTCCGCCCGTTGAAGGGCGTGCCGTTCTCCAGGGCCGTGGCGAAGTCGGCGAGGACGTGCCGCAGTCCCGGCCAAGGGGTGAGGGAAGGGCTGTCCTCGTCGAAGTACCGGCCGACCCGCCCGTGGTGCCGGCCGGGGCGGGTGACCAGGAAGAGGCCGTCGGAGGACTGCCATCCGATGCCCAGGGTGATCAGCAGCCGTTCGTGCGGCCAGTACGCGTACTGGTCGCGCTGCTCCTCGTCGAGATCGGCCTCGGCCTCGGCCTCGGCGATGTCCGCGCCGACGTCCCGCAGGAACTCGGTGCTCCGGACGATGTCCTCGACGCCCGACAGCGGGCCGTAGTAGCCCAACGTCGGTGTTCCGTCCTGGAGCTGTACGCCGTCGTGGCGCAGCAGCGAGTCCTTCAGGTCCGGCGGGAACCCCACCCCGAGACGGAGTTCGGCCGCCGCGATGTCCTCCGGGCGGGCCGGCCGCCGGAGCAGCCCATGGCTTTCAGCAGCGTGCCGTGCGAGCCAGGTCTCGATGCGGGCCCAGGACTGTTCGACGGTAGGTGTGGTCATGTCGGCACCCTAGGCGCGCGCCGTGACAGTCCCGGCGTCTGTGATCTGGAGTGGGAAGTCGGACCCGCCGACTTCCCACTCCACCGCCTTCCCGCTCCACCGCCACCGCTGCCGCGTGGGAGGCAACCACCCCGTCCGATAGGTTCGATCACATCCCGTGGGACACGGGCCCGGACCTACACGCGAGGGAACTCATGGCCGCCATCCACCGCACCACGATGACGCCGACCAAGCTGGAGCTGCTCACCGGCTGGCTGCCGAGGCAGAGCTGGTACGTGGGCGACGCCGACACGCCGGAGCTGGTGAGGGCCGGCGGGTTCCGGCTGGACGATCCGCAGGGCGAGGTCGGGATCGAGTTCATGGTCGTGGTGGACACCGCCCTGCAGGAGCCGGTGGCGTATCTGGTGCCGCTGGGCTACCGGGACGCGGCCCTGGAGGGCGTCCCGGGCGAGGCGTTGATCGGCACCTCCGAGCACGGGGTGCTCGGCACCCGGTGGATCTACGACGGCGTCCACGACCCGGTGGTGACGGAGCAGTTGCGCGCGCTTCTGCGCGGGGAGGCGGTGCCGCAGCACCAGAGCGAGAGCGACACCCCCGACCCGACCGTCACCGTGCACGGAACCGGATCCAGGCCCGGAACCGGAAACGGAAACGGTCCTGCTGACGGCCTCGGCGTTCGGGTCAACCGTGTCCTGCGGGCCGCGGAGGCCGCGCAGAGCTCGCCCGTGGCCCTCGTCGCCGGGTGGACCTGGCCGGACGGAACGGCTGTGCGCGGCGTATTCGCGACCGTCGCACCGGAGTAGCGGCTCACCCCGGCCACGGCGGCGCGGCCTCACCCGCGACGGACGCGCCGCCGCCTCAGCCGCACAGGGCCGCCGCCGGCACCTTCGACAGCCCCTCGGTGCGGGCCGGGACGGGCCTCTGCTTCCGCAGTTCCGCGCCGAGGTCGTAGACGTTGACCGCCAGGACCAGCTGCCGCTCACCGTCGACGGTGGTGAGCGCCACACTGGTGTAGCCGGGTCCGGCGCCGTCGGTCGACCAGGCACTGATCGACGCGGCGCCCGGCCCCGAACCGCATGACACCTCCTCGCGCTGCACACCGAGTCCGTACTCCGGCCCGTCGAGGAACTGCACCGTGGTCAGGAGCTCGCGCTGCTGGGCGGGGCGCAGCAGCTTGCCGGTGAACAGCGCCCGGTGGAACCGGGCCAGGTCGTCGACCGTGGAGATCATGGCGCCGGCGGTCCAGTCGTAGGACGGGCTGAACCGGGTCACATCGTGTCCCGCGAGGTCGTAGCCGTGCAGATGGGGGCCGTGGACGTCCGGGTCGGTCAGCGGGAAGGAGGTGTCCTTCAGGCCCAGCGGGGCGAGGATCCGCCGACGGATCTCGGAGGGCGCGCTGTGCTGGGTGACCGCCTCGATCACCAGGCCGGCGAGCAGGTAGTTGGTGTTGGAGTAGTACCAGCCCTCGTTGGGCTTGAACTTCGGCTCGGTCTGCAGGGCGCGGGCGATCACCTCCCGCGGGGTGTAGACGTAGCCCCAGTCGTGGCGCTCCAGGTAGGGGGCGAAGAACTCCGGTTCGTTGGTGGGGTCGTAGATGCCCGAGGTGTGGTTGAGCAGTTGCCGGACGGTGATGGCGGCGCCGTCGTTGCCGTTTCCCCGGACCACGCCGGGCAGCCACTTCTCCACGCTGTCGTCGAGTGAGAGCCGGCCTTCGCCCTCCAGTTGCAGAAGCACCGTCGACACGAAGGACTTGGTGTTGCTGGCGATCCGGAACCGGTGGTCCGGCCGGGCCCGCTCACCGGTCGCCGTGTCCGCGACCCCGGCCGCCACCCGTGACTCCCTCTCCCCGTTCCTGGCGTACGCCACGGCGGCCGGGAACCCGTCCGCGACCGTCTGCTCGATCGCCGCCTTGAGAGCGGCGGGCGGCGGGGCCGACGCCCGCTCCGCCGCGGCCGCGTTCGCCGGGAGGATCCCCGCCACCGCCACCGCGCACATCCCGGCCCACAGTGCCGCCGCCCCCATACGTGCCTTCACCGATCACTCCTGTTTCTGCTGTCCGTTCCGTTCCCGTTCATCGTGCCGGGCCGCCGTACCCGCGGCCCATCCGGCTGACGCCCGCGTCGGTACGGGGGATGTCCCCACCCCGCACCCCCCGGCCCCCCACCAGGGACGGTCCCTCACCCGACCCCGACGAGGGGATCGGGACGGGCGGCCGCACCCGCCAACGCCGCCTCAAAGGCCCGCCCAGCAAGGCGATTTGGAAACTCCCACCGGAACCCGACCGCGCGCCGTAGGATCGACGGCCATGGTTGATCTCTATCCTCCGACCCATCCCTACGACCACGGAATGCTCGACACCGGAGACGGCAACCGCGTCTACTACGAACAGCTCGGCCACCCCGGGGGCAAGCCCGTCCTGTCCGTCCACGGCGGCCCGGGGGCGGGCGCCCCGCAGCGACCCACCAGGGCCTGGGACCCGGAGCGCTACCGCGTCGTCCGCTTCGACCAGCGCAACTGCGGCCGCAGCACCCCGCACGCCAGCGACCCGGCGGCGGACATGCGGCTCAACACCACGCAGCACCTGATCGACGACATGGAGCGGCTGCGCGAACACCTCGGCATCGGGAAGTGGCTGCTGAACGGCGCCTCCTGGGGCTCGACGCTGCTCCTGGCCTACGCGCAGCAGCACCCCGAGCGGGTCAGCGAGATCATCATCCAGGCGGTGACGACGACCCGCCCCGACGAGACCTCCTGGCTCTACCGGGGCGCCGGGCGGTTCCACCCCGAGGCCTGGGACCGGTTCCGCGACGGCGTCCCCGAGGCCGAGCGGGACGGCGATCTCCTGGCGGCCTACGCGCGGCTGATGGAGAACCCCGACCGGGCGGTCCGGGAGAAGGCCGCCGAGGACTGGCTCGCCTGGGAGGACGCGGTCGTCTCGGACGAGCCCAACGGCATCCCCGGCATGTACAGCGACCGGGAGCTCGACGCGCGGATCGCGTTCGTCCGGATCTGCGCCCACTTCTTCAGCAACGGCGCCTGGCTGGAGGAGGACCAACTGTTGCGCAACGCCCACCGGCTGGCCGGGATCCCGGGGGTACTGGTCCACGGCCGGCACGACATGGGCAGCCCGGTGCAGACGGCCTGGGAGCTGGCGAAGGCGTGGCCGGACGCCCGGCTCCACATCTTCGAGGACTCGGGGCACGTCGGGAGCGAGGCGATGCAGAGGACCGTCCGGGTGGCCATCGAGGAGTTCAAGAACCGCTGACCCGGGCCGCGCAGCGGAAAGCGGCCCCTCGCTCGACCTCCGGAACGCAAGGTCGAGCGAGGGGCCGCTTCCGTCACCGGGCGAGCGGGTCAGCTCTGGTTGCCGCTGCGGCGCTTGCGGGCGAACAGCACGAGGGCGCCGCCGACCAGGAGGACGCCGGCGCCGGCCGCCGCGAGGACGGGGGTGGAGTCGCTGCTACCGGTCTGGGCGAGCACCGGGGCCGGGGAGCTGGCCGCCGGGGAGGGCGTCTTGGCCACGGTGGCCGACACGGTCGGGCTGGGCGTGGCCGACGCGGTCGGGCTCGCGCTCGGCGTCACCGTCGGGGACGGGGACGGGGTCGAGGTCTTGGTGGGAGTCGGCGTCGGGGTCGGGGTGGGAGTGGGGGTCGGGGTCGGGGTCTGGGTGGGGGTCTTGGTGGGAGTCGGCGTCGGGGTCGGCGTGTGGCAGACCGGGATCGACTTGGTCTCCGTCTTGTTCCAGTCCGGGTTCTTCGGGTCCTCGGTGGTGGTCACCACGAAGGTCGCGGAGACCGGCTCGGAGTGGTCCTTCACCGGGAAGGTTCCGTGGAACTCCTTGCCGAACTGCTTCTGGTCGAGCACCTTCTCACCGCCGATGGTGAGGCTGACCGAGTTCTTTATGCCGTTCGTCTCGCTGTAGTTGGTCAGATCGATCGAGACCTTGTCGCAGGTCACCTGCCAAGTCGGCGCGTGCGCCGAGGCGTTGGCGGCCAGGGCCACCGGCAGAAGGACGGCCGCGGCCGCCGCCCCGACGAGTGCCGTCTTCCTGATACCGAGCTGCCGCTGCTGTCGCGCCATTTCGTTGTCCCTCCGAACGGTCGTCCGCAGCAGGCATGTTGAGTGGTTCGCGGTTGGCCCGCCACGAGTGTCCCGGGGACTCTACCGGCACTCCCGCACCTCTCCACACCCGCTGTACGACCGGAATCCGTCTGTCCGTGCCTGTCTGGGATGTGCACGAGCCAGCCCATCACACCCGCCACCTCGCAGGATGCGGATCGGGCAAGGTTGACCGGACTTCGTCACACTTCATGAAGAACGGCGCCCTCGGCGATTGGGTTCAATCACCGAGGGCGCCGGATCGATCAGCGGGCGGGTGTTCAGGCCTTCCTGGCCGCCCGGCGGCGGGTGGCCACCACGATCGCGCCACCGGCGGCGGCCACCAGCGCGCCGCCGATCGCCAGCGGGACGACCGGACCGGACCCGGTGTGCGCGAGGTTGCCCCCGCCGCTGGCCGACGCCGACGGCCCGGCCGAGGCGGAGGCGCTGGGCACGCCCGCCGAGGCCGACGCGGAGGGCGACGCCGACGCCGACGCCGAGACGGAGGCCGACGCACTGGCCGAGGCGGAGGCGCTGGGCCTGGCGGAGGCGCTCGGGCTCGCCGAGGCGCCCGGCGTACCGGGGGTGCTCGGCGTGACGCTCGCGGACGGCGTACCGGTCGGCACCACCGGCGGGACGGTGGGCGGCACGGTCGGCGGTGCGGTCGGCGGCACCTCGACCGGCAGGCAGCCGGTGAACGGGTAGTGGTGCGTCTCCGCACCGCCCTTGCCGGTCAGCGACTTGGCGATCACCGAGCCGTTGACCGGGCCGCCGCTGCCGAGGTCGAAGGCGGCGTTCGGCGCCAGCACGGTGCCGGGCCAGGCGGCCGCGCTGTTCTTGACCACCTTGGTGGCGGTCGGGAGGTTCCAGAGCAGCTTGGAGCGGACGGCCCCGCCCGCCGCGCTCTGCAGCTTGTCGTCCAGGACGTACGCCTTCTTGGCCTCGTCCCACAGGTGGAAGCCGGTGGTCCTGGCGGCGGCCATGTCGTACACGTCGCCGGTGACGGTGACCACGGTGACCGAGCCGACCGGCACCTTGAGGTAGACGTTGGTGGCGCCCTGGAGCGTGGCGGCACTCACCGTGAAGCTGTTGGTCCTGGCGTCCGAGCTGCTCAGGTACAGGTCCGCGCCCTTGGCCTCGACCTTGGCGGCGGCCGTCTGGGCCTGGGCGGCCAGCGTGGTGGCGACCGCGCGCTGGCGGGCGAACTCCGCACCGAAGTCGATCGGTGACGCGCCCTGGCTGATCTTGCCCTGGTGCGCCTCGATCACGGCGCCCTCGGCCTTCGAGCCGTAGACGCCGTTGCCCTTCATCACCTGGGTGTTGTGCCCGGTGATCTTGCCGGCCACGACCAGCGCGTTGCCGCCCGGCAGCGCCGCCACCTGCTCGGCGGTGAGCTCCTGGCCGACCGAGAAGCCGCCGGTGAAGTCGGCGTTGCCGCCGACCGCCACCGCGCCCTCGGCGTCCGGCGTGTGGGTGTCGTCACCCTCGATGAACTCGCCGTAGAGGTTGGCGACGCCGAGGGTGAGGCACTGCTCGCCGGGCTCGGCGGCCTGGGCGGCGACCGGGGCGATGAGACCGGCCAGTGCGAGGGATCCGCCGAGTGCGAGCGCAGCGGCGGGCATGGGTATGCGCATGTGCAGGATCTCCGCTTGACGTGCGGGGGGCGGGGGCGGCCCGAAAATGGTATGGACCAACCGCACTCTCTCGACCAAACCCGCGATTGGTCAAGACCAATATCCGATATGTCCGAACAGTCCCTTTCACCCCCGCTGGCCGACCGGTACCCCGGCCGCGGGGGCCGTCCACCCGGCGGCGCGGCGCACCCGCCCGCCCCGCCCCAAGATCGGCTGTAAGGCCGCCTACGATTGACCCCGTGCGTACCCCCTTCTCCCTGCTCGCCGATCGCTGGCAGCCCTCCGCCGCCATGGTCCGGCGTGCCGCGTTCACCGCGCTGGTGATGAGCGTGGTCATCGTGGTCACCGGTGGCGCCGTCCGGCTCACCGCCTCCGGCCTCGGCTGCACCACCTGGCCCCGCTGCACCGGCGAGAGCCTGACCCCGACGCCCGAGATGGGCTTCCACGGTGTCGTCGAGTTCACCAACCGGATGCTCACCTACGTCCTGAGCGCCGCGGTCGGCTGGGCCATCCTCGCCGCCCGCTGCCACCGCCCGCGGCGACGCGGCCTCACCAGGCTCGGCTGGGCCCAGTTCTGGCTGGTGATGAGCAACGCCGTGCTCGGCGGCATCACCGTGCTGACCGGCCTCAACCCCTACACCGTGGCGCTGCACCTGATCGCCGCCATGGCCCTGGTCTGGGTCGCGCTGCAGATGTGGGAGCGCGCGAAGGAGGGTGACGGTCCGCCGCGGCCCGCGGTGGCCCGCCCGATCGTCCAGCTGTCCTACGTCCTGGTCACCGTGATCGGCCTGCTGGTCGCCGCCGGGACCCTGGTGACCGGCGCCGGCCACCACCCGGGCACGCCCAAGGACAACAAGCTGGTGCCCCGGATCCCGCTCGACTACGACCGCCTCGCCCAGGTGCACGCCGACCTGGCGTTCGTCTCGGTCGGCCTGGCGATCGCGGTGATCTTCGTCTTCGCCGCGGTGAAGGCACCGCCGGCCGCCCGCGCCCGGGCCCGCGAGCTGTTCCTGGTCCTGCTGGTCCAGGGGGTGCTCGGCTTCGTCCAGTACTTCACGGACGTCCCGGAGATCCTGGTCGGCCTGCACATGCTGGGCGCCACGCTCACCTGGATCGCCGTCCTGCGGATCCCGCTGGCACTGCGGACCCGCGAGCAGGAGGCCGTCCCGGCCCAGGCCCTGCCCGTCCCGGCGGCCGCCACCGCCTGACCCGCCTGACCCGCCGCCACCGCCCGACCGGTCGGCACGGCCCGACCACCGTCACGGCCCGACCGGCCGGCACGGCCACCGGCACCCGAGGGCACGCACGAAGGCCCGGTTCCCCCGCGCGGGGGAACCGGGCCTTCGCCGTGACGGGATCAGCCGCCGATCTGGATACCGGCCATCCGCTTCCACTCGTACGGCCCGGTCTTCACCCGGAGCCCGAGCTCGCCCTCGAAGTCGTCGTGCAGGGTCAGCCCGGCCAGCTCGGCGGCCCGGCGGCCCACGGCGTAGCTCGGGGCGACCTGGTCGCCCCAGGCGCCGTCGGCACCGACCACGACGATCCGGGTGGCCACGGCGCCGATGTACTCGACGACGCCGTCGGCGCTGCCGCCGTGCTGCGCGGCGAAGGCGGTGAGGTGCTTGGCGATGCGCTTGGCGCGGCGCTCGACGCGGGCGTCCGGCGCGGCGGTGGTGGCGGTCTCTGCGCTGCTCATAGCCGCATGCTACCGACCGGTAGCGCGACTGGCGACGGGAGCGGCGTGTGCACCGGACCACATACTGGAGGGGTGACCTTTCAAGGCTGGCCCGCCGAGGCGCTCGACTTCTACGCGCACCTGGAGGCCGACAACTCCAAGACCTTCTGGACCGACCACCGGGCCCGGTACGAGCAGGACGTCCGCGAGCCGATGGAGCAGTTGCTGGACCGGCTGGAGCCGGAGTTCGGCCCGGCCAAGATCTTCCGGCCCAACCGCGACGTGCGGTTCAGCGCCGACAAGTCCCCGTACAAGACGCACATCGGCGCCCACCTGCGGGCGGGCGGCTACATCCAGCTCTCCGCCGACGGCCTGGCCTGCGGCAACGGCCTCTACCAGCTCGCCCCCGACCAGCTGGAGCGCTATCGCGGCGCCGTCGCCGAGGACGTCTCCGGCGCCGAGCTGGAGCGGGTGATCGCCCGGGTCCGCGAGGCCGGCCCGCAGGTGGTCGGCCGGGACTCCCTCAAGACGGCCCCGCGCGGCTACCCCAAGGACCACCCCCGGATCGAGCTGCTGCGCCACAAGGGCCTGGTCGCCTGGCAGGAGTGGCCGCCCGCGGACTGGCTCGGCACCCCGGCCGCGTACGACCGGATCACCGGCTTCCTGCGCGTCTCCCAGCCCCTCAAGGACTGGCTGGACGGCCACGTCGGGCCCAGCGAGCTGCCGTCCCGCTGAGCGGCGCCGCGGGCGCACGCCGAGGGGCCCCGGTCACCGACCGGGGCCCCTCGCCGAACACCTTGCGTGACGACTACTTCACGAACGGATCCACCGCGATCACCACGAAGAGCAGCGTCAGGTACGTGATCGACCAGTGGAACAGCCGCATCTCCTTCAGCTTCGCGCCCACGACCCCGGCCTTGGCCCGGGCGTACAGCCCGTGCGCCTCCTTCAGCCAGGCCGCGCCCAGCACCAGCGCCGAGACGGGGTACAGCCAGCTGGTCTCCGCCAGCGGCCAGAGCGCCATCGAGACGGCGACCATCACCCAGGAGTAGATGACGATCTGCTTGGCGACCGCCAGGTTGCCCTTGACCACCGGCAGCATCGGCACACCGGCCCGCTCGTAGTCCTCGCGCACCTTCATCGACAGCGGCCAGTAGTGCGGCGGCGTCCAGAAGAAGATGACCAGGAAGAGCACCAGCGCGGACCAGGACAGCGAGTTGGTCACGGCCGCCCAGCCGACGAAGACCGGCATGCAGCCGGCGATGCCGCCCCAGACGATGTTCTGCGCGGTGCGCCGCTTCAGCCCGAGCGTGTAGACGAAGACGTAGAAGAGGAGCGCGGCCAGCGCCAGCACCGAGGCGAGCGGGTTGACCAGGACGCCCAGCCAGACCGTCGAGGCGACCGCCAGCGCGATGCCGAAGACCAGCGCCTCGCGCGGCGAGACCATGCCGGTGACGATCGGCCGCCGCTCGGTGCGCGACATCACCGCGTCGATGTCGCGGTCGATGTACATGTTGAGGGCATTGGCACCGCCCGCCGACAGGTAGCCGCCGATGACCACCTCCAGGACCAGCAGCGGATCCGGGACACCGCGCTGTGCCAGGAACATCACCGGCACGGTGGTGATCAGCAGCAGCTCGATGATCCGAGGCTTGGTCAGTGCGACGAACGCACCGACACGGGCCCCGAACGGCCGGTGCGCAGGCTTCGCCCCGGTGACCCCGGCGGGACGGGATTCGACGGCGGTCACTAACACCCCAACTGAAGATGAAGCTTCGCAGGCGTCCCTGGGAACGGAGTTCCCGAATCGTCCGCTCTGCGCGTACCACGCCACCTTAGACGCTCCATATCTCCCCACCGGCTCCGGGGTCCCCCGGCGGGGCGGAACGCACACCCCTGGGTGAACCGACGAAGCCGACCCGGTGCGGCACCGGTCCCTCGTCCTGACCATCGGGCGGGCAGACCCCGGGAAACCGGGAGAGCCTGGGACAAAACCGTCCATCGAACCCTCGTGGGAATCGCCATACGGAATTTCCGGTTGTCTCAGCACGGAGGGTGAGCCTCGGCCCGGACGGTAGGCTCGGCCGAAGAAGCGGGATCTACCCTCCGTGACCGGCACCACCCAAGCGTCCGGCCCACAGCGACGTGGCCGACCCGGTCCCCTTCACGGGGTCACTCTTCAATACGGAAGGAGCCCTGAGACAGGGTGAGCACGACGCCGACGAATGCATTCGAGTGGTCCGAGCTGGACGAACGGACGGTGGACACCGCCCGAGTCCTGGCCATGGACGCGGTCCAGAAGGTCGGCAACGGACACCCCGGGACGGCCATGTCGCTGGCCCCCGCGGCGTACCTGATCTTCCAGCGCTTCCTGCGCCACGACCCGACCGACCCGGCCTGGGCGGGGCGCGACCGGTTCGTCCTCTCTCCCGGACACACCAGTCTGACCCTCTACACCCAGCTCTACCTGTCCGGCTACGGACTGGAGCTGGATGACCTCAAGGCCTTCCGGGTCGCCGGCAGCCGCACCCCGGGCCACCCGGAGCACGGTCACACCGCGGGCGTCGAGACCACCACCGGCCCGCTCGGCCAGGGCATCGCCAACGCGGTGGGCATGGCGATGGCCGCCCGCTACGAGCGCGGCCTCTTCGACCCGGACGCCGCGGCCGGGGAGTCCCCCTTCGACCACACCATCTGGGCCATCGTCTCCGACGGCGACCTGGAGGAGGGCATCTCCGCCGAGGCCTCCTCGCTCGCCGGGCACCAGAAGCTGGGCAACCTCGTCGCCCTCTACGACGACAACCACATCTCGATCGAGGGCGACACCGAGACCGCCTTCTCCGAGGACGTCCTCAAGCGCTACGAGGCCTACGGCTGGCACGTGCAGCGGGTCGCCCCGAAGTCCAACGGCGACATCGACGTCGCGGTCCTCGCGGACGCGCTGGCCGCGGCCAAGGCCGAGACCACCCGCCCGTCGATGATCGCGATGCGCACGATCATCGCCTGGCCGGCCCCGGACGCCCAGAACACCGCCAAGGCGCACGGCTCCGCGCTCGGCGGCGCCGAGATCGCCGCCACCAAGAAGGTCCTGGGCTTCGACCCGGAGAAGACCTTCGAGGTCAGCGACAAGGTAATCGAGCACGCCCGCCTGGTGATCAAGCGCGGCAAGGCCGACCGCTCCGGCTGGGAGCAGTCCTTCGCCGCGTGGCGCTCCGCCAACCCGCACCGCGCCGCCGAGTTCGACCGCATCCAGGCCGGCGAGCTGCCCGAGGGCTGGAAGAAGGCCGTCCCGGCGTTCGAGGCCGGCAAGGAGATCGCCACCCGCAAGGCCAGCGGCGAGACCCTCAAGGCGCTCGGCGCGGTGATCCCGGAGCTGTGGGGCGGCTCGGCCGACCTCGCGGAGTCCAACCTCACCACCATCGACGAGGACAGCTCCTTCCTCCCCGAGGGCAACCCGCTGAAGAGCGCCAGCCCGTACGGCCGCACCATCCACTTCGGTATCCGCGAGCACGCCATGGGCTCGACCATGAACGGCATCGCCCTGCACGGGAAGACCCGCGTCTTCGGCGGCACCTTCCTGGTCTTCGCCGACTACATGCGCCCGGCCGTCCGCCTGGCCGCGCTGATGAAGCTGCCGGTCACCTACGTCTGGACGCACGACTCGATCGGCCTCGGCGAGGACGGCCCGACGCACCAGCCGGTCGAGCACCTGGCCTCGCTGCGCGCCATCCCCGGCCTGTCCATGGTCCGCCCGGCCGACGCCAACGAGACGGCCGTCGCCTGGCGCACCGTGATCGAGCGGCAGACCACCCACCCCGGCCCGGTCGGCCTGGCGCTCACCCGCCAGAACGTCCCGACCTTCGACCGCGCGTCCTTCGGCTCCGCCGAGGGCACCGCCCGGGGCGGCTACATCCTGGCCGAGGCCTCCGCCGGCGTCCCGCAGGTGATCCTGCTCGGCACCGGCTCCGAGGTCCAGCTGGCCGTCAGGGCCCGCGAGGTCCTGGAGGCCGAGGGCATCGCCACCCGGGTGGTCTCCCTGCCGTCCTTCGAGTGGTTCCAGGAGCAGGACCAGGCGTACCGCGACAGCGTGCTGCCGCCCACCGTCAAGGCCCGGGTCTCGGTCGAGGCCGGCATCGCCCAGGGCTGGCGCGAGCTGGTCGGCGACCACGGCCGGATCGTCTCCCTGGAGCACTTCGGCGCCTCCGCCGACTACAAGGTGCTCTACGAGGAGTTCGGCCTGACCTCCGAGCGGGTCGTCGCCGAGGCCCACAACGCGCTGCGCTCGCTCGAAGCCGTCAACCGCTGACACCGTGGGCCGCGCGCCCGGCCCGCACGTCGGGCGCGCGGCCCGGTCTGACGACCCCACGACAGACTGCCAAAGAAAAAAGGACTGAAGCACCATGACTGACGCACTGAAGCGCCTCAGCGACGAAGGCGTGGCGATCTGGCTGGACGACCTCAGCCGCGAGCGGCTGAACACCGGCAACCTCGCCGAGCTGGTGCAGAACAAGCACGTGGTCGGTGTCACCACCAACCCGACCATCTTCCAGAAGGCGATCGGCGGCGGGCACAGCTCGTACGACGGCCAGCTGCGCGACCTCGCCGTCCGCAAGGTCACCACCGACGAGGCCGTCCGCATGATCACCACCTCGGACGTGCGCGACGCGGCCGACGTGCTGCGCCCGGTCTACGACGCCTCCAACGGCCGCGACGGCCGGGTCTCCATCGAGGTCGACCCGCGCCTGGCCCACGAGACGGCCGCCACCATCGCCGAGGCCAAGCAGCTGTGGTGGCTGGTCGACCGCCCGAACGTCTTCATCAAGATCCCCGCCACCAAGGCCGGCCTGCCCGCGATCAGCGAGGTCATCGGCAAGGGCATCAGCGTCAACGTCACGCTGATCTTCTCGCTGGAGCGCTACCGCGCGGTCATCGACGCCTACCTGACCGGTCTGGAGTCCGCCAAGGCCAAGGGCCTGGACCTCTCCCAGATCGAGTCGGTCGCCTCCTTCTTCGTGTCCCGCGTGGACACCGAGATCGACAAGCGCCTGGACAAGGTCGGCGGCGACGCCCGGCAGCTGCGGTCCAAGGCCGCCCTGGCCAACGCCCGCCTCGCCTACCAGGCGTACGAGGAGGTCTTCGGCTCCGTCGACGGCAAGGCCGCCGGCACCGACCGCTGGAAGGCCCTGGAGGCCGCCGGCGCCAAGCCGCAGCGCCCGCTCTGGGCCTCCACCGGCGTCAAGGACCCGGCCCTGCCGGACACCCTGTACGTCACCGAGCTGGTCGCCCCGGGCACCGTCAACACCATGCCCGAGGCCACCCTGGACGCCACCGGCGACCACGGTGTGGTCACCGGCGGCACCATCGTCCCCAACTACGCCGACGCCAAGGCCGTCATGGACGCCATCGCCGCGGCCGGCGTGGACTACGACGACGTGGTGCAGGTCCTGGAGGACGAGGGCGTCGAGAAGTTCGAGCAGTCCTGGAACGAGCTGCTCGACACCGTCACCGCCTCGCTCGCCTCCTTCGCCGACGAGAAGTGATCCCTGCTCACAGCCAGCGCACGAAAGCGGAGCCCATCAAGTGAGCACTGATTTCCCTGAGTTGACATCGGACTCGGACGCGGGCGATGCCCAGCCGACCCACGTCAACCCGCTTCGTGACCCTGCAGACCGGCGGCTCCCGCGCATCGCGGGGCCGTCCGGCCTGGTCATCTTCGGGGTCACCGGCGACCTGTCCCGCAAGAAGCTGATGCCGGCCATCTACGACCTGGCCAACCGCGGCCTGCTGCCGCCGGGCTTCTCGCTCGTCGGCTTCGCCCGCCGCGAGTGGGAGGACGAGGACTTCGCCAAGGAGGTCCACGACGCGGTCAAGGACCACGCGCGGACCCCCTTCCGCGAGGAGGTCTGGCAGCAGCTCGCCAAGGGCATGCGCTTCGTCCAGGGCAACTTCGACGACGACGACGCCTTCGACAAGCTCCGCGAGACCATCCAGGAGCTCGACAAGGCCCAGGGCACGGGCGGCAACTTCGCCTTCTACCTGTCCGTCCCGCCGAAGTTCTTCCCCACCGTCGTCCAGCAGCTGAAGAAGCACGGCCTGGCCGACCCGCCGCAGGGCTCGTGGCGCCGCGCCGTCATCGAGAAGCCCTTCGGCCACAACCTGGAGAGCGCCCAGGAGCTGAACCGGATCGTCCACGAGGTCTTCCCCCGGGACGAGGTCTTCCGGATCGACCACTACCTGGGCAAGGAGACCGTCCAGAACATCCTGGCGCTCCGCTTCGCCAACCAGATGTTCGAGCCGATCTGGAACCGGTCGTACGTCGACCACGTGCAGATCACCATGGCCGAGGACATCGGCATCGGCGGCCGGGCCGGCTACTACGACGGCATCGGCTCCGCCCGCGACGTCATCCAGAACCACCTGCTGCAGCTGATGGCGCTCACCGCCATCGAGGAGCCGGCGTCCTTCCACCCCAAGGCGCTGGTGGCCGAGAAGCTGAAGGTGCTCAGCGCCGTCAAGCTCCCGGCCGACCTCGGCCGGCACACCGTGCGCGGCCAGTACGCGTCCGGCTGGCAGGGCGGCGAGGAGGTCGTCGGCTACCTCGACGAGGACGGCATCAACCCGGACTCCACGACCGACACCTACGCGGCCATCAAGCTGGAGATCAACAACCGCCGCTGGGCGGGTGTGCCGTTCTACCTGCGCACCGGCAAGCGGCTCGGCCGCCGGGTCACCGAGATCGCGGTGGTCTTCCAGCGGGCGCCGTACCTGCCGTTCGACTCCTACGCGACCGAGGAGCTGGGGCAGAACGCCCTGGTCATCCGGGTCCAGCCGGACGAGGGCGTGACGGTGCGGTTCGGCTCCAAGGTGCCGGGCACCTCCTTCGAGGTCCGGGACGTCACGATGGACTTCGCCTACGGCGAGTCCTTCACGGAGTCCAGCCCGGAGGCGTACGAGCGGCTCATCCTCGACGTGCTGCTCGGCGACGCCAACCTGTTCCCGCGCCACCAGGAGGTCGAGCTGTCCTGGCAGATCCTCGACCCGATCGAGACGTACTGGGACACCCACGGCAAGCCCGCTCAGTACCCGGCGGGGACCTGGGGCCCCGTCGAGGCGGACGAGATGCTCGCACGAGACGGCAGGAGCTGGCGGCGGCCATGAAGATCGACCTCACGGACACCACGTCCAGCAAGATCAACGCGTCCCTGATGGAGGCCCGCCGGGCCAGCGGCTCCACCGCCGCCGGCATGGTGCTCACCCTGGTGATCGTGACCGACGAGGGCAGCGCGTACGACGCCCTCAAGGCCGCCAACGACGCCTCCCGCGAGCACCCCTCGCGCACCCTCGCGGTCATCAAGCGCGCCGGGCGCTCGCCCCGGGCCCGCGCCGAGACCCGTCTGGACGCCGAGATCCTGGTCGGCACCGACGCCGGCTCCGGCGAGACGGTCGTGCTGCGGATGCACGGCGAGCTCGCCTCGCACGCCCAGTCGGTCGTCCTGCCGCTGCTGCTGCCGGACGCCCCGGTGGTGGTCTGGTGGCCGGAGAACTCCCCCGCGCACCCCGCGCAGGACCCGCTGGGCTCGATCGCCCAGCGCCGGATCACCGACGCGGTCACCGCCGAGTCGCCGGTCGGCCAGCTCGCCCAGCGGGCCCAGAGCTACACCCCGGGCGACACCGACCTCGCCTGGACCAGGATCACCGGCTGGCGCTCGATGCTGGCCGCCGCGCTGGACCAGCGGCCCGCCACGATCCTCTCCGCGGTGGTCGAGGGCGAGTCGTACAACCCCAGCGTCGAACTGCTCGGCCTCTGGCTGCACAACCGGCTGCACGTACCGGTCGAGCGGGTCGTCACCGGCGGCCCCGGCATCACCGCGGTGCACCTGCGCACCAAGGACGGGGACATCACCCTGGACCGCCCGGACGGCCTGATGGGCACGCTCTCGATGCCCGGCTCTCCGGACCGCCAGGTGGCGCTCAAGCGCCGCGAGACCTCGGAGCTGATCGCCGAGGAGCTGCGCCGGCTCGACCCGGACGACATCTACGCGTCGGCCGTGCGCACGCCCGTCGAGCGGCTGCGCGAGCCGGTCAACGCCGAGACGGCGGCAGCCGGGAAGGTCGCCCAGGCGGTCTCCGAGGCCGCCGTGGCCGCCCCGGTCCAGGTGACGGCCAAGGTGCCGGCCGCCGAGGCGTCTGTCACGGAGGCCCCGGTCACCGAGGCGCCCGCCGCCGAGGTGCCGGCTCCCGAGGCTCCGGCCGGGAAGCCCGCCGACAAGAAGGCCGGCGCGGCGAAGAAGGCCCCGGCCAAGGCCCCCGCCAAGGCTCCGGCCAAGGCCCCCGCCAAGGCTCCGGCGAAGGCCTCCGGCAAGGCCTCCACCAAGGCCCCGGCGAAGCCCGCGGCCAAGCGCACCACCAAGCGGAGCGGCTCGTGAACGGGCGGGCCGGGGCACCGGCCCGCCCCGCGCGGACCGGCGAGGTGCGCGGATGACCGCCGCCACCCCGCAGCTGGTCGTCCACCGGGACAAGGAGCTGATGGCCCAGGCGGCCGCAGCCCGGCTGATCACCCGGATCGTGGACGCCCAGGCCGCCCGCGGCACCGCCTCGGTGGTGCTCACCGGCGGCCGCAACGGCAACGCCCTGCTGGCCGCCATCGCCGCCTCCCCGGCCCGGGACGCGGTCGACTGGGCCCGGTTGGACCTCTGGTGGGGCGACGAGCGCTTCGTCCCCGCCCGGGACCCAGACCGCAACGCCGTCCAGGCCCGGGCGGAGCTGCTCGACGCCGTCCCGCTCGATCCGGCGCGGGTGCACGAGATGCCCGCCTCGGACGGCGTGGACGGCTCGGACGTGGAGGCCGCCGCCGCCCGCTACGCGGAGGAGCTGGCGAAGGCCGCCGGCCCCGGCGACCGGCTCGGCGTCCCGGCCTTCGACGTGCTGCTGCTCGGCGTCGGCCCGGACACCCACGTCGCCTCGCTCTTCCCCGAGCACCCGGGCGTCCGGGAGACCGAGCTGACGGTGGTCGGCGTGCGCGGCGCGCCCAAGCCCCCGCCGACCCGGGTCTCGCTGACCCTCCCGGCCATCCGGGCGGCCCGCGAGGTCTGGCTGCTGGCAGCGGGCGAGGACAAGGCGGGCGCGGTCGCGCTGGCCCTGTCCGGCCCCGGCGAGCTCCAGGCGCCCGCCTCGGGCGCGTACGGGCGCGGCCGCACCCTGTGGCTGCTGGACCGGGCCGCGGCGGCGCAGATCCCGCCCCAGCTGTACCCGCCGTCCTCGGCCTGAGCGACCCCGGCGCCGACCGGGCGCCGACACACGAAGGGCGTCACCGTCTCGAACGGTGACGCCCTTCCGTGGTTCGTGCTGCCTGCTGCTCGCGCCCGTCGCGCGGGTGCTCTCAGATCTCGCCGCGGAGCTTGGCCAGCGCCTCGGCGAGGATCGCCTCGCCGTCGGCGTCGGTGCGCCGCTCGCGGACGTACGCGAGGTGGGTCTTGTACGGCTCGTTGCGCGAGGGGGCCGGCGGGTTGTGCTCGTCCTGCCCGGCCGGGAAACCGCAGCGCGGGCAGTCCCAGGTGTCCGGGATGACGGCCTCGGCGGCGAAGCTCGGACGGGTCTCGTGCTTGTTGGCACACCAGAAGGTGATCCGGTTGCGGGGGGCGGACTCGCCGCGCTCCGCCTCACCCATCGGGCCGGCTCCGACCCTGCTGCCACGGATGGCGTTGCCACTTGCCACGGTCTGACTCCCTGCGTGCTGGTGCGCCGACCCGCCGCGTGCGCGTCGGTGGCGAAAGTCGTCCTAGTGTAAGCAGGAGTTAAGGTTGCACCACCACCGCCTCCGCCCCGGACCGTTCCAGCATAGGCCGCGGGGCGACAGGGCGTCAGAGATACGTCAGCTCTTGTACTTGAGCACCAGGCCGAGCACCACGATGCACGCGAACCAGCCAACGCCGACAATGATCGTGATGCGGTCCAGGTTGCGCTCGGCCACCGCCGAGCCGCCGCCGGTGGACATCGCGCCGCCGCCGAACATGTCCGACAGACCGCCGCCCTTCCCCTTGTGCAGCAGCACCAGGAGGATCATCAGCAGACTGAAGATGATCAGGGCAATCGAGAACCCGAGAACCACGACGGGACCAACTCTCTCGTATCTTCGGCGAAGGGGCCGGGCCGCCAAGATGCGGTCCGGCCCCAAAGCCTACGTTGCTGCAGCGGCGTTAGCCTACTGCCTGCTCACGGTAACGCACGATCTTGACGAACTCGTCGGCGTCCAGGGAGGCACCGCCGATCAGGCCGCCGTCGACGTCGGGCTTGGCCATCAGGCCGGCCGCGCTGGAGGACTTCACCGAACCGCCGTACAGCACGCGGACCTTGTCGGCCAGCTCGGCGTCGTACAGCTCGGCGATCCGCCGGCGGATCGCCGCGCAGACCTCCTGGGCGTCCTCGGGGGTCGCCACCTCGCCGGTGCCGATCGCCCAGACCGGCTCGTAGGCGACCACGATGGACTCGGCCTGGGCGGCCGGGACGTCCTGCAGGGCGCCGTCGAGCTGGGCCAGGGTGTGCTCGACGTGGGTGCCGGCCTTGCGGACCTCCAGCGGCTCGCCGATGCACAGGATCGGGGTGATCCCGCTGCGGTAGGCGGCCTTGACCTTGGCGTTGACGATCTCCTCGTTCTCGCCGTGGTACTGGCGGCGCTCCGAGTGGCCGATCACCGCGTAGGCGCACTTCAGCTTGGCCAGCATCGGGCCGGAGACCTCGCCGGTGTACGCACCGGAGTCGTGCTGCGAGATGTCCTGCGAGCCGTACTTGATCTTCAGCTTGTCGCCGTCGACCAGGGTCTGCACCGAGCGCAGGTCGGTGAACGGCACCAGGACGGCGACCTCGACGGCCTCGTAGTCCTTGTCGGCCAGCGCGAAGGCCAGCTTCTGGGTGTGCTGGATGGCCTCAAGGTGGTTGAGGTTCATCTTCCAGTTGCCCGCCATCAGCGGGAGACGCTCAGTCATTGCCTCAGCCTTCCAGGGCGGCGAGACCGGGGAGGGTCTTGCCCTCCAGGTACTCGAGGCTCGCGCCACCGCCGGTCGAGATGTGCCCGAACTTCGTCTCGTCGAAGCCCAGGATGCGAACGGCCGCGGCGGAGTCGCCGCCGCCGACCACGGTGAACGCGTCGCTGTCGAGCAGGGCCTGCGCGACGGCCTTGGTGCCCTCGGCGAAGGCCGGGTGCTCGAAGACGCCCACGGGGCCGTTCCAGAACACCGTCTTGGCGTCGGCCAGCTTCTCCGCGAAGAGCTCCCGGGTCTTCGGGCCGATGTCCAGGCCCTCCTTGTCCGCGGGGATCGCGTCCGCGTCGACGACCGCGAAGTCCTCGACCGGGGCGTGCGTCTTCGTGTCGGGGAACTTCCCGGAGACCGCGACGTCCACCGGCAGCACGAACTCGACGCCGTTCGTCTTCGCCCGCTCCAGGTACTCCAGGACGGTGTCGACCTGGTCCTTCTGCAGCAGCGAGAGCCCGACCTCGTGGCCCAGCGCGTACAGGAAGGTGTACGCCATGCCACCGCCGATCAGGATGCGGTCGGCCTTGCCGAGCAGGTTGTCGATCACGCCGACCTTGTCGGACACCTTGGAGCCGCCGAGCACGACCACGTAGGGGCGCTCGACCTCCTCGGTGAGCCGCTTCAGGACGCCCACCTCGGTGGCGATCAGGTCGCCGACGGCGTTCGGCAGACGGGCCGGCAGGTCGTACACCGAGGCGTGCTTGCGGTGCACGGCGCCGAACCCGTCACCGACGTACAGGTCGGCCAGGACCGCCAGTTCGTCGGCGAAGGCGCCGCGCTCGGCGTCGTCCTTGCTGGTCTCACCGGCGTTGAAGCGCAGGTTCTCGAGCAGCGTGACCTCGCCGTCGGCCAGGGCGGCGACGGTGGCCTTCGCGCTCTCGCCCACGGTGTCGGCCGCGAACGACACCGACCTGCCGAGGATCTCGCCGAGGCGGACGGCCACCGGCGCGAGGGAGAACTGCGGGTCCGGCTCGCCCTTGGGGCGGCCGAGGTGGGAGGCGACGACGACCTTCGCGCCGCGCTCCACGAGCTTGGCGATGGTCGGGGCGACGGCGCGGATCCGGCCGTCGTCGGTGATCGTGCCGTCGGACAGCGGGACGTTCAGGTCCGCGCGCACGAACACGCGCTTGCCGGTGACGTCGAGGTCTTCGATGGTCTTCACTGTCTTCGGTCTCCTGGGGAGATACGGGCGCTGCGGTCGGCGGCACGACGGCGGGCCGCCAGGGAGTTGAGGGTTCGCGCAGGGGGAGGGCCCGGACGGTGGTGCGCAGTCGTCCGGGCCCTCCCCCTTTACTTCACGTCAGCTCCCGCTGCGTCAGAGCTGGCCGCCGACGAGGGTGGTCAGGTTGACGAGGCGGTTGGAGTAGCCCCACTCGTTGTCGTACCAGCCGAAGACCTTGACCTGGTTGCCCTGGACCATGGTCATCAGCGAGTCGAAGATCGTGGAGAACGGCGAGTTCACGATGTCGGAGGAGACGATCGGGTCCTCGGTGTACTGCAGGATGCCCTTGAGGGAGCCCTCGGACGCCTTCTGGAAGGCGGCGTTGACCTCCTCGACGGTCACGTCGCGCTCGAGGGTGACGACCAGGTCGGTGATCGAACCGGTCGGGACCGGGACGCGCAGCGAGGTGCCGTCCAGCTTGCCCTTCAGCTCCGGCAGCACCAGCGCGGTGGCCTTGGCGGCACCGGTGGAGGTCGGGATGATGTTCAGGGCGGCGGCGCGGGCGCGACGCAGGTCCTTGTGCGGGAAGTCCAGGGTGACCTGGTCGTTGGTGTACGCGTGCACCGTGGTCATCAGACCCTTGACGATGCCGAAGTTCTCGTTCAGCACCTTGGCCAGCGGCGCCACGCAGTTGGTGGTGCAGGAGGCGTTGGAGATGACGGTGTGCTTGGCGGCGTCGTACTTCTCGTCGTTGACGCCCATCACGATGGTGACGTCCTCGTCGGTGGCGGGCGCCGAGATGATGACCTTCTTGGCACCGGCGGTGACGTGCTTCTTGGCCGCCTCGGCCTTGGTGAAGATGCCGGTGGACTCGATCACGATGTCCACGCCCAGCTCGCCCCAGGGGAGGTTGGCCGGGTCGCGCTCGGCGATGACCTTGAAGGTCTTGCCGTTGACGGTGATGCTGTTCTCGGTGTGCGAGACCTCGCCCGGGAAGGTGCCCAGGATCGAGTCGTACTTGAGCAGGTGCGCCAGGGTCTTGGTGTCGGTCAGGTCGTTGACACCGACGATCTCGATGTCCGCGCCCTGGGCCTGAACCGCACGGAAGAAGTTGCGGCCGATGCGGCCGAATCCGTTGATGCCTACCCGGATCGTCACGAACCGATCTCCTCGTTAGGTACGCCGGAACTATGCCGACGGGGTGGAATTTGGGATGTCCCCGACCACCCATGACCCTACCTCTCCCAAGCCTGGGAGGGCACATCAGCTCGGGTGGGACACCTTGGCGTGGCGTGTCAAGAGGGCCCGAGCAGGGCTTCCACCCTTGGCTCCGGGGGCAGTTGGTCCAGGCCATCGGAGCAGGCCGCAAAACCGACCCTTCGGGAAGTTCGGACGCGAAACGGCCGGCGTCCATGATCCAGGACACCGGCCGTTCACTCCGTGAGACGGGATCGCGCTAGTTCATCGCCATCTCGTCGGTCAGGTTCGCCTCGGTGCTGGGCAGTCCCAGCTCGGAGGCGCGCTTGTCGGCCATCGCCAGCAGGCGGCGGATCCGGCCGGCCACCGCGTCCTTGGTCAGCGGCGGGTCGGCCAGCGCGCCCAGCTCCTCCAGCGAGGCCTGCTTGTGCTGCATCCGCAACTGGCCCGCGGCGGCCAGGTGCTCGGGCACCTCCTCGCCGAGGATCTCCAGCGCGCGCTGCACCCGGGCGCCGGCCGCGACCGCGGCCCGGGCCGAGCGGCGCAGGTTGGCGTCGTCGAAGTTGGCCAGGCGGTTGGCGGTGGCGCGGACCTCGCGCCGCATCCGGCGCTCCTCCCAGGCGAGCACGGACTCGTGGGCGCCCAGGCGGGTCAGCAGCGCGCCGATGGCGTCGCCGTCGCGGATGACCACCCGGTCGACACCGCGCACCTCCCGGGCCTTGGCGGGGATGCCGAGCCGGCGGGCGGCGCCGACCAGGGCGAGGGCCGCCTCGGATCCGGGGCAGGTGATCTCCAGCGAGGAGGACCGGCCGGGCTCGGTGAGCGAGCCGTGCGCCAGGAAGGCGCCCCGCCAGGCCGCCTCGGCGTCGCAGGTCGCACCGGAGACGACGGCCGGGGGCAGGCCCCGGATCGGCCGACCCCGCCCGTCGACGAGTCCGGTCTGCCGCGCCAGCAGCTCGCCGTCCTTGACCACCCGCACCACGTAGCGGCTGCCCCGGCGCAGGCCGCCGGGTGCCATCACCACCAGGTCCGAGGAGTGTCCGAAGATCTCCAGCAGGTCCTTGCGCAGTCGCCGGGCCGCCGCGCCCGTGTCCAGCTCCGCCTCGATCACGATGCGGCCGCTCACGATGTGGAGCCCGCCCGCGAAACGCAGGATCGCCGACACCTCCGCCTTGCGGCAGCAGGCCCTCGTGACCGGGAGCCGGCTGATTTCGTCCTTCACCGCTGGAGTCATCGCCATGGCCCGATCCTTCCATGTGTCCGGAAAATCCGGTCGTACGCGGCTGCCAACAGCTCCGGGTCGTGTCGCGGCGTGCCGTCGGTGCGGGCGACCCTGCCGAGCACCAGGGCCGCGCCCATCCGCTCGGCGGCCTTCTCCAGGCCGGCCAGGTCGGCCAGGCCGAACGCGCCGCCGGTGACGGCCCGCTCGTCCACCAGGATCGCATCCACCGCGAGGCCGGGGGCGTGGTCGGCGATGACCTCCAGGTGGCGCTGCGGGGTGAAGCCCTCGGTCTCGCCGGGCTGGGGGGCCAGGTTCAGGGTGAGCAGGCGGCGGGCGCGGGTCTCGGTGAGGGCCTCGGCCAGCTCCGGCACCAGCAGGTGCGGGAGCACGCTGGTGAACCAGGATCCGGGGCCGAGCACCACCCAGTCCGCCTCGCGGACGGCGGTGACGGCCTGCGGGACGGCCGGCGGCTCGTCCGGCAGCAGCCGGATCGACTGCACGGTGCCGGGGGTGACCGCCACGTTGGCCTGGCCGCGCACGGCGGACAGCTCGCCCGGCCGCTCCGGGTCGTGGCCGCGGACGACCGCCTCGATGTCCAGCGGGACGGCCGACATCGGCAGGACCCGGCCCTGGACGTTCAGCAGCCGGCCCACCCAGTCCAGGGCGGCGACCGGATCGCCCAGCTTCTCCCAGAGGGCGACGATCAGCAGGTTGCCCACCGCGTGGCCGCCCAGCTCGCCGCTGCCGGTGAAGCGCTGCTGGATCACCTCGGACCAGGTGCGGCCCCAGTCGTCGTCCCCGCAGAGGGCGGCCAGCGCCTTGCGCAGGTCCCCCGGGGGCAGCACGCCCAGCTCCTCGCGCAGCCGGCCGCTGGAGCCGCCGTCGTCGGCGACGGTGACCACGGCGGTGAGGTCGCTGGTGAGCCGGCGCAGTGCGGACAGTGAGGCGGACAGGCCCTGGCCGCCGCCGAGGGCGGTGATTCTGGGTGCCGGGTTGGTGCGGGCCGGGCTGGTGCGCGGCCGACCGGCCGTGGCGGTGCGCGCCGGGACTCCTGTCCGATCGGCGGCCCTGTTCTGAAGCTGCCGCCCGGGCACGTATCCCGTCACACCTACCTCGCGTTCCCTTTGCCGGCCGCCGGTCTCCGCCGGCGGCCCGGCAGGGTTACGGCGGCTACTCCCGTCCCATGTCACGGTGGACGAGCACCGTTTCGACGCCGTCCGCGATGAGACGCTTCGTCAGGCGCTCGGACATCGCGACGCTGCGGTGCTTGCCACCGGTGCAGCCTACGGCAAGCGTCATGTAGCGCTTCCCCTCGCGGCGGTACCCCTCGGTGACGATCCGCAGCAGCTCGGCGTACCCGTTGAGGAACTCGTTGGCTCCGGGCTGCTGGAACACGTAGTCGGCGACATCGCTGTCGGTGCCGGTACGGGCTCGCAGCTCGGGGACCCAGTGCGGGTTCGGCAGGAAGCGACAGTCCACCACAAGGTCGGCGTCGACCGGAAGACCGTACTTGAAGCCGAAGGACATCACGGTGGCCCGGAGCTCGGGCTCGTCGTGGTCCGCGAACTGGGCGTCGAGCTTGGCGCGCAGCTGGTGGACGTTGAGGTTGGAGGTGTCGATCACCAGGTCCGCCTCGCCGCGCAGCTCGCGCAGCAGGTCCCGCTCCTGGGCGATGCCGTCGACGATCCGGCCCTCGGCCTGCAGCGGGTGCGGGCGCCGGACGCTCTCGAAGCGGCGCACCAGGGCGTCGTCCGAGCTGTCCAGGAACACCACGCTGAGCCGGACGCCGCGCTTCTCCAGCTCGTCCAGCGAGGTGAGCAGGTCGTCGAAGAACTGGCGGCCCCGGACGTCCACCACGGCGCCGATCCGGGCCACGTTGCCCTGGGAGCGGGCGCCGAGGTCGACCATGGTCGGGATGAGGGCCGGCGGCAGGTTGTCCACCACGAACCAGCCCAGGTCCTCCAGGCACTTCGCGGCGGTTGATCGGCCGGCTCCGGACATGCCGGAGATGATCACCAGCTCCGGGGTGTTCTCCGCCCCGGCCTCCGGCCGGGTGGTACCCCCATGATCGGACACGGTCACTTCGGTTCCCCGCTCTCGATGGTTCTGCTGAGGAGAACGCGCGCGGCGCGGCCACGCTTCCCCGTCTCACTCGGACGGGTGAATGCGGGGCGCGCCGGCTGACGGGCGGCGTCGGCCGTCACGGCGTCTCCTGGGATGGTGCGGTCTCGGGCACTGCGTGCGCCGGCCCGGCCGCCACGTCGGCGCTGTCATCGATGATCTCGCCTGTGGCGGTGTTCACGGCGAGTGCCGCGGGTGGACGGGACGACAACGCTGCCGCAACAGTCTCCGCCGTCCGCCGTCCGATGCCGGGTACGGCGCAGAGTTCGTCGACGGTGGCCGCCCGGAGCCTCTTCAGCGAGCCGAAGTGCTTGAGCAGCGCCTGGCGGCGAGTCTCGCCGAGGCCGGGGACGGAGTCCAGCTCCCCGGCGGTGAGTCGCTTGGAACGCTTGCTGCGCTGGTAGCCGATCGCGAAGCGGTGCGCCTCGTCGCGGACCCGCTGGAGCAGGTAGAGGCCCTCGCTGCTGCGCGGCAGCACCACCGGGTCGTCCTCGCCCGGCAGCCAGACCTCCTCCAGGCGCTTGGCCAGGCCGCACAGGGCGACGTCGTCGATGCCGAGCTCGTCCAGGGCCCGCCGGGCGGCCGCGACCTGCGGCTGGCCGCCGTCGACCACCAGCAGCTGCGGCGGGTAGGCGAAGCGGCGCGGGCGCCCGGTCTCGTCCCGGGTCGCCGCGGCGTCGGGACCGGAGAGGTCGGAGGTGTCCTGGCCGTCCTGGCCGCCTTGGCCGACCTGGGCGTCCTGGACGTCCTGGCCGCCCGGGTCGTCGGCCTCCGGGACGGCCCACTCGCCGGTCTGCTCGCGCTCCTGGAGGTAGCGGCGGAAGCGGCGGCTGATCACCTCGTGCATCGAGCGGACGTCGTCCTGGCCCTCGAAGCCCTTGATCTGGAACCGCCGGTACTCGCTCTTGCGGGCCAGGCCGTCCTCGAAGACCACCATCGAGGCGACCACGTCCTCGCCCTGGAGGTGGGAGATGTCGAAGCACTCGATGCGCAGCGGGACGGAGTCCAGCTCCAGCGCGTCGGCGATCTCCTGGAGGGCGCGGCTGCGGGTGGTGAGGTCGGAGGCGCGCTTGGTCTTGTGCAGGGCCAGCGCCTGGAGGGCGTTGCGCTGCACGGTGGCCATCAGGTCCTTCTTGTCGCCGCGCTGCGGGATGCGCAGGTCGACCTGGCTGCCGCGCAGACCGGCCAGCCACTCCTTGACCGGCCCGACCGGATCGGGCAGCGCCGGCACCAGGACCTCGCGCGGGACGGCCTCGGTACCGCCCCCGTAGAGCTGCTGGAGGGCGTGCTCGACCAGGCCGGCGGTGTCGACGTCCTCGACCTTGTCCGTGACCCAGCCGCGCTGTCCGCGCACCCGGCCGCCGCGGACGTGGAAGATCTGGACGGCGGCCTCCAGTTCGTCCTCCGCGACGGCGAGCAGGTCGGCGTCGGTGGCGTCGGCGAGGACGATGGCGTTCTTCTCCATCGCGCGCTTGAGCGCCCCGATGTCGTCGCGCAGTCTGCCCGCCTTCTCGTACTCCAGCTCGGCGGCGGCCTCCTGCATCTGCTCTTCCAGCCGGCGCAGGTAGTTGCCGGTGCGCCCGGCCATGAAGTCGCAGAACTCCTCGGCGAGCGCCCGGTGTTCGTCCGCGCTGACCTTGCCGACGCAGGGCGCGGCGCACTTGCCGATGTAGCCGAGCAGACAGGGGCGGCCGACCTGCGCCGCGCGCTTGAAGACGCCGTTGGAGCAGGTGCGGACGGGGAACACCCGCAGCATCAGGTCGACGGTCTCGCGGATCGCCCAGGCGTGCCCGTAGGGGCCGAAGTAGCGCACGCCCTTCTTGTGGGCGCCGCGCATCACCTGGACCCGCGGGTACTCCTCGTTGAGGGTGACCGCCAGCTCCGGATAGCTCTTGTCGTCGCGGTACTTGACGTTGAAGCGGGGGTCGAACTCCTTGATCCAGGAGTACTCCAGCTGGAGCGCCTCGACCTCGGTGGCGACCACCGTCCACTCCACCGAGGCCGCGGTGGTGACCATCGTCGCGGTGCGCGGGTGCAGCCCGGCGAGGTCCTGGAAGTAGGACGACAGCCGGGGCCGCAGGCTCTTGGCCTTCCCGACGTAGATGACCCGCCCGTGGGCGTCGCGGAACTTGTACACCCCGGGGGAGGTCGGGATCGCTCCCGGGGACGGTCGGTAGGTGGACGGGTCAGCCATGGGTCCACCGTACCGAGTCGCGCCGACGGCGTGGAGTCGAGATCAACTGCTGGATCGCGGGGACACCTTGATGTCGGCGCCCTCGACCGCGGCCTGGTACTGGGGAAGCCCCGTCGGGGCCGGGCCCTCGACCCGCGCACCGGTGGTGACGTTGAAGGCGCTGCCGTGACAGGGGCACTTGATCAGCTGGTTCTCGACCTTGTCCACCACGCATCCGGCGTGGGTGCAGACCGCGCTGAAGGCCTCCCACTGGCCGGGTGCCGGCTGGGTGACGACGACCTTCTGCTCGCGGAAGACCTTGCCGCCGCCGACCGGGATGTCGGAGGCCGGGCCGACCACCACCGGCTCCTTGAGCCTGCCCTTGGCGGAGCCGGCGGCCCCGGCGGCCCCGGAGCCGGAGGAGGCGCCGGAGCCCGAGGAGGAGCACCCGGTGACCGCGACCGCACCACCGGCGGCAAGCACGGCGGCGGCTCCGCAGAGCACGGTACGGCGGGAGGCGGCGGGGCTCTCAAGGGCCTCGGACATCGGTGCGTGCTCCTGGGTCGGTGACGGCTGCTCGACGGCTGCTGCTCGACGACGGCCGGCGCGGGTGGCCGGTCGGGTCCGGCGGAAGTCTATGCGCCGCGGGGCCGACCGCACCGGTGCTTCCCGGTGCGGCCGACCCCGGGGGCGCCTACTTCTTCGCGGCGGCGGCCCGCTTGCGCGGTGCCTTCGCCTTCACCGGGGCGACCGGGGCGTCGGCGAACTCGCCCGGCAGGATGTCCCGCAGGAACTTGCCGGTGTGGCTCTGCGACACCGCGGCGATCTGCTCCGGGGTGCCCTCGGCCACCACCGAACCGCCGCCGGAGCCGCCCTCGGGGCCCATGTCGACGATCCAGTCGGCGGTCTTGATCACATCGAGGTTGTGCTCGATGACGATGACCGTGTTCCCCTTCTCCACCAGCCCGGACAGCACCTTGATCAGCTTGCTGATGTCCTCGAAGTGCAGACCGGTGGTGGGCTCGTCGAGCACGTAGACCGTCCGCCCGGTGGAGCGCTTCTGCAGCTCGGAGGCGAGCTTGACGCGCTGCGCCTCGCCGCCGGAGAGCGTCGGAGCGGACTGGCCGAGCCGGACGTAGCCGAGGCCGACGTCGTTGAGCGTCCTGAGGTGCCGGGCGATCGCCGGGACGGCCTCGAAGAAGTGCAGCGCCTCCTCGATCGGCATGTTCAGCACCTCGGCGATGGACTTGCCCTTGTAGTGCACCTCCAGCGTCTCCCGGTTGTACCGGTCGCCGTGGCAGACCTCGCACGGCACGTAGACGTCGGGCAGGAAGTTCATCTCGATCTTGATGGTGCCGTCACCGGAGCAGTTCTCGCAGCGGCCGCCCTTGACGTTGAAGGAGAACCGGCCGGGCAGGTAGCCGCGGACCTTGGCCTCCTGCGTCTCGGCGAAGAGCCGGCGCACGTGGTCGAACACCCCGGTGTAGGTGGCCGGGTTGGAGCGCGGGGTGCGGCCGATCGGCGACTGGTCGACGTGCACCACCTTGTCCACCAGGTCGGTGCCGGTGATCCGGGTGTGCCGGCCGGGCACGCTGCGGGCGCCGTTCAGCTCCCGGGCGAGGTGGGTGTAGAGGATGTCGTTGACCAGCGTCGACTTGCCGGAGCCGGACACACCGGTGATCGCGGTGAAGGTGCCGAGCGGGAAGCCGACCGTGACGTCCTTGAGGTTGTGCTCGCGGGCGCCATGCACCGTCAGCTGGCGCTTCTTGTCCCGCTCGCGGCGGGTCTCCGGGATCGGGATGGAGCGCTTGCCGGAGAGGTACTGGCCGGTCAGCGACTCCTTGTTGGCGAGCAGCTGCTTCAGCGAGCCGGAGTGCACCACCCTGCCGCCGTGCTCGCCCGCGCCCGGGCCGATGTCGACCACCCAGTCGGCCATCTTGATGGTGTCCTCGTCGTGCTCGACGACGATCAGGGTGTTGCCGATGTCCCGCAGCCGGACCAGGGTCTCGATCAGCCGGTGGTTGTCGCGCTGGTGCAGGCCGATGGACGGCTCGTCCAGCACGTACAGCACGCCGACCAGGCCGGAGCCGATCTGGGTGGCCAGCCGGATGCGCTGGGCCTCGCCGCCGGAGAGGGTGCCCGCCGCGCGGTTCAGCGACAGGTAGTCCAGGCCGACGTCGACCAGGAAGCGCAGCCGCTCGTTGACCTCCTTGAGGACCCGCTCGGCGATCTGCTTGTCCCGGGCGTTGAGCTTCATCGCGCCGAGGAAGTCCGAGCAGTCGCTGATCGACATCGCCGAGACGTCCGCGATGGACCGGCCCTCGACGGTGACCGCGAGCACCACCGGCTTGAGCCGGGTGCCCCGGCAGGTGGGGCAGGGCACCTCGCGCATGTAGCCCTCGAAGCGCTCGCGACTGCTGTCGCTCTCCGCCTCCTGGTGCCGGCGCTGGATGAACGGGACGGCGCCCTCGAAGCCCGTGGTGTAGGACCGGTCCCGCCCGTAGCGGTTGCGGTAGCGCACCTCGACCTGGTGCTTGTGCCCGTACAGCAGCGCCTTCTTGGCGCGGGCCGGCAGCCCGGCCCAGGGGATGTCGGTACGGAAGCCCAGCTCGCCCGCGAGCGCGTCGATCAGGCGCTGGAAGTACTCCTTGGTGTGGCCGCCGGACCACGGGTGGATGGCCCCCTCGTCGAGCGAGCGCTCCTCGTCGGGGATGACCAGCTCCGGGTCCACCTCCATCCGGTTGCCCAGGCCCGAGCAGTCCGGGCAGGCGCCGAACGGCGAGTTGAAGGAGAACGAGCGCGGCTCCAGCTCCTCGAACGAGACGTCGTCGTACGGGCAGTAGAGGTGCTCGGAGTACATCCGCTCGCGCTCCGGGTCGTCCTCCGGGAGGTCGACGAAGTCGAGCACCACCATGCCGCCGCCGAGCCGCAGGGCCGTCTCCACCGAGTCCGTCAGGCGGCGCTTGGCGCCCTCCTTGACGGTGAGGCGGTCGATGACCACCTCGACGGTGTGCTTCTCCTGCTTCTTGAGCTTGGGCGGCTCGGCCAGCTGGATCGTCTCGCCGTCCACCCGGGCGCGGGCGTAGCCCTTGGACTGGAGGTCGGCGAAGAGGTCGACGAACTCGCCCTTGCGCTCGCGCACCACCGGGCTGAGCACCTGGAACCGGGTGCCCTCGGCGAGCTCCAGGACCTTGTCGACGACGGCCTGCGGGGACTGCTTGGCGATCGGGCGGCTGCAGTGCGGGCAGTGCGGCTTGCCGATCCGCGCGAACAGCAGGCGCAGGTAGTCGTACACCTCGGTGATGGTGCCGACGGTGGAGCGCGGGTTGCGGTTGGTGGACTTCTGGTCGATCGAGACGGCCGGGGAGAGGCCCTCGATGAAGTCGACGTCGGGCTTGTCCATCTGCCCGAGGAACTGCCGGGCGTAGGAGGACAGCGACTCGACGTAGCGGCGCTGCCCCTCGGCGAAGATCGTGTCGAAGGCCAGCGAGGACTTGCCGGACCCGGAGAGGCCCGTGAAGACGATGAGGGAGTCGCGGGGCAGGTCGAGCGAGACGTTCTTGAGATTGTGCTCGCGAGCACCGCGGACGATGAGGCGGTCGGCCACTGCTTCTGGCGCCTTTCTCCGGGGCGAGGAGGACGTGCGGGAGAGGTGTACTTCTTCCAGGATGCGGCAGCCAGCCTATAGCTCACGCGTTCGATTATCGAGCTTGTCCAGTGGAGTCCACCCGAACGAGTGAGTCGCCCGACCAATGTTGACCGGGGCTGTTCGAGAAAAGCCCTGCTCAGCCGTGACATCGGAGATAGCGTCACCCTCGTCAACGAGCGAAGGCCCTCCCGGGCAACGCTGCCAACCAGTCCGACGGAGGCCGCACCCGATGACCGACCCCCAGAACGCCGAGACGGCCGCCGCCGCGCTCGCCGACGAACGGCTGCGCCTGGTCGCCACCAGCACCGGACACCTGCTGCACTCCGCCGCCGGGCTCAAGCCGGAGGCCCTCGCCGAGCCCTCAGCCCTGCCCGGCTGGACCAGGGGCCATGTGCTGGCCCACCTCGCCCGCAACGCGGACTCCCTGGTCAACCTGCTCGACGGGGCCCGGACGGGCACCGACATCCCGCAGTACGCCGACGGCGGGGCCCGCGACCGGGACATCGAGACCGGCGCCGGGCGCCCGCTGGACGTCCAGCTCGACGACCTGCGGGAGTCGGACCGGAACTTCGCCTCGGCGGCCGCGCTGCTGCCCGGGCAGGCCTGGACGGTCGAGGTGCGCCACCGCACCGGCTACCTCTTCCCCGCCTGCGACATCCCCTGGAAGCGGCTGATGGAGGTCGAGTACCACCACGTCGACCTGGACGCCGGCTACACCCCCGCGCACTGGCCCGAGCTCTTCGCGGTGGCCGAGTTCCGCCGCCTGGCCGCCGGACTGGCGGGCGCCGAGGGCCTGCCCGCGGTCGAGCTGGTCGCCGACGACACCGCGGACCGGGCCCGGATCGGCGCCGACCCGGACCCCGCCGCCGGGGCCGGAGCCGCCGCCGCACTGACCGTCGAGGGCCCCGTCCGGGCGCTGACCGCCTGGCTCTCCGGGCGCTCCGACGGGGACGGCCTCCAGGTCCACCGGGGTGGCGAGCAGCTCTCCGACGGCCGCGCCGCGCTGCCCGTGCTTCCCCCGCTGGGCTGACCGCGCGACGATGCTCTCGGACACACCGGGGGCACTCCCGACGCGGGCGGTCCCGGCACCCGGCACTCCCGACACGAGCAGTCCCGACAGCAGCAGTCCCGACACGACGAGGAGCGGACGGATGACGTACCACGGAGCGGTGAAGGTCGGCGGAGCGCCGGACGTGCGCGAGCTGGCCCACCTGATCATCACCAAGGTGGCCGTCGGCCCGTACGACAACAACGCCTACCTGCTGCGCTGCCGGGCCACCGACGAGCAGCTGCTGATCGACGCCGCGGCCGAAGCCCCGGTGCTGCTGGAGACGGTCGGCGAGAGCCTGGCCACCGTCGTCACCACACACCGCCACCACGACCACTGGGGCGCGCTCGCCGAGGTGGTCGCGGCCACCGGCGCCCGCACCGCGGCCGGCCTGGTCGACGCCGAGGCCATCGGCGTCCCCACCGGGCTGCTGCTGGCGGACGGCGACACCCTGCGGGTGGGCCGGGTCGAGCTGACCGTCCGGCACCTGGTCGGCCACACCCCCGGCGCGATCGTGCTGGTCTACGACGACCCGCAGGGCCACCCCCACGTCTTCACCGGGGACTGCCTCTTCCCCGGCGGCGTCGGCAACACCTGGGGCGACCCGGCGGCCTTCGAGAGCCTGTACCGGGACGTCAACGAGAAGATCTTCGACGTCCTGCCCGACGAGGCCTGGGTCTACCCCGGCCACGGCGGCGACACCACCCTCGGCGCCGAGCGCCCCCACCTCCAGGAGTGGCGCGAGCGGGGCTGGTAGGCCCCGGGAGCGCCCGAAGGCCCGGGCCACTCGGTGGCCGGGCCTTCGGGTCTTCGGGGGTCGTGCGCGGCGCACGGCGCCGGGCGGGTCAGGCGTCGATCTTGTCCGCCTCCTCGGCCGCCTGCCGCTTCGAGGCCATCAGGCTCGTCACGGTGGTGACGGCGAGCACCACCACGATGAAGCCGAGCGAGAACGGGATACCGATCTCGGGCACGTGCACACCCTGCTCGTGCAGCGCGTGCAGCACCAGCTTCACGCCGATGAAGCCGAGGATCACCGACAGGCCGTACGAGAGGTGGACCAGCTTCTTCAGCAGTCCGCCGATCAGGAAGTACAGCTGGCGCAGGCCCATCAGGGCGAAGGCGTTGGCGGTGAAGACGATGTACGGGTCCTGGGTGAGGCCGAAGATCGCCGGGATCGAGTCCAGCGCGAACAGCACGTCAGTGGTGCCGATCGCCAGCATGACGATCAGCATCGGCGTCATCAGCCGCTTGCCGTTCTCACGGATGAAGAGCTTGGTGCCGTGGTACTTGTCGGTCGACGGGAAGCGCTGCTCGATCGACTTGAGCAGGCGGTTCTCCTCGAACTCCTCTTCCTCCTCGTCGGCCCGGGCCTCCTTGATCAGCTTCCAGGCCGTCCAGATCAGGAAGCCGCCGAAGATGAAGAACACCCAGGAGAACTGGGCGACCAGGGCGGCGCCGCCGGCGATGAAGACCGCCCGCAGCACCAGGGCGATGATCACGCCGAACATCAGCACGCGCTGCTGGTAGATCCTGGGCACCGCGAACTTGCCCATGATCAGGATGAACACGAAGAGGTTGTCGACACTGAGCGACTTCTCGGTGATGTACCCGGCGAAGAACTCACCGGCCGGCTTCGAGCCGGAGTGCCACCAGAGGAAGCCGCCGAAGAGCAGCGCCAGCACGATCCAGACGGTGGTCCAGATCCCGGCCTCCTTGATGGAGACCTCGTGCGGCTTGCGCCCTCCGATGAAGAAGTCGGCCACGATCAGTGCGATCAACACACCGATCGTCGAGACCCACATGGCTACGGAAACGTCCACTACTGCTCCTCCGGCAGGTAGGCGAGACAGTCATCGTCACTGCCGGAGGTCTCTTCCGCCCGTCGGCTCGCCACTGCGAGCCAGCCCGGACCAATGGCCCCGGGGCGCCGCTCGGGACGCCCGTGATGACGGGACCACTGCGGGGGAATACTCCCCTCCGCTGCCACCGAGGATAACAGGTATCCCAAGAAAGGGTAAAGAAGGTAAAGAACCGCCTCGCGCGGACCCTGACAGGCCCGGACGAACGGGGCGAACCGCTCCGACCGAGTCGCTGCCGAGTCCGGCCGACTCCGCTACAGGTAGGGCTCGATCGCCGGGAGGAGGTCCTGGAAGGTCCGCGCCCGGGCCGGTGCGCCGATCGCCTGCATCCCCCAGCCGCCGTCCGCCTCCCGGAACACCTTGGCCATGATCTGCCCGGTGTGCGGGCCGCCGCCGGCCAGCTCGTACCGGGCCAGCTCCAGGCCCGTCCCCTCGTCCACCAGGCGGCAGTGCGCGTTCTGCACCTCGGCGAAGCTCTGCCCGGTGTACGAGCTGACCGTGAACACCACCTGGGTGATGTTCACCGGCACGTGCACCAGGTCGACCAGGATCGCCTCGTCGTCGTCGCCCGAGCCGGCACCGCCGACCAGGTTGTCACCGGTGTGCCGCACCGAGCCGTCGTTGCTCTCCAGGTGCTGGAAGAACACCACGTCCGACGGGGTCCGCTCGGCGTACAGCAGGGCCGAGGCGTCCAGGTCGATCTGCCGGGTGCGGCTGCCGAAGAGGCCGCGCTTGGGCGCCGCCTTCCAGCCCAGTCCCATCCGGACGACCGTCAGCGACTCACCCGACCCCTTCTGCAGGCTGACCATCTGCCCCTTGGCAAGGTTCACCGACACGGCGTTGTCCTCTCTGCCGGCCGGGCGGTCGGTCTCCGCGCCGGCTCCACGGTGGAACACCCCGTTGCCGTCCCCCGGCTGAGGCCCCCTGTGACGAACTCTGCGCACCGCCCGGCCCGGGCGGCACCGCAGGCCAGCCTAGGCCCTGCGGTGGACCGCATCGATCGCCGTCTACCCGTTTGTGGCAAGGCTGAGACACCCCCGGGCTTGACCGGTGCCGGAACCGGCCGGGCCCGACGGGCGGGAGCTCGAAGACGGACCCTAGGCGATCCCCGCCTCGCGCATCTGCCGCAGCTCGCGCTTCAGCTCCTTGACCTCGTCGCGCAGCCGGGCCGCGACCTCGAACTGGAGGTCCGTCGCGGCCGCGTGCATCCGGTCGGTCATCGACTGGATCAGCTCGGCCAGCTCGGCGGCGGGCAGGCTCTTGGCCGAGCCGCGCTCCGCGCCCAGCGCCGGGACGGGCGCCTTGCCCCGGCCCTTCTCCTTGCCGCCCGCGCCCCGGTACCCGGAGGAGAGCAGCTCGTCGGTGTCCACGTCCTCGCGGGCGAGGGTGTCCAGGATGTCGCCGATCTTCTTGCGCAGCGGCTGCGGGTCGATCCCGTGCTTGGTGTTGTACGCCTGCTGGACCTCCCGGCGCCGGTTGGTCTCGTCGATGGCCTTCTCCATCGCCGGCGTGATCCGGTCCGCGTACATGTGGACCTGGCCGGAGACGTTACGGGCGGCGCGGCCGATGGTCTGGATCAGCGAGGTGCCCGAGCGCAGGAAGCCCTCCTTGTCCGCGTCCAGGATCGCCACCAGGGAGACCTCGGGGAGGTCCAGGCCCTCGCGGAGCAGGTTGATGCCGACCAGCACGTCGTACCGGCCGGCCCGCAGCTCGCGCAGCAGCTCGACCCGGCGCAGCGTGTCGACGTCGCTGTGCAGGTACCGGACCCGGATGTCCAGGCCGAGCATGTAGTCGGTGAGGTCCTCGGCCATCTTCTTGGTGAGGGTGGTGACCAGGACGCGCTCGTCCCGCTCGACCCGCGTGCGGACCTCGTGCACCAGGTCGTCGATCTGGCCCTCGGTCGGCTTGACGATCACCTCGGGGTCGATCAGGCCGGTCGGGCGGATGATCTGCTCGACCTGGCCGTCGCCGCGGGAGAGCTCGTAGGCGCCCGGGGTGGCCGAGAGGTAGACCGTCTGGTCGATCCGCTCCAGGAACTCCTCCCACTTCAGCGGGCGGTTGTCCATCGCCGAGGGGAGCCGGAAGCCGTGCTCCACCAGGGTGCGCTTGCGGGAGGCGTCGCCCTCGTACATCGCGCCGATCTGCGGGACGGTGACGTGCGACTCGTCGATCACCAGGAGGAAGTCCTCCGGGAAGTAGTCGAGCAGGGTGTTCGGCGGGGAGCCGGGCTCACGGCCGTCGAAGTGCATGGAGTAGTTCTCCACGCCGGAGCAGGTGCCGATCTGGCGCAGCATCTCCAGGTCGTAGGTGGTGCGCATCCGGAGCCGCTGGGCCTCCAGCAGCTTGCCCTGCTTCTCCATCCGGGCGAGCGTCTGTTCCAGCTCCTGCTCGATGTCGGTGACCGCCCGGGCCATCCGCTCGGGGCCGGCCACGTAGTGCGAGGCGGGGAAGACGTGGACGGAGTCGTCCTGGCTGATGATCTCGCCGGTGAGCGGGTGCAGGGTGTAGAGCGCCTCGATCTCGTCGCCGAACATCTCGATCCGGACGGCCAGTTCCTCGTAGACCGGGAAGATCTCGATGGTGTCGCCGCGGACCCGGAAGGTGCCGCGGGTGAAGGCGACGTCGTTGCGGGTGTACTGGATGTCGACGAAGCGGCGCAGCAGGACGTCGCGGTCGATCTCCTCGCCGACCTTGAGCCGGACCATCCGGTCGACGTACTCCTGCGGGGTGCCGAGGCCGTAGATGCAGGAGACCGAGGCGACCACGATCACGTCGCGGCGGGTGAGCAGCGAGTTGGTCGCGGAGTGGCGCAGCCGCTCGACCTCCTCGTTGATCGAGGAGTCCTTCTCGATGTAGGTGTCCGTCTGCGGGACGTACGCCTCGGGCTGGTAGTAGTCGTAGTACGAGACGAAGTACTCGACCGCGTTGTTCGGCAGCAGCTCGCGGAACTCGTTGGCCAGCTGGGCGGCCAGGGTCTTGTTCGGCGCCATCACCAGGGTGGGGCGCTGCAGCTTCTCGATCATCCAGGCCGTGGTGGCCGACTTGCCGGTGCCGGTGGCGCCGAGCAGGACGACGTCCTTCTCGCCCGCGCGGATCCGGCGCTCCAGCTCGGCGATGGCCGCGGGCTGGTCGCCGTTGGGCTGGAAGGGGCTGACGACCTCGAAGGGCGCCACTGACCGCTCAATACTCGTGATGGGTCGCACGTGTCCAACCGTACGACCCACCACTGACAACCGGTGCCTACTTGGCGCTGTCCCGGGCGAGGGCGACCAGCCGGGAGACGGCCCGCAGGTACTTCTTGCGGTAGCCGCCGCGCAGCATCTCCGCCGGGAACACCTGGTCGAAGGCGATGCCGGAGGCGGTGATCGGCAGCTCGCGGTCGTACATCCGGTCGGCCAGCACCACCAGGCGCAGCGCGGTGGACTGGTCGTCGACCTGGCGCACGCCGCGCAGGCAGACCGCCGTGACGTCGTCCAGCAGCGCGCCGTAGCGGCTGGGGTGGACGGCGGAGAGGTGGTCGAGCAGTGCGCCGAAGTCGTCCAGCGAGGCGCCCGGGGTGCGGGCGGCGACGGCGCCCACCTGCTCGTCGGAGTACGGCGGCGGCGCGTCCGGCAGGCCGCGGTGGCGGTAGTCCTGGCCGTCGATCCGCAGCGGGCGGAAGTGCGCGGACAGGCCCTGGATCTCGCGCAGGAAGTCCGCGGCGGCGAAGCGGCCCTCGCCGAGCTTCTCGGGCAGCGTGTTGGAGGTGGCGCAGAGCTTGACGCCGTTGTCGACCAGGCGGCCGAGCAGGGTCGAGACCAGGACGGTGTCGCCCGGGTCGTCGAGCTCGAACTCGTCGATGCAGAGCAGCCGGTGCCCGGAGAGGGTGGTCACGGCCTGCTGGAAGCCCAGCGCGCCGACCAGGTTGGTGAGCTCGACGAAGGTGCCGAAGGCCTTCGGGCCGGGGGTGGCGTGCCACAGCGAGGCGAGCAGGTGGGTCTTGCCGACGCCGTAGCCGCCGTCCAGGTAGACGCCGGCCGGGCCGGTGGGCACGGGCGCGGTGCGGCGGAACCAGCTGCGCTTCGGGGCGGAACCGTTTCCGCTGTTGAGCGCGCCCGCGAACTCCTCCAGGACCTGCACGGCCTCGTACTGGCTCGGCTGGCCGGGATCCGGGAGGTACGTCCCGAAGCTGACATCGGAGAAGCGCGGCGGCGGGACCATCTCGGCGACCAGGCGCTCGGCGGGGACGACGGGGCGCCGGGCGGTGAGCGCGACGGGGGTCGCGGTCGCTATCGGCTCGGCGGCGGGGTGTGGGGCTGCGGGCACATCAGTAGAGGGTACGCCTCGTCGCGGACCGGTCAGATCGGGGCCGGTCGGCGGCCGGGGGCGGGCCGGTCGGGCGGGTCCCGGCGGGGGCGGGCCGGGCCGCCGGCGGGAGGCCGGTGGAAGACTGGGGGCATGCAGCAGTTGATCAGTCCCCTGACCGCGCCGTTCGCCGATCCGGCCTCGCTGGAGTCGCTCGCGGCGGTGTACGCGTACCCCGACCAGGTGAATCACGGGCAGCCGTGGCTGCGCGCCAACATGGTGTCCGGCCTGGACGGCGGGGCCAAGCTGGACGGGCTCTCCGAGGGGCTCTCCGGGGACGCCGACAAGCGGATCTTCGGGGTGCTGCGGGCACTGGCGGACGTGGTGCTGGTGGGCGCCGAGACGGTCCGCGCCGAGGGCTACCGGCCCGGGCGGGCGCGGGCCGACTTCGCCGCGGCACGCCGGGCGGCCGGGCAGCAGCCGGCGCCGGCGATCGCGGTCGTCACCCGCTCGCTGGGGCTGGACCTGGCGGCGCCGCTGTTCACCGAGCCGCTGGTGCGGACGGTGGTGATCACCACCGAGGACGCCCCGCCGGAGCGCCTGCGGGCGGTCGCCGAGGTGGCCGACGTGGTGGTGGCCGGCCGGGGATCGGTGGACCTGCGTTCGGCCGTCGCGTCCCTGGCCGAACGCGGCTGGACCCGGCTGCTGAGCGAGGGCGGGCCGCGGCTGCTGGGACAGCTGGCGGCCGCGGGCCTGCTGGACGAGTTGTGCCTGTCGCTGGCCCCCCTGGTCACGGCCGGCGACGCGCCGCGCATCATCCACGATGCGGAAATGCCTGACGTGCAGCGGATGCGACTGGTCTCATTGATCGAGCAGAAAGGATTCCTCTTCACCCGCTACCTGCGTCCGCCGACTCCGTGACCCCCGGATCGTGATCCCGCCCCCACCTGGGAGCTTTCGTCCGCGTGGCCCGTGTGCCGGGTGTGCAGCGTGCGGAAAGCTTCCTCCGGGCAGTATGGGATCCGACGCCGGGGCCCGGGGGCCGGCCACTGGAAGGGACTGCACGTGTTCAAGACGGTACTGATGATCGAAAAGGCGCTCTCCGACGCCGACGTGGAGCTGGTCACCACGCTCCACAGCGAGGAGAAGGTCTCCTTCGTCGTCCTGATGCAGCCGCGCGGCAAGCAGGACGAGCTGCTGCGGGCGCTGGACGACGTCGCCCTCGGCCACCTCGACAAGATGGTGCACGAGCACGACGAGTCCGAGAGCGGCCCGACGGTGGCCAGCGAATCGCTGGCGCACAGCCTGCGCCACCTGCGCGAGGCCGGTGCCGAGGCGGTCGGCGAGCTGGTCGAGGACGCCCCGCTGGAGCGGCTGCGCGTGGTGGTCGAGGAGCACAGCGCGGACGAGGTCGTCGTGCTCACCTCGCCGCACTTCGTGGAGGAGTTCTTCCACCGCGACTGGGCCTCCCAGGCCCGGCACAAGGTGGGCGTCCCGGTGCTGCGGCTCTTCGCCAGCGACTCCTGATCCCCCTGCCCGCCCCGGGCCGGGGGTGCCTCCCGGCCGGAGGCCGGGAATCGAGGAGCCCGTCGCCGGTGGTGCAGAATCGTCCTTGCGGTCCGACCGCGAGGACGGTTCGCACCCCGCACGCCCCGCCCGCCCTCGCCCTCCGCCCCGCCCGCTGTCCCCTTGTCTGCCCCCGCCCGTACGGAGCCCCGCCTTGAACGACGCCGCGCACGACCTGCACGCCCCGCACTTCATCGGTATCGGCGGCGCCGGGATGTCCGGCCTGGCGAAGATCCTCGCGGTACGCGGCGCCAGCGTCTCCGGCAGCGACTCCAAGGAGTCCGAGACCGTCCTCGCGCTGCGCGCCCTCGGTGCCACCGTGCACATCGGCCACGCCGCCGAGCACGTGCCGGACGGCACCAGCAGCGTGGTCGTCTCCAGCGCCATCCGCGCCGACAACCCGGAGCTCGCCGCCGCCCGCGAGCGCGGCATCCCGGTCGTCCACCGCTCCGACGCGCTCGCCGCGCTGATGGGCGGCCGCCGGGCGCTGGCCGTGGCCGGCACCCACGGCAAGACCACCACCACCAGCATGCTGGCCGTCGCGCTCGGCGAGCTGGGCCTCGAACCGTCCTACGCGATCGGCGGCGACCTCGACGCGCCCGGCTCCAACGCCCACCACGGCACCGGCGAGATCTTCGTCGCCGAGGCCGACGAGAGCGACCGCAGCTTCCACAAGTACGCGCCCGAGGTGGCGATCGTGCTCAACGTGGAGCTGGACCACCACGCCAACTACGCCTCGATCGAGGAGATCTACGAGTCCTTCGAGACCTTCGTCGGCCGGATCACCCCCGGCGGCACCCTGGTGGTCTCCGCCGACCACGACGGCGCGCGCGAGCTGACCGCCCGGGTCGCGGGCCGCGACGGCCTGAACATCGTCACCGTCGGCGCCGCCGAGGACGCCGACCTGCGGGTGCTGTCGGTGACCCCCCGGGGCATGACCAGCGAGGTCGTCGTGCTGCTGGACGGCGCCGAGCTGGCCTTCACCGTGTCGGTGCCCGGCCGGCACTACGCCCACAACGCCGTCGCCGCGCTCGCCGCCGGCGTCGCGCTCGGCGTCCCGGCCGCCGACCTCGCCAAGGCGCTCGGCGCCTACACCGGCGTGCGGCGCCGGCTCCAGCTCAAGGGCGAGGCGGGCGGCGTCCAGGTGATCGACTCCTACGCCCACCACCCGACCGAGATGACCGCCGACCTGGAGGCCATCCGCGAGGCGACCGCGGGCCGGGTCCTGGTCGTCTTCCAGCCGCACCTGTTCAGCCGCACCCAGCAGCTCGCCGAGGAGATGGGCCGGGCCCTCGCCCTCGCCGACGCCTCCGTCGTCCTCGACATCTACCCGGCCCGCGAGGACCCGATCCCCGGCGTCACCAGCGAGCTGATCATCGACGCCGCCCGGCAGGCCGGCGCCGACGTCACCGCCGAGCACGCCTTCGACGCCGCCCCCGCCCTGCTGGCCGGCCTGGCCCGCCCGGGCGACCTGCTGCTCACCATGGGCGCCGGCGACGTCACCAACCTCGGCCCGGAAATCCTCGAGCACCTCGCGAGCGTTGCCACCAACGTCTGAGTCCACCGCGTCCGGGAGTCCGCTGTCATGAGCTACGAGATCGAGAAGTCCGACGCCGAATGGCGCGCCGAGCTCAGCCCCGAGGAGTACCGCGTCCTGCGCGAGGCCGGCACCGAGCGGCCGTTCACGGGCGAGTACACCGACACGAAGACGATCGGCGTCTACGGCTGCCGGGCGTGCGGTGCGGAGCTGTTCAGCTCGGAGACCAAGTTCGACAGCCACTGCGGCTGGCCGTCGTACTACGCGCCGCTCGCCGAGGACCGGGTGCAGTACATCGAGGACAGCTCGATGGGCATGCGCCGGGTCGAGGTGCGCTGCGCCCGCTGCGGCGGGCACCTGGGCCACGTCTTCGAGGGTGAGGGCTACGGCACGCCGACCGACCAGCGGTACTGCATCAACAGCGTCTCGCTGACGCTGCGCCCGGCCGAGTAGCCACCGGCCGGACGGCGCGGGGCCCGGAGGTCGTCGTGACCTCCGGGCCCCGCGCCGTGCCGTCCGTGTCCGGCCCGGCTACCCGGCGACCGGCGCGAAGCGGACCGGGAGGCTGACCAGGGCGCGGAAGAACGGGCCCGGGCGCCAGGGCAGGTCCTCGATGGGGGTGCTGAGCTCCAGGTCGCTCAGCCGGCTGGTCAGCTGCTCGATCGCGGTGATCGCGATCAGCAGCGCCGGGTCCCGGGCCGGGCAGGCGTGCGGGCCGGCCGCCCAGGCCAGGTGGGCGCTCTCGCCGCTGCGCAGCTCGTTGCCGTCGGTGGGCGGCGCGGCCTGCGAGTTGGCGGCCGCGTAGGAGACCAGCACCAGCGACCCGGCGGGAATCTCCCGGCCGTGGAAGGTGATGTCGTAGCGCGGGTAGTGCGCCGAGAGGTTCGCCATCGGCGGATCGTGCCAGAGCACCTCGTCGATCGCCTGGTAGGCCGTCATCGCCCCGCCGAACAGCGAGCCGGCGTACCGGGCGTCGGTGAGCACCCGCAGCAGCGCGTTGGCGATCAGGTTGGTGGTCGGCTGGTGCCCGGCGATCATGGTGAGGGTGATCTGCCGGACCACCTCGTCGTTGTCCAGCCCGGCGGGGTGGTTGAGGAACCACGAGGTCAGGTCGTGCCGGGGCTTCTCGCGCCGCTCGGCGACCATCCCGGTGACCACCGCCACCAGGTCCCCGTACGCCGCGACCGCCTTCTCGGTGGACTCGATCATCCCGGAGATGCCCGCGACCAGCCGGGCGCTGTGCTCCTCGGGCACGCCGAACCACGTGTTGAAGACGAACACCGGCAGCTGCCGCGCGTACTCGGCGATCAGGTCGGCGCTGCCGGCGGCCTCGAAGCGGTCGATCAGCTGGTGCGCGACCTCGGTGACCCGGCGCTGGAGCAGGTGCGGCTCCAGCAGCGCCAGCCCGTCGGTGATCACCGAGCGGTAGCGGGCGTGCACCTCGCCGTCGCTGAACAGGGCGGTGGGGCGGTAGCCCAGCATCGGCAGCAGCGGGGAGGTCGGCGGGAGGGTCTGCTGCCAGGCCCGGGAGTCCTTGGAGAAGGTGTCGGTGTCCCGCAGCAGGTCCAGCGCGGCCTGGTAGTCGGTGACCAGCAGGGCCTCCACACCGGGCGCGATCTCCACCGGGGCGACGGCGCCGTACCGGCGCAGCTGGTCGTAGACGAGCTGCGGGTCGGCGGCGAAGACCGGGCCGTAGATCGGGATCGGGCGGGTGTCGGCGGTCACGGCTGCTCCAGGGCGGCGGTGGGCGCTGCGGGCAGGCCGTCCAGGACGTGTTCGGCCAGCGCGATCAGCGCGTCCAGGCTGGCGCGGCGCTCGCGGGCGTCGCAGAGCACCAGCGGGGTGTCGGGGTGCAGGTCGAGGTGGGTGCGGAGCACCTCGACCGAGTGCGCGGGCGCGTCGGGGAAGCAGTTGACGGCCACCGCGTACGGCAGGCCCTGCTCCTCCACCATGTCCATGATCTCGAAGGAGTCGGACAGCCGCCGGGTGTCGGCCAGCACCAGGGCCCCGAGGGCGCCGCGCGCGATGTCCTGCCAGAGCGGGAAGAAGCGGCGCTGTCCGGGCGTGCCGAACATGTAGAGCACCACCTGGCCGGGCAGGGTGAGGCGGCCGAAGTCGACCGCCACGGTGGTGGTGGTCTTCTCGGGCAGACCCGCCGTGTCGTCGACGGGGGCACCGGTCTCGGTCATCGCCTCCTCGGTGTGGAGGGTCGGGATCTCCGAGAGGGTACGGATGAGCGTGGTCTTGCCGACCCCGAAGGGGCCGGCGATCAGCACCTTCATCAGGGTCTGGTCCCGGTCGGGCAGGTAGCCCACGCGGCCCGTCCGGCCGGCGGGGTCCCCGGCGCCGTCGGCGCTACCGGAGAGTACGGAGTCCAACGAGGAGCCTCTCGACGATCGTGCGGTCGGTCTGCTGGGCGCGGGGGATCGGACTGCGGGCGCGTAAGCAGCCCGCCTCGACCAGGTCCGCGGCCAGGAAGACGGTGGCGCTGACCGGCAGCCGCAGGTGCGCGGCGGCCTCCACCACGGTCAGCGCCCCCGGGCGCAGCAGCTCCCAGAGCCGCCGGTGCTCGTGCTCCAGCTCCTGCGGCGGCTCGGCGTCGGCTGCGTACAGGACGGTGAGCCGCTCGAACCCGGGAGCGCCGGCGCGGACCCGGCCGCCGGTGGCGAGGTAGGCCGGCACCATCCGCCTGCGGGGTACGGCGGTCATGACCGGAGGGTGGTGTCCTGCTGCCTGGCCGGGCTCGCCATGGCGCGTCCCAGGGCGGCGACCTGGACCTGCATCTGGTAGGCCACGTTGCCGAGCTGGGCGTCGGGGGTGGTGAACACCGCGAGCGAGGTGTTCTCCCCCGCCGGGACGACGATGGCGAAGCCCAGCTCGGACTCCACCACGGTCTGCGCCAGCTTCGGCTGCTCGGTGTCGGTGAAGGCGGTGGTGAACGCGCGGGCGGAGGCGTGCACGGTGGCCGTCATGGCGGCGACCCGCTCGGCGGAGGCCCGGCTGAGGCCGTCCGAGGCGCCCTCGACGAGGCCGTCACCGGTCGCGATGACCGCGTGCAGGACACCCGGGAGCTCCAGCAGCGGGGTCAGCACCCACGAGATCTCATCGGTGGCGCTAGGGCTGGGCGTGCTCACTGCTCGGCTCCTTCGGAGGTCTGGGCCCGGCGGTGACCGGTGTGGTCGGTCCCGTCCGTGTGGTCGGTCTCGCCCGTGTGGTCGGTGCGGTCGGTGCGGTCCGGGCGACCCGCCGCCGGGGCCGGGTGGTCCGCCGCCGGGGCCGGGTGGTCCGCAGGGTGGTCGACCGGGGCGGCGGCGGGCAGGACGGACCGGTCCGCGGCCTGCGCCACGGCGGCCCGGCCGGAGCCGGTGCCCTGCTGCAGGGCGCCCCAGCGCTCGGCGGCCTGCTCGGGCGTCCGGGCGGGCGGGAGCTGCGCGGGACCGGCGGTGCCCGCGCCCTGCGGTGCCTGGGCCTGGTGCGGGAGCGGCTGGCGCCGGCGGCGGCTGGGCAGGCCACTGTCGTCGGACGGCACGGCCTGCACGGGTGGCACGACGTGCATGGTCGGCACGGCCTGCCGGGACGGCAGCTCGTGCCGTGTCGACACGTTGCGCCGGGTGGGCAGTTCGTGTCCTGGTGGCACGTCGTGCCCGGCGGACCCGGCCGGCCCGCCCCGGCCCTCCTGCCCGTCCCCGCCGCGCGCGGCCGGGACGGGCGGCAGCGCCGCCATGGTGGGCGCCGGAGCCGGGCCGGAGCCGGCCCGCAGCGGCAGCGGGGTGAGCACCGAGAGCGGCTGCTCGTCGTCCACCACCGTGAGCAGCGCGGCCGGGATCCGGACGATGGTCCGCATGCCGCCGTACGGCGAGGGCTCGATGTGGCAGGCGAAACCGTACTGCCGGGCCAGCTTGCCGACCACCGCGAACCCGGTCTTCGGCGGGTTACCCAGCTCGGTGAGCAGCACCTCGGGCGGACCGGCCAGCAGTCGGCGGGCGCGGCGCAGCTGGTCCTCCTCCATCCCGATCCCGCTGTCGTCGATGATCACCAGTGCGCCGCGGCCGCCCTGCTGGACGGTGACCGGGACGTCGGTCTCCGGGTGCGAGTACCCGGTGGCGTTGGCGAGCAGTTCAGCCACCGTGATGGCGAGCGGTTCGGCCGCCCGGGCGACGACGGCCAGCCGGTTCTCCCGCAGGTGGTTGGCGACCTTGATGCGGGCGTAGCCGGGCACCCGGGAGAGCGCGCCGACCACCACCTCGGCGAGCGGGGAGTCGGTGCGGGCCAGACCGGGCCAGGCCTCGCAGAGCACGGCGATGGTCTGGATCCGGCGCAGCGCGACCTCGTTGCGGAAGTCGACCTCCAGCAGCCGGGGGTCGTCGTTCTCGTGCTGGAGCTGCTGGACGAGGCTCTGGATCTGGTAGAGCAGCGTCTGGATCTTGGAGGTGGCACCGCGCATGGCGGCCCGGGCGGCCGCGTCGACGCGCTCGCGCTCGTCGGTGATGGCGGCGGCGGCCGCGTCCAGCACGGCCTGCAGCGCCTGGACGGCCTCGGTGCCGACGCTCTGCGCGTCGAGCGGACCGGCGACCGGGGCGTTGGGGTGACTGAGCCGCAGCGCGGTGGCGGCCACCCGCTCCTTGGCCAGGTGGCCGATCTCGGCGAGCAGCGCCCTGGCCTGCTCCTCGGCGTCGTCCGCCTGCCGGCCGGCCTCGGCGGTCCGGGCCTCGGCCCCGGCGACCAGCCCCTCGGCCGTCTTGGTCCGCTCCTCCGCGGCGCGGGTGTGCAGCTCGGCCTCGGCCGTGCGGTGCTCGGCCTCCGCCGTCCGGAGGTCCGCCTCCCGGGAGCGGCCCTCGGCGACCAGCGCCCGGTTCTCGGCCCGCTGGGTCTCCTCGGCCGCCTGTCGGGCGGCCGCCTGCGCCTCGCGCAGGTGCTGGTCGCGGCGGGTCACCCGGGCCTCGGCGGCGCGGGCCCGCTCCTCGCTGTGGGCCGTGGCCGCCTCGGCCGCCCCGGCCCGGGCGACGGCCCGGGACCGGCTGCGGGCCAGGACACCGGCCGCCGCGAGGGCGGCCACCGTGATCGCCACCAGGGCGACCAACGCGATCTGCGTCATCGAAGTCCTCGAACGTCCTCGATCGAAGGGAACTGGAAGGGGTCGGGCGAGGCCGGTCGGGGACCGGCCCGGCCCGGTCAGGCCGACGCGGGGGCGCCCTCCCCGCTCCGGGGCCGCAGCGCGGCGCGCACCGCGTCCTCGTCCAGTTCCCGGGCCACCAGGGCGACCTGGCCCATGGCCTCCAGGACGTTCGGCACCTCGGAGCCGTCCAGGTGCCGGTACTCGGCGGCGACGGTCAGCACCAGGCGCTCGGGCAGGCCCAGTTCGGGGTGGCGCTGCTCGGCGATCACCCGGCGGGCGCCGTCCAGCGCGGGTATCCCGGCGGCGTGCAGCGCGTGCGCGCGCTCCCGGACGTACGCCAGGTAGGCGATGTGCTCCCGCACGCCCGCGCGGTCGAGCACCGGGCCGTGGCCGGGGACGAAGATCTCGGCGCCGGTCGCCAGCACCTGCTCGCAGGCGGCGATCACGTTCTCCAGCGGCCCGGCCCAGTGCACGGGGTGGTCGCCGGGGTGCTCGGGCGTCGAGCCGAAGATCACGTCGCCGGTGAACACCGCGCGCTGGCGGGGCAGGTGGACGATCAGGTCGCCGCCGGTGTGCGCCGCCGCGAGGCCGGTCACCTGCACCGGGTAGTCCCCCACCCGCAGTTCCAGCTCGCCGTGGAAGACGGTGTGCGGCTGGACCGGCTCGGTGTCCGACCAGTCGAACTGCCCGAAGTGGCGCTGGAGGTAGCCGCCGAGCGGGGAGGCCGGGTCGCTGCCGGCGACCAGCGCGTGCTGCTGCTTCGGGGTGGGCTCGTAGTGGATGTGCTCCAGCGCCTCCCGGGTGGAGATCACCTCGGCGTCCGGCAGCACGCCGGCGCCCCAGAGGTGGTCACCGTTGGCGTGGGTGACGATCACCCGGTCGACGTCCACCCCGGCGGCCAGCCGCTGCCGGCTCTCGGCCAGGAACTCCGCCGCGAGGGACGGGTCGTAGGGGGTGTCGATCCACAGCGCGGTCCTCGGCGAGGCCAGCAGCCCGCAGTTGGCCAGACCCCACCCCCGCTTCGGGGGGAGCCACACGTACAGGTCCTCGGCAATCGCGCTCACGTTCGCGCGGCTGATCGTCATGGGCGCGATTATGCCGATGATGTGACAGGGGCGAGGCAAAACCCCTGCGATTCAGGCCACTTCCTGCCCCAGAGCCTCCCGACCTGTCCCGTTTCGTACCAGGAAGGTCTGGACCACTTCGTCTCAAGGATCAGGATGGCGCACCCCGGGAGCGTGCGCCCGGCGGCTCCGGCACCCCCACCCGGGCCACCGGCCCTGGCCAGCGGCCCGCGGGCGCCCCTCCCGTCACGCCGCCGGCAGGACCCGGCAGACCTCGACCGTGACGTCCACCGTGTCGAGGCCGATCACCCGGCCCTCCACCGCGACGAATCCTTTCTCCCCGGACCGGAACAGCGCCGCCAGCGGCGACTTGCGCCCCGCCGCCGCCAGGGTCTCCACCGCCATCGCCGACCCGAACGCGAAGACCCCGCAGAGCACGATGCAGGGCGCGTTCCGCGAGGTGCGGGTGACGAAGATGAAGCCGTGGTCGCGGATCAGCTCGTCCGCGGCGTTGTACTGCGCCTCGAAGGTCATGCCGCCCCACCGGGCCCGGGCCGCCTCCGGGTACTCGATGCGGAAGTCCGGGAACCCGGCGCCGAGGATGCCCCCCGAGTACGAGTTGACGCTCGGTCCGCCGATCGAGAAGGTCGGCATCCGCGGATCCTGCGAGCCCGCCGCGACCAGTTCGATCGTCGCCTTGCGGTTGACCTTCCGCAGCAGGTCGATGAGCTGGGCTATCGCCCGGGCCTCGGCCATCGGCATGAACAGCACGTTCTTCGGGCCCCTGCTGGTCAGCCGGCGGCCGTCCTTGGCGAAGGCGAACTCCGCCACCTCGATGCTGGGGCTGATGATCTGGACCCGGCTGTAGGGCGCGAGCAGGGCCCGGAGGAATCCGTAGCGCAGGAACAGCCGGGTGCGGGCGAGGGACCGGGCCGCGAGAAAACCGATAACGGCCGGAAAGAATCCGATCAGTACCTGGAGCAGGATCTCCATACCATCCCCCGCACGGAAGACTCGGATACGAACTGTCTGCCGTGAGGTGATGCCCCGTATAACACCCGGAACTCCCGCCACAGCGGCCCACCCGGCGCGGAAGGCGGGAAAGTGCGCCCGCCTCACTCGTTCGAGTGACCCCCCGTCACATCCGCCCCAGGGACGCCTCGACCGTTGACAGTGTACCGACAATGGAGTCCACGTGAAGCCGCGGGGCAGGGCCGGCGTCCGGGCGGCGGCCCGAACACCGAACACCGCCCGCGCCGCCGGAACTCAGCCGTCGAGCCGCTTGACGAACTTCCGCTCGCTCGCGCAGCGCTCGTACCCGAGCCAGGAGTTGATCGCCAGCATCGGCGCGTTGGTCGCGTCGTTGCTGGTGTACGCCCACCGGTAGCCCGCCGCCTGCGCCCGGCGCAGCGACTGCGCCTTGGCCAGCTTGGTCAGGCCCCGCCCCCGGAAGTCCCGCCGGCAGGCCGTGAACGCCGACCAGTAGCGGTCCACGCCGTCCGTCTGCACCGCGCTGAACGCGACCGGCTCGCCGTCGAGGACCGCGACCGTGGTCAGCTCCCGGTCCAGGTCCGGCCGGGCCCAGACGCCGTTCACGAACTCCTCGTAGTCGGCGGCGTCCATCTCGACCTCGCCCGGCTCGTCGCGCACCGCGTCCGCCTCGATGACGAAGATCGGGTACGGGTCGTCCTCCCACTCGCTCGCCGGGCGCAGTTCGACACCCGGCGGCAGCCCGGCCGCCGCCGGCAGCGGAAGCGACAGGTCGCGGCGGGCGAAGTGGGCGATCCGCCCCTCGGTGTAGCCCCGGGCGGCCGCGAACGCCAGCGCCCCGGGCTCCTCGTCCACCCAGCTGTGCACCTCCACCACGCCGTGCTCGGCGAGGTGCGCCTCGGCCGCGGCCAGCAGCGCGGTGAAGACCCCGCGCCCGCGCCGGGCGGGCAGCACACTGCCGTTGGCGTAGCCGACGCCCTTCGTGGAGGTGCCGGTCACCACGCCGCAGCGCACGGCGCCGACCACGGTGGCATCGATCTCGGCGACCAGGGTGCGGTAGTACTCCCCCTCGGCCCGGCGGCCGTCCAGCCACACCAGCACCTCGGGCGTGAGCAGCAGGTGCTCGCGCCCGGCGCTGTGGGCGGCCGCGACGGCCACGCCGTCGCCGGGGCGGAAGTCACGAATCGTCAGTGGCGTCATAGCTGCGTCACCCTAGCCGCCGCGGTGGTCGGCACGCCTCCGGTTTTTCCGCCCGCACCGCCCCCCACCTGCGGCTCCGCGCACCGGACGGGATAAAGTCCGTCACGGCCGGACCGACAAGCTCAAATAATGCTCTGAGAAGACCGGGTGAGGCTTGGCAGCCGCCCCGCCCGGGGACATCCTCAGCAACACGGCCCGGCGGCCCTGGCGACGACGCCCGCACCGCCCGACGGCCTCCCCACCCAGCCCTCCGAAGGGGGCGCACCGATGACCTCCCCTGCCACAAAGCCCCGCCTGCCCGCCCTACCCGCGCTGGGCGGCACACTCGGCGTCGGCCTCGGCTGGCGCAGCGAGATCGACGTCGTGGTCGAGCGCCAACCCGGTCTGGACTGGGTCGAGGTGGTCGCGGAGAACGTCTGCGCCGACCACCTCCCCGAATCGCTGGCGGTGCTGCGGGCCCGCGGCGTCACCGTCGTCCCGCACGGCGTCTCGCTCGGCCTCGGCGGGGCCGAGCGGCCCGACCCGGCCCGGCTCGCCCGGCTCGCCGGGACCGCCACCGCGCTCGACTCCCCGCTGGTCACCGAGCACCTGGCGTTCGTCCGGGCCGGCGGCCTGGAGGCCGGGCACCTGCTGCCCGTACCGCGCTCGCGCGACGCGCTGCGGGTGATCGCCGAGAACGTCCGGATCGCCCAGGACCAGCTGCCGGTACCACTGGCGCTGGAGAACATCGCCGCCCAGCTGGCCTGGCCGGACGACGAGCTGACCGAGGGGCAGTTCCTCGCCGAGCTGGTCGAGCGCACCGGCGTCCGGCTCCTGATCGACGTCGCCAACCTGCACACCAACCGGGTCAACCTCGGTCTGGACCCGGCCGCCGAGCTGGACCGCCTGCCACTGGAGGCGCTCGCGTACGTGCACGTGGCGGGCGGCACGATGGTCGACGGCGTCTGGCACGACACCCACGCGCACCCCGTCACCGAGCCGGTGCTGGAGGTGCTGGCCGAGCTGTGCGCACGGGTGGCACCGCCCGGGGTGCTGCTGGAGCGGGACGCCGCCTTCCCGCCGCCGGCCGAGCTCTCCGCCGAACTCGACGCCATCCGCCGGGTGCTGGACCGGGCCCGGCGCGATGGCTGACGACCCCGGGGGGCTCGACGCCGCCCGCGCCGCGCTCGCCCGGCGCCAGGAGGCCCTGCTGACGGCCCTGGTGGCCGGCGGGCCGGTGCCGCCCGGATTCGATCCGGCCCAGGTCCGGGCCCAGTCCCTGGGCCTGGCCGCCAAGCGCCGCGACACCACCGCCAAGGTGGCCCCGGAGCTGCCCCGCCTGCTCGGCCGGCAGTACGGACCGCTGTTCCTCGCCTACGCCCGCACGCACCCGCAGACCGACGGCTACCGCGCCGACGCCCGGGCCTTCGCCGCCTGGGCGCTGGCCCAGGGCACGCCGGCGGACGGCGCCGGGGCGGACGACGGCCCGGGGCTCGGCCCCGACCGGCGCCGGGCCGTGCAGCAGTGGCTCCACCCGGTGGCGGAGCAGCCGCCGGGCCCGCTCACCCGCCTGCGCCGGGCCCTTTGGCCCGGCCGCACGCCCTAGAACTCACCACCCCGGGGGAACCGCCCATGTGGCACAACACGTACTTCATCGTCCCTGCCGTCCTGCTGGTGCTGGCCTCGTTCCACGCCTCGCGCACCAAGCAGCTGGTCCGGCGGGCACCGCAGGCCAAGGGCCTGCCCGGCCGCGGGCTGCCGCTGCTGGACACCGCCTTCCTCTCCGGCGGGCCCGGCCGGGTCTTCGACACCGCCCTCGTCCGGATGCACGAGGCCGGCCACGTCATCGTCAACCGCTCCGGTCTGATCACCATCACCGCGGAGCGGCCCTACGACTCCGTCGACCAGGCCGTCATCGAGGCCGCCGGACCGGACCGGCAGCGGCCGCTCGCCGCACTGCGGCACGAGGTGATGCGCTCGCCCGCCGTCCAGAAGATCGGCGACGGGCTCGCCGACCGCGGTCTCCTGCGCAACCCCGCCCGGATGCGCCGGGCGAGGACGGCGCGGCGACTGCTCTGGCTGGCCGTCCTCGCCGTGGTGGCGACCTTCGGACTCGCCTTCGTGATCGACGACGGCACCGCCGCTTCCGAGCGCCCCGCGCTGTGGGTCGCCCCGGTCCTGCTGGGCTTCGCGCTGGTCTCGCTGCTCGCGAGCTGGCCGCTGAAGGGCCGGATCACCCCGGCCGGGCGCCGCCAGCTCAGCCTGATGGCGATCGGCAAGCCGTGGAAGCCCAGCACGGGCCTGGCCCCCCGGACGGCCGGCGCCGTCCTGCTCGGCGCGGTCGCGCTCAGCGGGGTGGCGGCCTCCGGGCTGGAGGACGCGGAGCTCCAGGAGGCGATGCTCGCCGCGGCCTCGGCCGAGCTGCTGACCGCCAAGTACGGGTCCTCGGCGACCGCGAGCTCCGGCTCGGGCTCCTCCTGCTCCTCCGCCGCCTACACCTCCTCCTGCAGCGGGGGCACCTGGTGCGGCTCCTCCAGCCCCGGCTCCTCGGGTTCGAGCTGCGGATCCAGCTCCAGCAGCTGCGGGTCCTCCTCGTCGAGCTGCGGCTCGTCCTCGTCCAGCTGCGGGTCGTCCTCGTCGAGTTGCAGCTCCTCCTCGTCCAGCTGCGGCGGCAGCAGCTGCGGATCCTGAGGACGGCCGACCCGCCCGCGAGTCACAGTTCGGTATCGCGGTCCGGAAATTCGTACCGCTCGGAGCGGAAGCGGGTCTACAACAAGGCCATGTGGTTGCTCTTCCTGATCCCTGCCTGCATCGCCGCGGTGTTCTCCTGCATCCGGCTGGTCCGGATGACCGCCACCGCCGACGCACTCGCCGGGCAGGAGGGGCTCAGGCCGCCCGAGGCCGTCGGGATCGGGCTGTACGAGACGGCGTACCTGGCCGGCGGACCGGACCGGGTGGTCGAACTGGCCCTGGTCCTGATGGCCTCCCGCGGCCGGCTGCACCTCGCCCACACCGGCTGGACCACCGTGGTCGACCCGAAGGGCCGCAGCCGCCTGGAGCGCGCGGTGGTCGCCACCGTCGGGCCCGAGGGCCAGTGCCGGACGGCCGACCTGCGCCGGGTCATGGCCTGCCACCCCACCGTGCTGGAGATCGGCAGCCGGCTCGCCCTGGCCGGCCTGGCCACCCCGGCGCTGGTGCAGCAGAGCACCGTCCTGGTGGTCCGCCAGGTCCGGCACGCCCTGCTGCTCACCCTGGTGCTGCTGGCCGCGGCCCTGGCGGTCGGCGGTTTCGCGGACGGTGACGCGCTGGCGCCGCTGGCCTGGTTCTCGCTGCCGCTGGTGCTCACCTCGGGCACCCTGCTAATGGCCCGGGTCGACGTCTACCCCTACACCCACTGGGCCTCCCCGGTCGGCCAGGAGGTGCTGCGCGAGGTGCGGCCGCCGCGCCAGCACGGCCTCACCGACGACGACGAGCGCGAACTGCTCACCGCCGTCGCGATGATCGGCCCGGACGCCCTCCCCGACGCCCGGCTGCGCGCCGCCCTGCGCCCGCACCGGAGCTGACGGCGCCGCAGCCGACCGGTACCGAGCCGAAACGGCCGCGAGGGCCGGCTCCCCTTCCCGGGGAGCCGGCCCTCGTCGTGCCGCGGTCTCAGACCAGGCCGTTGAGCAGCTCGCCCACCGGCTTGCGGCGCCCCGTGAAGAAGGGCACCTCCTCGCGCACGTGCAGCCGGGCGCGGGACGGCCGCAGGTCGCGCATCAGGTCGACGATCCGGTGCAGCTCGTCCGCCTCGAAGGCGAGCAGCCACTCGTAGTCGCCGAGCGCGAAGGAGGCCACCGTGTTGGCCCGGACGTCCGGGTAGCCGCGCGCCATCTGGCCGTGCTCGGCGAGCATCGCGCGCCGCTCGGCGTCCGGCAGCAGGTACCACTCGTAGGAGCGGACGAACGGGTAGACGCAGACGTAGTCGCGCGCCCGCTCGTCCGCGAGGAACGCCGGGATGTGCGACTTGTTGAACTCGGCCGGGCGGTGCAGCGCCATGTTGGACCAGACCGGCTCCAGCACCCGGCCGAGGCCGGTGCGGCGGAAGCGGTTGTACGCGTCCTGGAGGTCGTCCGAGTTCTCGGCGTGCCACCAGACCAGGATGTCGGCGTCCGCGCGCAGACCGGACACGTCGTAGGTGCCGCGCACCGTGATGTCCTTCGCGTCGAGCTGGGCGAACAGCTCGTCCACCTCGGCGGCGAGGGCGGTGCGGTCCTCGGGCAGCGCGCCCTTGAGCTTGAACACCGACCACATGGTGTAGCGGATGACCTGGTTCAGGTCGCGCGCCTTCTTCTTCTCCGGCTGCTGCTCAACGGTCTCAGTCATGCGCCCATTGTCCTCTCCGTGACGCTCGCCCCGGTCGCCGGGGTCAACAGTCTGTCGAGTGCCGCGACCGCCGTCCGGGCGCTCGCGATGCACGCGGGGATCCCCACGCCGTCGTACGCGGCGCCGCACAGCGCCAGCCCGCCCACCTGCCCGGCCGCCGCCCGGATCCGGGCCACCCGGTCGAGGTGGCCGACCGGGTACTGCGGCAGTCCGGCCCGCCAGCGGGTGACGGCGGTGTCGTACGGGCGGGCGGTCAGGCCGATCGCCTCACCCAGGTCGGCCAGCGAACGGGCCACCAGCTCCTCGTCCGGCAGGTCCAGCGCCGCCTCCTCGCGGTGCCGGCCCAGCGAGGTGCGCAGCACGAACGTGTCCGGGGCGGCGCGCTCCAGCCAGCCCCACTTGTTGGAGGAGAAGGTGGACGCCTTGATCCGCCGGCCGTCCACCGGCGGCACCAGGAACCCGCTGCCGGTCGGCGGCACCGGCAGGTCGGCGCGCCGGAAGGCGAGGGTGACCAGCGCCATCCCCGCGTACTCGACCCCGTCCAGTTCGGTGGCGGCGGCCGGCGCGTCCGCGCGCAGCAGCCGGGCCGCGGCGGGCGCGGGCACGGCCAGCACGACGGCGTCCGCGGACAGCGCCACGCCGTCGCCGGTCACCACCCGCCAGCCCTCGGGGGTGCGGCGCAGCTCGTCCACCCGGGCCCCGGTACGCAGCTCGACGCCGGCCCTGACGCAGGCCGCGGCGACCGCCCCGGGCAGCGTGCCGAGGCCGCCGCGCAGCCCCTGGAAGACCGGTGTGCCGACGGTCCGCGGCCGGGAGGCCAGCTCGTGGACGCCCTCCACCAGCGAGCCGCCGCCCCTGGCGATCGCCAGCAGCTGCGGCACGGCGGCGCGCAGCGAGATCTCGTCGGCGTGCCCGGCGTAGACGCCGCCGAGCAGCGGCTCGACCAGCCGGTCCACCACCTCGTGGCCGAGCCGGTCCGCGACGTACCGCCCGATCGCGACGTCGTCGGCGACCCCCGCGCCCCCGTCCTCGTGCCGGGCCCGCTCCAGCCCCTCGGCGGTCAGCACCCCGGAGGCGGCGAGCGCGTCGAGGTCCCCCGGCACGCCCATGACCTGACCGCCGGGCAGCGGCCGCAGCGCGCCCCTGGTCCAGATCGCGGCCTTGGCGGTCGTCGGCGGCTCCAGCGCCCCGGCGAGCCCGACGGCCTGCGCCAGCTCGACCGCCTCCGGCCGTCTGGCCAGCATCGACTCGGCGCCCAGGTCGACCCGGACCCCGCCGACCTCCCCGCCGTGCAGCTTCCCCCCGACCCGCTCCGAGGCCTCCAGCAGCGTCACCCGCGCCCGTGCGGCACCCCCCGCCGCCCCGCTGAGGTGGGCGGCCGCGGCGAGGCCCGCGATACCGCCGCCGATCACGACGACATGTGCTTGCGACATGCCCCGCAGTCTCGCAGGTCCTTACATCAATGCCTCAATCCGCCCGCTTCCGGACGGGAACGAGCGCGTCGAGATCGACGTCGACCGGGAACGGCACCGGCCGCGACAGCCGGTTCCGGAAGATCCCGGCCGGCGCGTAGGCGGAGGTGGCGATGTCGAGCTCGTAGACATGGACGACCGGCCGGCCGTCCTCCTCCTCGACGAGCCAGTAGTGCGGGATGCCGGCCGCGGCGTACTTGCGCAGTTTGAGACCCCGGTCGCGATCGACCGATTCGGGGGAGACGACCTCGACGACGAGCGTCACATCGGCCGCGTCGTACCACGTACGGTCCGGATCGTAGGAGGTCATCGCGGCCACCACGTCCGGTTCCGGGCGGTTTCGCCGGTCCAGTCTGATGGTCATCTCCCGGTCGACCACCGTGTCGTCGGGCGCCTGGTCCTCCAGCGCGACCGTCAGTGCCGTCACGACCCGGCCGTGCCAGGAGCGCTGCGGGGATGTCATGAAGACCAGCGCGCCGTCGATCAGCTCGGTGTGCCGGGGGGCTTGCGTCAGCCGATCGAGATCCTCGGCGAACCAGCCCTCGATGCGGGGCGGATACCTCCGGTCCGGCAACTCGCTCATGGCCCTACGGTAGCGACTCCGGACCGCCACCCACCCGTGATCGAGTTGCGATCTCCCACCGGGGTCCGATCGGGGCGCGCCCGCGTCTCATGGTCTGAGCGTCCGAATCCGGGCGCCGGACAAGGGATTTGGGGAGGGCTCGATCGTGACGAGAGGACGACGCAGACCGGGGGTGCTGACGGCCGGGGTCGTCGCGGCGGTGGTCCTGGTCGGGGGGTGCAGCGCCGCCGAGCGCGGGTCGGACGGCATGGCGGCGAAGCAGGACGCGGCCGCCCCGGCCGCCGGTGCTCCCGCGGTGGGCGGGGCCGGCGCCGCGCAGCCGTCGGCCGCGCCGCCGGCGGCCGGCGACGGGAGGGCCGCCACCGGTGCGCCCCCGTCCGCCGCCGTGTCGGTACCCGACACCCGGCTGATCGCGTACACCGCGCAGTTGACGCTGCGCGCGAAGGACGTCGCCAAGGTACTGGAGCAGGCCCGCGCGCTGACGGCGGCGACGGGCGGCTACGTCGGCGGCGAGACGGTCAACGGCGGGGCGAACGACTCCGCCGGGGCCGGTGGCCAGATCACCGTGAAGGTCCCGTCGGCGTCGTTCCAGCAGACCCTGGACCAGCTCGCCGGCCTCGGCGAGGTGCTCACCCGCAAGAGCCAGGCGGACGACCTGACCCAGCAGGTCGCGGACGTGGCGAGCCGGGTGCAGACGCAGCAGGCGAGCGTGGAGCGGGTCCGGGCGCTGATGGCCCAGACCAAGACGCTGAGCGAGATCACCAGCCTGGAGAGCGAGCTGAGCCGCCGCGAGGCGGACCTGGAGTCGATGCAGAAGCAGCTGAAGGAGCTGTCCGCCCGGACCTCGCTCTCCACCATCACGCTCGACGTGCGGCGCGAGGCGAAGCCCGTCCCGGTCGACGAGCCGGAGAAGAAGAAGGAGAAGGGCTTCTGGGCCTCGGTCGGCTCGGCGCTCGGCGGCGGCTGGAACGTGCTGGTCACGATCGTGCGCGGACTCGCGATGGCGGTGGCGGCGGTGGCGCCGTTCCTGCTGGTGCTCGGCCCCCTGGCGCTCGTCCTCTGGCTCCTGCGCCGGCGCCGGGCGAGCACCGGTACCGATACGGGTGCCGGTGGCAGTGCGGGTGCCGGTGCCGAGCCGACCGTTCCCCCGCAGCCGCCCCACCCGCCGGGGGACGACCAGGACGCCTGACGCACAGGTGGCGGGCCCCCGCCGAGGGGGCCCGCCACCCGGTCCGGCGGTCGCTGCCGGTCCGGCGTCGGCTCAGCGCGCGCTGGCCTCGTGCACGAACGCGACCAGCCGGCTGAGCGCGTCCGGGTCCATGCTGGGCATCACGCCGTGGCCGAGGTTGAAGATGTGGCCGCTGCTGCCGAGCGCCTGCGCGGCGTGCAGCACCTCGCGGGCCTTGGTCTCGACGGCCCTGGTGGGCGCGTAGAGGACGGCCGGGTCGAGGTTGCCCTGCAGGCCCTTGCCGGGGCCGACCCGCTCGGCGGCGACGTTCAGCGGCACCCGCCAGTCGACGCCGACGACGTCCGCACCGGCCTGGCCCATCAGACCGAGCAGCTCGCCGGTACCGACGCCGAAGTGGATCCGCGGCACGCCGTAGCCGGCGACCGCGTCGAAGACCTTGGTGCTCGCGGGCATCACCGAGCGGCGGTAGTCGTCGGGGGCGAGCGAGCCGACCCAGGAGTCGAAGAGCTGGACGGCGGAGGCGCCGGCCTCGATCTGCACCTTGAGGAAGGCGGAGGTGATGTCGGCGAGCCGGTCCACCAGGGCCGCCCACAGCTCGGGCTGGCCGTACATCATGGCCTTGGTGTTCTCGTGGTTCTTCGACGGACCGCCCTCGACCAGGTAGCTGGCGAGCGTGTACGGGGCGCCGGCGAACCCGATCAGCGGGGTGGAGCCGAGCTCGTCGACGAGCAGGCCGACCGCCTCGGTGATGTACGGGACGTCGTCGGGCTCGAGCGGCCGCAGCCGCCGGAGGTCCTCGACGGTGCGGATCGGGTCGGCGATCACCGGGCCGATGCCGGGCTTGATGTCGACGTCGATGCCGATGGCCTTGAGCGGCACCACGATGTCGCTGAAGAAGATCGCCGCGTCCACCTTGTGCCGGCGCACCGGCTGGAGGGTGATCTCCTTGACCAGCTCGGGCCGCATGCAGGACTCCAGCATGGGGATGCCCTCGCGGACCTTCAGGTACTCGGGCAGCGAGCGGCCGGCCTGGCGCATGAACCACACCGGGGTGTGCGGCACCGGCTCGTTCCGGCAGGCGCGCAGGAACGCGGAGTCGTGCGCGGCGCCGCGGCGCGCGGAGGGCTGCTGGCCGGTGGGGGCGGCCTGGGTGTCCGCCGCGGTGTCTGCCGTTGTCTCACTCACGGTTCAAATCTTCGCACGCGCCCCGGACCGCGCTTCCCGCCCGGGCTCGTCGGTTCCTCCAAGATCTGGCCGGATTGCCCTCCCGGCACGCCGCGCAAGGAGAAGTTGCGGCGAATACCCGGGTTCTCGACCTAGTCTTCGGGGCATGGCAGCGGTCGGCGGGCACCCCGCACAGGGTGGCGGAACAGGTGGCGGAACGGGTCGGGAGGCGGCGCCGAGCGAGTTCCGGGCCGCCGTCGAGGCGCTGACCGGGGCGCGGCTGCGCCCCGAGGTCGAGCTCTCCCCCGCCCCGGCCCCGCGCCGGCTCGCCCCGTACTCGTTCGCGCTGACCGCCGCGGTGGAAGTGGACGGCGAGGAGCTGGCCGACGGCCGGCTGGTGCTGCTGCACGACCCCGCCGGGCAGGAGGCCTGGAACGGGGACTTCCGCGTGGTGACGATGACCCGGGCCGAGCTGGAACCGGAGATGGCCGGCGACCCGATGCTGTCCGAGGTCGGCTGGGCCTGGCTGCTGGACGCCCTGCAGGCGCACGGCGCCGGCTACGGCGAGCCCAGCGGCACGGTGACCAGGTGCGCCTCGCAGTACTTCGGCGGGCTGGCGGACCGCGCGTCGTCCACCGAGATCGAGATCCGGGCGTCCTGGACGCCCGCCGACGGCCGGTTCGAGCGGCACCTGGCCGCCTGGGGCGACCTGCTCTGCCTCAGCGCCGGCCTGCCGCCGGCGGCCCCGGCGCCGCAGCCGCCGGCCGACGTGCCGTCACTCGGCGGGGTGGTCCCGATGCCCGCCCGCCGGCGCCCGCGCTCGCACTGACGAGTGGCAACCGCTCCGGGCCGGTCCGGAGCCACCCCCAGGGCTGACGGACGCCCGGGGGCTGACGGAGTGTGGCTTCGACCTTCCCCTGTGTCAATTAACCGGCGGAAACCGATCGAACTGCCCGCGATCTGATCGATTTTGTACGAATACGGGGCATGTCGCATCAGTCACATGCGCGATTTGTCCGTATTGTTACTCACTAGATCGTGATCTTTCGCTAAAGCCGGGCACGGTACCTGCCGAAGCAGACTGTGACCCTTTCCGAACGCGGAACACTCCGACCGCCCCATCGGGGTTCCGTCCGCCACTCCCCGCAGGAGGCCTGGTGTCGGTCCTTCTTGAGCACCCCGCAAACGTGGTCGCCTACCGGCCGACCAAGCCCACCGCCATGGTGGTCATCGCAGATCCCCGCGTCCGAAACACCGTCACCCGGCACCTCTGGGCGCTCGGCGTCCGGGACGTCATCGAGGTGTCCTCGATCGCCGAGGCCCGCCCCCGGGTGTCCACCCCGCGCGACATCTGCGTCGCCGACGTCCATCTCCCGGACGGTTCCGGGCTGACCATCCTGGCCGAGACCCGCGCCGCGGGCTGGCCCAACGGCTTGGCCCTCTCGGCCGCCGACGACATCGGCGCGGTCCGCAGCGCGCTGGCCGGCGGCGTCAAGGGGTACGTGGTCACCGGGACCCGTACCAACGTGGCCATGCCTGGCCGACCGGGCCTCCCGCTCGGCGCGGCCGGCCTGGCCGGCCGGATGCGGCGCCCCGGCATGCCGGGTGTGCCGGGTGCGGCCGGTGCCCCGGGCGCCCCCGGGGCCCCCGGTGCGCCGGGCGCGCAGCAGGCCGCCTACCGCGAGCTCTCCGGCCGCGAGGTGGAGGTCCTGCGACTGGTGGCCGAGGGCCAGTCCAACAAGGCGATCGGCGTCGCGATGGGCCTGTCCGCGCTCACCGTGAAGAGCCACCTCGCCCGGATCGCCCGCAAGCTGGGCACCGGCGACCGCGCCGGGATGGTCGCGGTGGCGCTGCGGACCGGCATCATCCACTGATCCCCCGGCGGGACCGCTGCGGCGGCCTTGGAGGAACGTTTCCTCCAAGGCCGCTGTGTTTTCGCGCCGCTCGCCTCCGGGGTGGGGCGGGGCGGGTCCTGCCGGGGCGGGCGTTCAGACCCGGGGCGGGCGTTCGGGGGCTGGGCTCCGGGCTCGGGGCGGGCGTTCGGGGGCCGGGCTCCGGGGCGGCGGGCGGGTCCGGGCCGGTCGGTGTCCGGGCCTCGGCAGGGGGCTCCACGGTCGCGGCGGGCCGGTGGCATAGTCACGGACCCGGTCTGACCAGTCCGACAACACTCCCGGTTGCAAGGTCCGTCGTACCCTTGGGGGGTGACCGACGCCGTAGCAGCCATCCCAGAAGAAGCAGCCCCGGTCCCGCTCCTCGAACCGAAGGAGGGGATCCCGCCAGTCGTGGCGGACGAGCGGGCGCTGGCCGCCACCGTCGCCGCCTTCGCCGCGGGCACCGGACCGGTCGCCGTCGATGCCGAGCGGGCCTCCGGCTACCGCTACGGGCAGCGCGCGTACCTCATCCAGCTGCGCCGCGCGGGCGCCGGTACCGCGCTGATCGACCCGATCGCCTGCCCCGACCTCAGCCGTCTGGGTGACGCCCTGGCGGACACCGAGTGGGTCGTGCACGCAGCCACCCAGGACCTGCCCTGCCTCGCCGAGGTGGGGATGCGGCCGCAGCGGCTGTTCGACACCGAGCTGGCCGGCCGGATCGCCGGCTTCGCCCGCGTCGGACTCGGACCGATGACCGAGAACGTGCTCGGGCTGAGCCTGGCCAAGGAGCACTCGGCGGTCGACTGGTCCACCCGCCCGCTGCCCGAGCCGTGGCTGCGCTACGCCGCTCTGGACGTCGAGGTGCTGGTCGAGCTGCGGGACGCACTCGAACAGGAGCTGGACGCCCAGGGCAAACTCGACTGGGCGCTGGAGGAGTTCGCCGCGATCGCGAGCGCTCCCCGGCCCGCCCCCCGGACCGACCCGTGGCGCCGCACCTCCCAGCTGCACAAGGTCCGCCGGCGCCGCCAGCTGGCCGTGGTCCGCGAGCTGTGGCTGGCCCGGGACCGGATGGCGCAGGAGCGCGACGTCTCGCCGGGCCGGGTGCTCTCCGACGCCGCGATCGTCAACGCCGCGCTGGCCATGCCGCTGAACATCGCCGGGCTGCAGTCCGTCCAGGGCTTCGGGCCGCGCGTCCACCGCCGCCAGCTCGACCAGTGGCTGGCCGCCGTGCAGCAGGCCCGGGAGATCCCGGAGAACCAGCTGCCGCCCGCCTCCGCGCCGCACGACGGTCCGCCGCCGCCGCGCGCCTGGGCCGAGAAGGACCCGGTGGCCGCCGCCCGGCTGTCCGGGGCACGGGCCGCCGTCAGCGAGCTGGCCGAGACGCACAACCTGCCGGCCGAGAACCTGATCACCCCGGACCTGGTCCGCCGCGTCTCCTGGGAGCCGCCGGCCGACGCGAGCGCCGCCAACGTGGCGGCCGCGCTGCGCCGGCTCGGCGCCCGGCAGTGGCAGGTCGACCTGGTGGCACCGGTGATGGCCGCCGCCTTCACCAAGGCGGCGGAGCAGACCGACTGAGTCCCGACACCACGAGGGGATGCCGTCCCGGGACGGCATCCCCTTCGTCGTACCCGGGCCCGGATCCGGACCCGGCACGGACCGGCGGGACCTGGCAGGACCCGGCGGGGACGGGCGCGGGCGGGGCCGGCGGGGCACGACCGGACGGACGTGTCGCGGGACACACGGGGAGATGAGCCCTTCGGGCCTGGGCAGGTTGGTTACCGACCGGTAGCATGGCGGTGAAGCGGCGCCGCTGACGTCCTCCGGCACGGAGGAGACGGCGGCAGCCTGCCCACCTCAACCTGTTGGTCCCTGGGAGGAGAGCCCCCGTGCCTCGTACCGCGAGGGACGTCGTCTTCGTCGATGGCGTCCGCACCCCGTTCGGCAAGGCCGGCCCGAAGGGCATCTACCACGAGACGCGCGCCGACGACCTGGTCGTCAAGTGCATCCGGGAGCTCGTGCGCCGTAACCCGAACCTGCCCGTGGAGCGGATCGACGAGGTCGCCGTCGCGGCCACCACGCAGATCGGCGACCAGGGCCTGACCATCGGCCGCACCGCCGCGCTGCTGGCCGGCCTGCCGAAGTCCGTCCCGGGCTACTCGATCGACCGCATGTGTGCCGGCGCGCTGACCGCCGTCACCGCGACCGCCGGCGGCATCGCCTTCGGCGCCTACGACATCGTCGTGGCCGGCGGCGTCGAGCACATGGGCCGCCACCCGATGGGCGAGGGCGTCGACCCGAACCCGCGCTTCGTGTCCGAGAAGCTCGTCGACGAGTCCGCCCTGTTCATGGGGATGACCGCGGAGAACCTGCACGACCGGTTCCCGCACATCACCAAGGAGCGCTGCGACGCCTACGCCGTCCGCTCCCAGGAGAAGGCCGCCAAGGCGTACGCCAACGGCGACATCCAGCCCGACCTGGTGCCGGTCTCGATCCGCAACACCAACCCCGAGGTCGGCGAGACCGGCTGGGGCCTGGCCACCGTGGACGAGCCGCTGCGCCCGGGCACCACGATGGAGAGCCTGGCGGGTCTCAAGACCCCGTTCCGCCCGCACGGCAACATCACCGCGGGCAACTCGGCCGGCCTGAACGACGGCGCGACCGCCTCGCTGCTGGCCGCCGAGGACGTCGCCGAGGAGCTCGGCCTGCCGGTCAAGATGCGCATGGTCTCGTACGCCTTCGCGGGCGTCGAGCCCGAGGTGATGGGCATCGGTCCGGTGCCGGCCACCGAGAAGGCGCTGGCCAAGGCCGGTCTGACCATCGACGACATCCAGGCCTTCGAGGTCAACGAGGCCTTCGCCGTGCAGGTCCTGGCCTTCCTGGACCACTACGGCATCGCGGACGACGACGAGCGGGTCAACCCGTTCGGCGGCGCGATCGCCTTCGGCCACCCGCTGGCCTCCTCCGGCGTGCGCCTGATGAACCAGCTGGCCCGCCGCTTCGAGCAGCGCCCGGACGTCCGCTACGGCCTCACCACGATGTGCATCGGCTTCGGCATGGGCGGCACCATCATCTGGGAGAACCCGCACTTCGAGGGTGGTAAGTGACCATGAGCACCACTGAGCTGCTGAAGCACGGCGCCGAGCTGTTCCCCGGCGAGGTCGTGACCACCGCGCACGTCCGCCACCTGGACCTGCCGCTGCAGGCCGGTCGGCTGGCGCTGATCACCCTGGACAACGGCTTCGACCACACCAAGCCGACCACCTTCGGCCCGGGCTCGCTGCTGAAGCTGTCCGCCGCGCTGGACCAGGTCGAGGCCGAGGCCGCCGAGGGTTCGATCGTCGGTGTCGCGATCACCGGCAAGCCGTTCATCTTCGCGGTCGGCGCCGACCTCAAGGGCGTCGAGATCCTCAAGGCGCACGCCGACGCGCTGGCCATCGGCAAGGGCGGCCACGAGGTCTTCAAGCGGATCGCCGCGCTGCCCGTCCCCTCCTTCGCGTTCTACAACGGCGCGGCGATGGGCGGCGGCGTCGAGGTCGGCCTGCACGCCACCTACCGCACCGTCAGCACGGGCGTCCCGGCGTTCTCGCTGCCCGAGGTCTTCCTGGGCCTCGTCCCCGGCTGGGGCGGCTGCACCATCCTGCCGAACCTGATCGGTCCGGCGAAGGCCGTCAAGGTCATCATCGAGAACTCGATGAGCCAGAACAAGCAGCTCAGGGGCAAGGACGTCTTCGAGCTCGGCATCGCGGACGCGATCTTCGAGCCGGCCGACTTCCTGGAGCAGTCGCTGCTCTGGGCGGCCAAGGTCCTCACCGGCGACGTCGTGGTCGAGCGCGAGGCGATCGACCGCGGCAAGGCCTGGGACGACGCCGTCGCCTGGGGCCGCCTGGTCGCCGACGCCAAGGTGCACGGCGCGGCTCCCGCCGCGTACAAGGCACTGGACATCATCCAGCTGGTCAAGGACGCCGACCTGCAGGCCGGCTTCGACGCCGAGGACGCGGCCCTGGCCGACCTCATCATGAGCGGCGAGCTGCGCAGCGGCATCTACGCCTTCAACCTGGTGCAGCGCCGGGCCAAGCGCCCGTTCGGCGCGCCGGACAAGTCGCTGGCCCGCCCGGTCACCAAGGTCGGCGTCGTCGGCGCCGGTCTGATGGCCTCGCAGCTGGCGCTGCTGTTCGCCCGCCGTCTGGAGGTGCCGGTGGTCCTCACCGACATCGACCAGGAGCGCATCGACAAGGGCGTCGGCTACGTCCACGCCGAGATCGACAAGCTGCTCGACAAGGGCCGGATCGGCAAGGACAAGTCCAACCGCCTCAAGGGCCTGGTCACCGGCTCGCTCGACAAGGCCGCCGGCTTCGCCGACGCGGACTTCGTGATCGAGGCCGTGTTCGAGGAGATGGGCGTCAAGCAGACCGTCTTCGCGGACCTGGAGGACGTGGTCTCGCCGACCTGTGTGCTGGCGACCAACACCTCGTCCCTCTCGGTCAGCGAGATGGCCTCGAAGCTGAAGCACCCCGAGCGGGTCGTCGGCTTCCACTTCTTCAACCCGGTCGCGATCCTCCCGCTGCTGGAGATCGTGCGCGGCGAGCAGACCGACGACGCCTCGCTGGCGACGGCCTTCGGCGTCTCGAAGAAGCTGAAGAAGACCGCGGTGCTGGTCAAGGACGCCCCGGCGTTCGTGGTGAACCGGATCCTGACCCGCTTCATGGGCGAGATCCAGAACATCATCGACGAGGGCACCCCGATCGCCACCGTCGAGAAGGGCGTCGAGCCGCTCGGCCTGCCGATGTCCCCGATCGTGCTGCTGGAGCTGGTCGGCCCGGCCATCGCCCTGCACGTCTCGGAGACCCTGCACGGCGCGTTCCCGGAGCGGTTCACCGTCTCCGAGAACCTCGGCAAGGTGGTCAAGGCCGGCAAGCGCGGCTTCTACACCTGGGTCGACGGCAAGCAGGTGCTCGACCCCGAGGTGCTGGAGCTGCTCTCCTTCGGCGACACCGTGCTGACCGAGGAGCAGGTCCTGGCCCGCTCCCTGGACGCCGTGGCGCAGGAGATCGGCCTGATGCTGGAGGAGGGTGTCGTGGGCGAGGCCCAGGACATCGACCTCTGCATGATCACCGGTGCCGGCTGGCCCTTCCACCTGGGCGGGATCACCCCGTACCTGGACCGTGAGGGCGTCTCGGAGCGGGTGACCGGCAAGCGGTTCCTCGCCCCGGGTGTGGCCTCGGTGCCCGCCTAGCAGCGACGTGAGAGCCCCGGTGACCTGACAGGTCACCGGGGCTCTTCCATGGGCCCGTACGCCCCGTGCGGGGCCCACGGGCGGCCGCGCGGGGCCGGAGCGCGGTGCGGCCTCAGCGCTTGAGGCGGTACACCACGGTGTCGGCGAAGACGCCGACCATCTCGTAGTGGGTCTCCAGCAGGTTCTCGATCCTCGGCACCAGGTTGGGCTGGTAGGGCGCGAGGCCGGAGTCGTCCACCACGACCTCGGGCAGGCTCTTGGCGATCTCCTGGTCGAAGGTCTGCCAGGCGTTGCTGACGCTGAACTGCTCGCCGACGTTCTGGCTGCCGTCCTTGCCGCCGCTGTAGTTGGTCAGGAAGCCGGCCGTCAGGTAGCGGGTGGCCGGCTTGCGGTCGGCCAGCCAGTACAGCTCGGGGTGCATGCCCCAGACCAGCACGGTGTCCTTGGGCGTGGTCTGCGCGGCCACCGCGGTGGCCACCTCGGTGGTCCGGCTGAGCCGCTCCCCCGGCCAGGCCAGCGCCAGGCCCCAGAAGGTCGTGGCGGCCACCGCGGTGTACACCAGCACCGGCTTCCAGCGGATCGCCGAGGTGGCGACCGCGCCGGTGCCCAGCAGGACCAGCGGGGGCATCAGCTGCAGGTAGTAGTGGCCGAAGAAGTGGAAGCCCACGCTGACCGCGACGACCGAGGACAGCAGCCAGACCCAGAGGTCGGCGGTGGAGCCGTGCTCCTCCCCCGCGACGGGCAGCGGGCGGTGGCGGTACTTCAGCCAGAGCCGGCGGCCGACCGGCAGCAGGAAGCCCAGCCCGGCCCCGATCAGGATGGCCGTGTTGCCGAGCGCCCGGCCGGTCATCTGCAGCCAGGCGCCGCCGAAGGTGGCGTAGTCGCCGCTGCCGGTGACCACCCAGAACAGGAAGCCCTTGGGTTTGGTGAGGATCACCGCGACCAGCGCTATCGGCAGCGTGAACCCGAAGCCGATCTTGAACAGGGCGGGCGGCCAGCGCACCCCGCGCCGGCGGGCGTCCTGGTAGAGCATCCAGAGCACCGGCAGCAGGACCGCGCCGCCGGTCTGCTTGGTCAGCGAGCAGAGCGCCACCGCGATGCCCGCGGCCAGCCAGCGGCGCCGCTCGGCGTACCGGAAGGCGGCCACCATGGCGGGCAGCATGAAGACCTCGAAGGTGGCCGCCTGGGTGTCCTCCGGGGAGAGCCCGATGGAGACCAGCAGGTACAGCAGCCCGGCGCCGGCGCCGGCCCGGTTGCCCCAGCGGCCGCGGGCGATCGAGGCCAGCAGGATCGCGGTGACCAGGTGGGCGACCACCGCCAGGGTGCGCAGCGGCCAGAGCGAGGTGGAGCCGAAGAGCGCGAAGCAGGCCTGGTAGAGCCAGGGCAGCAGCGGCGGCTTGCGGTCCACCACGGTGTCGTAGAGCACACCGCCGTTGGCCAGCATCCGGGCCTGGGTGGCCAGGAAGCCCTCGTCGGGGCTCCAGACCGGTCGGACGAAGGAGGGGATGTGGGTGACGAGCGCGACCAGGGCCAGCACCGGCACCAGCCTCGTCCAGTAACCCTGGCGGACACTGGCGGGCAGGCGCTCGGCTAGCCCGGCGAGGCGGGGACGGGTGGGGGTCGGCACGAGTGACAACCTACCGGGCGGGATCGACGCGGGCAGCGCCGGTCCCGCCTTTCGGTGCGATTATCAGCCTGTTCTCCTGCGAACTGTTGCGAAGCCGGCGCAGACGGCCGCAGTCGGCCGCCGTGCGGCCGGCTCAGGCGTCGACGGCCGCGACGTCCAGCCGGGCGAGGCGGGAGACCAGGGCGGTGACCTGTCGGGCGATGTCCGGGGCGTTGAGGCCGATCTCGGCGAGGATCTCGGCCCGCGAGGCGTGGTCCAGGAACTCCTGCGGGATGCCGAAGTCGCGCAGCGGGACGTCCACGTCGGCGTCGCGCAGCGCCTGGGCGATCGCGGCGCCGACGCCGCCGACCCGGCCGTTGTCCTCGATGGTGACGACCGCCCGGTGCTCGGCCGCCAGGCCGGGCAGGGCCTGGTCCACCGGCTTGACCCAGCGCGGGTCCACCACGGTGGCGGTGATGCCCTGGGCGGCCAGCAGGTCGGCGACCTCCAGGCCGGTGGTGGCCAGCGCGCCGACCGCGACGATCAGCACGTCGGCGCGGCGGCCCTCGGCGCTCTCCGGGCCGGCCTCCTCGTTGGCGCGCAGCACGTCCATGCCGCCGATCCGGCCGACCGCGGGGACGGCCGGGCCGACCGTGCCCTTGGAGTAGCGGACCACGGTCGGGGCGTCGGTGACCTCGACCGCCTCGCGCAGCTGGGCGCGGAGCTGGTCGGCGTCGCGCGGGGCGGCCAGCCGCAGGGTCGGGACGACCTGCAGGATCGACATGTCCCACATGCCGTTGTGCGAGGCGCCGTCGGTGCCGGTGACACCGGCCCGGTCCAGGACGAAGGTGACGCCCAGCTTGTGCAGGGCGACGTCCATCAGGACCTGGTCGAAGGCCCGGTTGAGGAAGGTCGCGTAGACCGCGAAGACCGGGTGCAGGCCGTTGGTGGCCAGGCCGGCGGCGCTGGTCACGGCGTGCTGCTCGGCGATGCCGACGTCGAAGGTCCGCTCCGGGAAGGCCTTGGCGAACGGGGCCAGGCCGACCGGGTGGAGCATCGCGGCGGTGATGCCGACGATGTCCTCGCGCTCGTGGCCGAGCGCGACCATCTCCTCGCCGAACACCGAGGTCCAGTCCTTGCCGGCGCTCTTGATCGGCAGGCCGGTCTCCGGGTGGATCACGCCGACCGCGTGGAAGCGGTCCTCGTCGTTGTTCTCGGCGGCGTGGTAGCCGCGGCCCTTCTCGGTGAGGCAGTGCACGATCACCGGGCCGCCGAAGCCGCGCGCCTTGGTCAGCGCGGACTCCAGGGCGGTGAGGTCGTGGCCGTCGATCGGGCCGATGTACTTGAGGCCGAGGTCCTCGAACATGCCCTGCGGGGCGATGAAGTCCTTCAGGCCCTTCTTGGCGCCGTGCAGCGTCTCGAAGAGCTGCTGGCCGACCACGGGGGTGCGCTGCAGGGCGTCCTTGCCCCAGGAGAGGAAGCGCTCGTAGCCCTGGGTGGTGCGCAGCGTGGCGAGGTGGTTGGCCATCCCGCCGATGGTCGGCGAGTACGAGCGCTCGTTGTCGTTGACGACGATGACGAGCGGGCGGTCCTTGGCCTGGGCGTCGGCGATGTTGTTGAGCGCCTCCCAGGCCATGCCGCCGGTGAGCGCGCCGTCGCCGATCACGGCGACGACCGGGCGGTCGTGGTGGCCCTGGAGCTGGTTGGCCTTGGCCAGGCCGTCCGCGTAGGAGAGCACGGTGGAGGCGTGCGAGTTCTCGATCACGTCGTGCTCGGACTCGGCGCGCGACGGGTAGCCGGACAGGCCGCCCTTGGTGCGCAGCTGCGAGAAGTCCTGGCGGCCGGTGAGCAGCTTGTGGACGTAGCTCTGGTGGCCGGTGTCGAAGAGGATGCGGTCGCGCGGGGAGTCGAAGACGCGGTGCAGCGCGATGGTCAGCTCCACCACGCCGAGGTTGGGGCCGAGGTGGCCGCCCGTCTTGGAGACCTCGGTCACCAGGAAGGTCCGGATCTCCTGGGCCAGCGCGGCCAGCTGTCCGGGCGTGAGCCGGTCGAGATCGCGCGGTCCCCGAATGCGGGTCAGCAGGGCCACCCGTTCCTCCTCGTTCAAAGTTGCGGACCGCACGCGGTCCGACGGGCGTCGCTGCCCTGTCGCCGGCGCGCTCCCACGGTCTCGGTCGGTGCCGACCGGTCGAGTCTAATGTCCGCTTGGCGGACACCGGGCGGGGCGCCCGGTGCCACCGGCCCGTCACCCCGCCCCGGCTGCGACTCACGATCGAGCGGCGGACGCCCGTTCGGGTCGGGCGACGGACGCCTGGACGGATCGGCCGATGGCCCCCGACTCGCCCATCTCGCTCATCACCAGGGCGAGCGCGCCGAGCACCTCGGCGCGGCCGCCCAGGGTGCCGGGGACGACCGAGAGCTGGCGGGCGGCGCTGGGGATGGCGTAGCGGGCGACGGAGTCGCGGATCGGGGCGAGCACCAGCTCACCGGCCTCGGCGAGGTCGCCGCCGAGGATGACGCGGCGGGGGTTGAGCAGGTTGCACAGGGTGGCGACGCCGGTGCCGATCTGCCGGCCGGCGTCGGCGATGACCCGGCGGCAGCCGAGGTCGCCCTGGTGGGCCAGCTCGACCACCCGCGGCAGCGTGAGGTCCGGGCCGAGCGTGGTGCTGAGCAGGTTGAGCAGGTAGCGGGAGCCGACGAAGGTCTCCAGGCAGCCGCGGTTGCCGCAGCGGCAGACCGGCCCGGCCTCGTCCAGGGTGATGTGCCCGATCTCACCCGCGGTGCCGCCCGGACCGCGGTAGATCTGGCCGTTGACCACCAGGCCGGCGCCGACGCCGCTGGCCACCTTGATGTAGGCGAGGTCGCTCAGGCCGCGCCCGGCGCCCCAGACCAGCTCGCCGAGCGCGCCGAGGTTGGCGTCGTTGTCCACGTGCACCGGCATGCCGAGCCGGGCGGCCAGCTCCCGGCCGGGGGCGATCCCGGTCCAGCCGGGCAGGATCGCGGTGGAGCCGAGCGCCCCGGTCTCCACGTCGATCGGGCCGGGGACGCCGAGGCCGACGCCGATCACCTTGTCGGGACGGAAGCCGGCCTGCTGGAGCAGCCGGTCGACCAGCGCCTCGGCGCGGTCGAAGCCCTGGGCGGCCGAGACGTCGACGTCGATCGGCTCGCTCTCCTCGGCGAGCACCCGGTGGGCCAGGTTGCCGACGGCGACCCTGAGGTGGGTGTGGCCGAAGTCGATGCCGACCACGATCCCGGCGTCACCGCTGAGCGAGACGCTGCGGGCGCGGCGGCCGCCGGAGGAGGTGTCGGCGACCACGACGGTGCCGCTCTCCTTGAGCTCCCGCACGATGTTGGACACGGTGGCCGCCGAGAGCCCGGTGCCGCGGGCGATCTCGGCCTGGGTCAGCGAGCCGGCCATCCGCACCGCCCGCAGGACCCGTTCGAGATTGGCCCGGTGCAGTGAGGACTGCGAGCCCGGTGTGTCCGTCGACATGATCCACCCTTCCAAGGGCGAGGGAACCCCTCCGCCGGGTGCTCCCTTCAACTCCTGAAGCCTAGGCCCTGCGCGGCCCGGTGGCGCGTTCCCTGCGGATGATCACGGACCGCACCGCGGACGGCACCGCGGGCCACGGCGGCGGGGGCGGCGCGGACGGCTCCGCGGCGGACGAGAGCGCGCAGCTCAGCGGTACGGCACGCGCGGTCCGGGGCTCCTGCGGCCGCCCGAAATCGGCCCACCCGTACGATGGTGCCCATTCTCACCCGTCCCACCGGCCGCGGACGTGAACCGGCAGGGGGACGCTTCCAGACATGACGGGGCATCACATGGCAGGGGATCACCCTACTCCGGGGTCAGGCGAAACGCCCGGCACCGGTCCACAGGACAACCGGGGCGTCTCGCTGGGGCGCACGCCGGGCGGCGTGGACCCGGCCGCGGTGGCGGACCAGATGACACAGCTCGACGGCGCCCCGGTGCCGGGCCAGGGTGGACCGGCGGCGCCGGGCACACCGCCGGCCCAGCCGCCGGTGCAGCCGCCCGCGCCCGGCAGCGAGTACGCCTACGCGCCCACCGCCGCCGCCTTCCCCGCGCAGAGCGCGCCGCCGCCCCCGCCCGGCGCCCCGGTCGGACCGTTCGACCCGACCCCGCCCCCGTTCGCCGCGCCCAACGCCGGTCAGCAGTACGGCTACCCCACGCCGCAGCCCACCAACGGCGCCGGCTACGGGTACCCGCAGCAGCCGCAGCAGCCCGGGTACGGCTACCCGGGCGCGCCGGTGCCGCCGGCGCCCAAGCAGCGCAACCCCGTCATGCTCTGGGGCGGCATCATCGGCGGCGTGCTGGCGATCGCCATCATCGCCGGCCTGGTCGTGCTGTTCACCGGCAACGACCACAACAAGAAGGACGACCCGGTCGCGAGCACCGGCGGCACCACGTCCGGTGGCACCACCGGCGGCGCCAGCGGCGACCCCTCCGCCTCGGGAAGCACGGGCGGCACCGGCGGCGGGGGCGGCGGCAAGGCCGGCTCCTACAACCTCGCGTGGAGCGCCGCCAAGCCCGCCAACGCCAGCAGCGGCGCGCAGATCCTCGGGATCTGGGGCGCCGAGAAGACCGTCGTCCGGGCCGACACCACCGGCATCCGCGGCCTCAACTCCGCCGACGGCAAGGAGATGTGGTCGGTCGCGCCGCCGGCCGGCGCCAAGGAGTTCTGCACCGTCTCGTACGGGGTCAACTCCAAGCACGTCGCCGCGGTCTCCTTCAACACCGGTGACAGCGACTGCTCCACGGTCGGCGCGGTCGACATCAGCACCGGCAAGCTGCTCTGGTCGGCCAAGGTGTCCACCGAGCGGATCTCCTCGCCGACCCTGAGCATCACCGACAAGGTCATCGCGGTCGGCGGCAGCAGCGCCGTCGGCGCGGTGAGCGTCGCCGACGGCTCGCCGGTGTGGCAGTTCCAGCCGCGCGACAAGGACTGCAGCATCTACGGCAAGGTGGCCGGCAACCAGATCGCGGTCAGCGACCGCTGCTACGGGAGCGGCGCCAACCCGAAGTCGCAGCTGCAGATCGTGGACGCCGAGACCGGCAAGGCGGCCGGCACGGCGACCCCGCTGGACGGCACCATCGAGCGCGTCGACAAGGTCGTCTCGGACCAGCCGCTGGTGCTGCTGATGACGGGCAGCTCCAGCGGCGACTACCTGCTGCCGTTCGACAAGGGCAACAAGCCGCTGGCCAAGATGTCGGTCAAGGAGCCCGGTGCGGACAGCCTGCGGCTCTCCGGCCAGGCGGACGCGTTCACCCAGAACGTGGTCAGCGGCACCACGCTGTACGTCCAGGTCAACCCCTCCAAGCCGGCCGTCAACGCCTACGACCTGACCACCGGCAAGCGGCTCTGGTCGTCCACCGGCGGCACCAGCGAGGGCATCCGGCTGGTCTCCGGCACCGACAAGGACGGCAAGGTCCGCGCGCTGCTGGACATGGGATACGGCAAGGACGCCAAGCTGGTCACGCTCTCGCCCACCGACGGCGCACCCAGCGACCTCGGGGTGATCAGCGTGCCCAAGGGCACCTACACCAGCTACAGCACCAGCGAGTACGTGCTGCAGTCGGACGGCTCGCTGTACGGCTTCTCGCGCGGCGCCGGCTCCGACGCCCCGGTGGTCAAGTACGCGAAGAAGTGACGTACGCGGCGCGCTAGGTCGCCGGCTCCGTCGCGGCGGGGTGGAACGGGCCTCGGGCCGGTTCCACCCCGCCGCGATTATTCGCCGGGCCCGTTCGTTGGGCATGGGAGGATGCGAAACATTCAGCCCGACGAAGGAGTCCTGCGAGTGCCCGGCACCAACCTGACCCGTGAGGAGGCCCGCACCCGGGCCGAGCTCCTGCACGTGGACGCGTACGACATCGAGCTCGACCTGAGCACCGCCCGCGAGGGCGGCACCTTCCGGTCCACGACCGTGGTCCGGTTCACCGCGCGCACCCCCGGTGCGGCCAGCTTCATCGACCTCGTCGCGCCGAGCGTCGAGGAGATCACGCTCAACGGCGAGCGGCTCGACAACGCGAACTTCGCCGACAGCCGGATCGCGCTGCCGGCCCTGCGGGCCGAGAACGAGCTGCGGGTCGTCGCCAACTGCGCGTACACCAACACCGGCGAGGGCCTGCACCGGTTCGTCGACCCGGTCGACGGCGAGACCTACCTGTACAGCCAGTTCGAGGTGCCGGACGCCCGCCGCGTCTTCGCCTCCTTCGAGCAGCCCGACCTCAAGGCCGCGTTCGCCTTCACGGTGACGGCCCCCACGGGCTGGGTCGTGGTCTCCAACTCCCCCACCCCGACCCCGGTCGGCGAGGGGGACACCCAGGTCTGGACGTTCGAGCCGACCGGCCGGATCTCCACCTACATCACCGCGCTGGTGGCCGGCCCGTACGTGGGCGTCTTCGACGCCTACGAGAACGGCTCGCAGAAGGTGCCGCTGGGCGTCTACTGCCGTCCCTCGCTGCGCGAGTTCCTGGACGCCGACGCGATCTTCGCCGTCACCAAGCAGGGTTTCGACTACTTCCAGGAGAAGTTCGACTACCCGTACCCGTTCGCCAAGTACGACCAGCTGTTCGTCCCGGAGTTCAACGCCGGTGCGATGGAGAACGCGGGCGCCGTCACCCTGCGCGACCAGTACGTGTTCCGGTCCAAGGTGACCGACGCCGCGTACGAGTCGCGGGCCGCGACCATCCTGCACGAGCTGGCCCACATGTGGTTCGGCGACCTGGTCACCATGGAGTGGTGGAACGACCTCTGGCTGAACGAGTCCTTCGCGACCTTCGCCGAGGCCGTCTGCCAGGCCGAGGCGCCGGGCTCGAAGTGGCCGCACTCCTGGACCACCTTCGCCAACCAGATGAAGACCTGGGCGTACCGGCAGGACCAGCTGCCGTCCACCCACCCGATCATGGCCGAGATCAACGACCTCGAAGACGTCATGGTCAACTTCGACGGCATCACCTACGCCAAGGGCGCCTCGGTGCTCAAGCAGCTGGTGGCGTACGTCGGCCAGGACGCCTTCTTCAAGGGCGTGCAGGCCTACTTCAAGCGCCACGCCTGGGGCAACACCCGGCTCGCCGACCTGCTCGGCGCGCTGGAGGAGACCAGCGGACGCGACCTCAAGTCCTGGTCCAAGGCCTGGCTGGAGACGGCCGGGATCAACGTCCTGCGTCCGGCGCTCACCCTGAACGGCGACGGCGACATCGAGTCCTTCGCCGTCCTGCAGGAGGCCCCCGCGCTGCCCGCCGGCGCCAAGGGCGAGGCGGTCCTGCGCCCGCACCGGATCGCCATCGGCGTGTACGAGCTGGCCGACGGCGCGCTGGTGCGCACCGACCGGATCGAGCTGGACGTCGACGGCCCGCGCACCGAGGTCCCGCAGCTGGTCGGCCGGCACCGCCCGGCCGTCATCCTGCTCAACGACGACGACCTGTCCTACGCCAAGGTCCGCCTGGACGAGGACTCGCTGGCCGTCGTCACCGAGCACCTCGGCGGCTTCACCGACTCGCTGCCGCGCGCCCTGTGCTGGGCCTCCGCCTGGGACATGACCCGCGACGGCGAGCTGGCCGCCCGCGACTACCTGTCGCTGGCCCTCTCCGGCCTCGGCCGGGAGTCCGACATCGGCGTCGTGCAGTCCGTGCAGCGCCAGGTCAAGCTGGCCCTGGACGCCTACGCCGACCCGGCCTGGCGCGAGCAGGGCCTCGCCCGCTGGGCCGAGGCCGCCGAGCGGGAGCTGCGCGCCGCCGCGCCCGGCAGCGACCACCAGCTGGCCTGGGCCCGCGCGCTGGCCTCCGTCGCCCGCACCGACGGGCAGCTCGGCCTGCTCGCCGGGCTGCTGGACGGCACGGCCGAGCTGGCGGGCCTGGCGGTGGACACCGAGCTGCGCTGGACGCTGCTGGTGCGCCTCGCCGCCACCGGCCGCGCGGACGACAAGGCGATCGAGGCCGAGCTGGCCCGCGACAACACGGCGGCCGGCCAGGAGCACGCGGCCACCTGCCGCGCCGCCCGGCCGAGCGCCGAGGCCAAGGCCAGCGCCTGGGCCTCCGTGGTGGAGTCGGACGCGCTCACCAACTACGTCCAGGACGCGGTGATCGCCGGCTTCCAGCAGTCCGACCAGCGCGAGCTGCTGGCGCCGTACACCGCGAAGTACTTCGCGGCCGTCAAGGGGGTCTGGGAGTCCCGCAGCCACGAGATCTCGCAGCAGATCATCGTCGGCCTGTACCCGGCGCTCCAGGTCGAGCAGGCCACCCTGGACGCCACCGACGCCTGGCTGGCCGCGGCCGAGCCGGCTCCGGCGCTGCGCCGGCAGGTCGTCGAGGCGCGGGCCGGCGTCGAGCGCGCCCTGAAGGCCCAGGCGGCCGACCGGGCGGCCGGCGCGCGGGAGCTGGGGCACTGACCCGACCGCCCCGGGCGGGGGTCCTCGGACCTCCCGCCCGGGGCGGGCCGCTCGGCCCCGACCGGAACGAGAACGCCCGAGGGGGCACCGGATGCGCTCCGGTGCCCCCTCGGGGTCGTACGGGTCCTTGGTGGAAGGCCCTCGGTTACTTCTTCTTGCCCTTGCCGTCGCCGAACGGCAGCGCGGCGAGAGCACCGATGATCACGAAGGCCGCGATCGGGAGCAGCACGTACAGGCCGAGGGTCTGGGCGACCGTCAGGCCGGTACCCGGGTCGTCGCCGTCGTCCCGGGTGAGGGCCATGGCGGGCGACGACAGCAGCATCATCAGCGTGACCGTTGCGCTGACCGCGCCGGCTCGCAAAGCGTTCCTCTTGTCCACGTTGTTCAACTTACCCGCCTCTTACGCGGCCCCGCTCGGCGGGGTCGGCCTTTCGGGCCTGCCGCCCTCGTGCCGCCCGGCGCCCTCGGGCCGTTCGCGCGGCGCCTCGGCCGGCACGTCGGCCAGCACCTCGGCCAGTGACCGGGCCGCCGGTAGCGCGGCCAACGCGTCCAGCGTCACCGGATGGCCTTCGGCGTCGGCCACCGGCAGGCGCCAGTTCGGGTACTGGTCCCAGGTGCCGGGCAGGTTCTGCGGGCGCGGGTCCCCCACCAGGTCCGGCAGCCAGACGCCGACCAGCTCGGCCGGGGTGGCCGCCAGGAAGCGGTACAGCGCCCGCGCGGACAGCGGCTCGTCCTGCGCCAGCAGGCCCAGCCGGGTCAGCTCGGCCCGCCAGTCGGTCAGCTCGGCCGCGGCCTGCGACTGCTCCTCGCCGAGCGCGCGGGCCAGCAGGCCCAGCCGGTGGCGCAGCTCGACGTGCTCGCCGGACAGCCGGGCCGCGGTGCTCGGCAGGTCATGGGTGGTCAGGGTGGCCAGGCTGCCCGGCCGCCAGCGCTCCGGAGCCAGGATCTCGCCCTTGGCCTGCCAGTCCCGCTCGAACCAGAGCACCGAGGTGCCGAGGATGCCGCGCACCGCCAGCTCCTCCCGCACGCCCGGCTCGACCGTGCCCAGGTCCTCGCCGATCACGGTGGTGCCCGCCCGGTGCGCCTCCAGGGCGAGCACCCCGAGCATCGCCTCGGCGTCGTAGCGGACGTACGCGCCCTCGGTCGGCGGGTGTCCGGCCGGCACCCACCAGAGCCGGAACAGGCCCATCACGTGGTCGATCCGGACCGCCCCGGCGTGCCGGGCGGCGGAGCGCAGCAGCTCCGCGTACGGGGCGTAGCCGGCGGCGGCCAGCGCGTCCGGGCGCCAGGGCGGCAGGCCCCAGTCCTGGCCGTGCGCGTTGAAGGCGTCCGGCGGGGCGCCCACCGAGATGCCGGTGGCCAGCACGTCCTGGAGCGCCCAGGCGTCGGCGCCGTCCGGGTGGGCGCCGACGGCGAGGTCGTGGATCAGGCCGACGGCCATGCCGGCGCCGGCCGCCGCCTGCTGGGCGCGGGCGAGCTGGTCGTCGAGCTGCCAGGCCAGCCAGCGGTGGAGGTCGACCCGCTCCGCCAGTTCCTCGGCGGCGAGCGTGACGTGCGGGCTGTCGGGGTGGCGCAGCCCCTTGGGCCAGGCGTGCCAGTCGACGCCGTGCACCTCGGCGAGCGCGTTCCAGAGCGCGTGGCGCTCCAGCCACCCGCCCTCGCGGTGCAGGAACGCCCGGTAGGCCGCCTCCCGGCCGGCCCCGCGCGGTACCTCGTACAGCAGCTCCAGCGCCTTGCGCTTGAGCGCCCAGACGGCGTCGCGGTCGATCAGGCCGTCGTGGCTCAGCACCTCGTCGCGCAGCCGGGCCGCGCGCCGGCCCAGCTCCTCCGCCTCGGCGCGCTGCTCGCCCGTCAGGTAGCCGTACTCCGGGACGGCCTCGATCCGCAGGTGCACCGGGTCGGCGAAGCGCCGGGAGGAGGGCCGGTAGGGGGACGGGTCCGACGGTGCGCCGGGCAGGCCGGCGTGCAGCGGGTTGATCTGGACGAAGCCCGCGCCAAGGCCGGCCCCGGCCCACTGGGCGAGCTCCGCCAGGTCGCCCAGGTCGCCCATCCCCCAGGAGCGCTCGGACAGGACGGAGTACAGCTGCGCCAGGAAGCCCCAGCTGCGGCCGGTCGGCTGCGGCAGCCGCTCGGGGGCGACGACCAGGTGGGCGCGCTGCTCCCGCCCGCCCGCCGCCACCGTCAGGGTGTGCCGCCCGAGCGGCAGGTCGGCCGGCAGCCAGTGCGAGTGCCCGCGCGGCAGCTCCCAGACGCCGCCCTCCTCCAGTTCGACGCCGAGGCGGGCGTCCGCGGGAACGTCCAGCGCGGTGCGCCGACCCGCCCGCCGCACGACCACGGTCGGCGGCAGCAACCGGGCCCGCTGCCCGCCGCGGTGACGCTCCAGCGCCTCCCGCACCGCCTCCGGCGTCCCCGCCTCGACCCCGAGCGCGGCCAGCACCGCCACCAGCGTCCGGGCCCCCACCGACACCGGCCCACTGCCCGGGTCGTAACTGCTCTCCACCCCGTACGCCTGTGCCAGTGCCACCAGCTCCGCCGGGGGCGGCGGCGCGTCCTGCGCCGGCACCTGTCGGCTGTCGGCTCCGTCACGATCGAGGTAAGCGGCCACTCGCGGCTCCTGCGGCTCTCGGCAACGCCCAACGGGACAGCCACAGTCCTACCCGCGTAACACCCCGGTGACCCGGCGCGACACACGGTGCGGGGCCGGGGCGGCGGGCCGAAGGGCGCCGGAAGTGTTTCGTGGGCGGCCCAAGCAGTGATCAATTCGGACAAACCATCCATACCAGTCGGCGGCGTTGACACCGGCTGGGCCAACTGGTGGGCTTTGGCGCGATGTGGTCGCAGCCTGGCGAGGAGGCTCCTGTGCAAGCCCGAGTGTCCATCGCAGCCGGACGGCGGCTGAGGCAGCAGTTGGAACAGAGTCCCGCGCTGCGGGAGGTGCTGCAGCACCCGGCGGCGCTGGCCGCGCGGCGGGCCACGGCGCGGACGTGCCGTCAGCTGGCGCCCAGGGCGGCGGACCGGCTGATCGCGGACCTCAAGGGGACGGAGCCGCTGCTCGCCTCGGTGCGGGCCGAGCGGGCCGGCGGCGGGCGGGCCTCCGGGGCGCCGAGCCGGCGGACGCTGCAGATCGCGGCGACGCTGTCGGCGGCGGCCGTGGTCGGCGGACTGCTGGCGGTCGCGCCGGCGTCGGGCGCCTACGCGTACAGCCCGGGGCCCGACGTGGTGAGCAGTGCGCCGCAGACGCCGCTGGGCAGTGTGAGCAACCCCCAGGTGTTCCCGCGTCCGCAGGAGCAGAGCGTGGCGGGCAAGCCGGTGGCCGTGCCGGCCGCGGTGACGCTGGTGACCGCGCCGAAGGCCGACCACGGTGCGGTGGACGCCGTCCGCGAGGTGCTGGGCATCGCCGGGGCGACCTCGGTGACGCCGCAGGAGGAGGCCGGCACCCCGGCCGCCGGATCGCTGGTGGTGTACGTCGGCGGGCCCGCCGAGGACGCCGGCGGCCAGGTGGACCGGGTGCTGCGGGAGCTGACCGCGGCGGCCGGCGGCAAGGACGGCTCGGCGCCCTCGCCCGGCGGGATGGCGGCCGGCGGGTACGTGCTGTCGGCCGGTCAGCTGCCCGCCCAGGGCGGCGGCAGCTACGGCGCGGTGGTGCTGGCCGGGGTCGACGCGGCCGGGACGTTCTACGCGGCGCAGAGCCTGCGCCAGCTGCTCGCCGCCGTGCCGGACGGGCAGGGGCAGGCGCCGGGCGCGGCGGGCCTCGGCCTGCCGGGGATCACGCTGCGGGACTGGCCCTCCGGCGCGCCCGTGCGCGGCACCGCCGAGGCCTTCTACGGCACGCCGTGGAGCCAGCAGCAGCGCCTCGACCAGATCGACTTCCTCGGCCGGTCCAAGCAGAACTTCTACCTCTACGCCCCGGGTGACGACGCGTTCCGGCTCTCCCGCTGGCGCGACGCCTACCCGCAGGAGCGCGCCGAGGACCTGCGGGCGCTGGCCGCCCGGGCCGCGCAGAACCACGTCACCCTCGGGTACGCGATCGACCCCGGGCAGTCGTTCTGCTACAGCTCCGGCAAGGACGCCGACGCGCTGGTGGCCAAGCTGGACGGGCTGCGCAAGCTCGGCTTCACCGCGTTCCAGCTGCAGTTCCTGGACGTCTCCTACGACGAGTGGCACTGCGGCGACGACCGCTCCCGGTACGGCACCGGGCCGGCCGCGGCCGCCAAGGCGCAGGCCGAGCTGATCACCAAGGTGCAGGACCGGCTGATCGCGCGCAACAGCTGGCTGGCGCCGCTGTCCGTCGTCCCGACCGAGTACCACCAGCAGGGCTCCACGCCGTACCGCAAGGCACTGGCCGCGGCGCTGCCGAGCGGGGTGCAGGTCGCCTGGAGCGGGGTCGGGGTGATCCCGGAGAAGATCACGGGCGCTCAGACCGCCGACACCGGCGCCCTCTACGGGCACCCGCTGGTCACCATGGACAACTACCCGGTGAACGACTCCAGCCCGGACCGGCTCTTCCTCGGCGCCTACACCGGGCGCGACACCGAGGTGGCGACCAGGTCGGCCGTCATGCTCACCGGCGCGATGCAGCAGCCGGTGGCCTCCCGGATCGCGCTCGCCACCGCCGGTGACTTCGCCTGGAACCCCGGCGGCTACAAGCCGGAGGAGTCCTGGCAGGCCGCGCTGCGCTCGCTGGCCGGGCCGACCGGCGGCACCGCCACGCCCGTCGGCGCGGTGCTCGGCGCCGTCACGGCGCTGGCCGGCAACAGCTCCTCCTCGCCGCTGTCCAAGCAGGAGTCCGGCTACCTCGCCCCGCTGCTGGAGCGGTTCTGGGCCACCGCCGAGCCGAACTCCGGCACCGCCCCGGACGTCGCCAAGCTGATAGAGGCGGCCGCCCCGCTGCGGGACGCCTTCACCGCGATGGCCGGCGCCCAGCGGACCCTGGCCGCCTCCCAGGCCACCGCCCAGCTGGCCGCCGAGTCCGGTCCCTGGCTGGCCCCGCTGCACGACTACGGCCTGGCCGGCCAGGCCGCGCTGGACATGCTGCTCGCCCAGCGCGGCGGCGACGGCGCGACCGCCTGGAAGGCCCGGGTGGAGCTGAACCGGCTGCGCGAGCAGCTCGGCGGGAGCCCGGCGACGATCGGCGCCGGTGTGCTCGGCCCGTTCCTGGAGCGCGCCATACGGGCCGCCGACAACTGGGCCGGCGTGGTCGGCGGCGGCATCACCCCGACCACCACCCTGGGCACCGCCCACGACCACCTGCCCGCGCTGATGACCGACGGCGTCGCCGAGACCTTCTACTGGAGCGCGGGGCCCGCGCAGCCCGGCGACTCGATCGGCCTGGACCTCGGCGGCGGCCGCCCGGTCGGCAGCGTCACCGTGCTGATGGGCTCGTGGGGCGGCGGCGCGGACGGTCCGAGCGCGGTCGACGACTACATCCGCGACGGGGTGCTGGAGTACTCCACCGGCGAGGGCGGCTGGAAGCAGCTCGCCCAGGTGAAGAACCAGAAGAGCGTCACCGCGCAGCTGCCCGCGGGCGTGGTCGTCCGGGCGGTGCGGCTGCGCGCCACCGCCGCCCAGAAGACCGCGGTGGCGGTGCGCGAGTTCAGCGTCACCGCGCCCGACGAGGCCCCGGCCAGCGTCACCGGCGGCCCGGCCGCACTGCCCGGCTCCGCCGCCGACGCCGTGCTGGACGGCAATCCGGACACCGCCTACCGGGCGGCCACCGCGCCGACCGCCACGGACGAGCCGCTCACCGTCGAACTGGGTGCGGCCCGCCCGCTGGACCGCCTCACCGTGCTCACCGACCCGGGCGTGCGGGCCAGTGCCACCGTGTCGCTGCGCCACCCGGACGGCAGCTGGAGCGAGATCGGCACCATCCAGCCGGGCTACAACGAGCTGGCGGCCGGCGGGCAGGTCGCGGACGCGTTCCGGCTGGCCTGGAAGCCGGGCGGCGACCCGCCGGTGGTCAACCAGGTGATCCCCTGGTACGCCGACGCCCCGGCGGCCCGGCTCAGCCTCTCCGACGCCGCACTGGACGTGGTGACCGGCGCGGCGGCCCCCGCGCAGACCCGCGCGATCGTCGAGGCGGGCCGCCCGGAGGGCGCCGCCGGCGAGCTGCGCACCGAGGTGCCGGTGGTGGCCAAGGGCCTGACCGTCGCCCCGGCGGCCGGGGTGACCGTGCCGCGCGGCGGCCGGGTGGGCGTCCCGCTGCTGGTCACGGCCACGCCGGAGACGCCCTCCGGGACGTACCAGGTGCCGGTGCTGTTCGTGGCCGGCCTGACCACCGTGCGCCAGGTGCTCCAGGTGCACGTGGTGCCGCCGACCGGCGGTGCGGACCTGGCGCCCACCGCGCACGCCACCTCCTCGGGCGACGAGACGGCGTCGTTCCCCGCCGCCGCGGTGGCCGACGGCGACCCGAAGAGCCGCTGGTCCTCGCCGGCCAGGGACGACGCCTGGGTGCAGCTGGAGCTGCCGAAGGCCGCCCACCTGGGCTCGGCGGTGCTGCACTGGCAGGCCGCGTACGCCTCCGCGTACAAGATCCAGTCCTCGGCGGACGGCGTCAGCTGGACGACGGTGGCCACGGTGGACGACGGCAGGGGCGGCAACGAGACGGTCCGCTTCGACGCGCCGGACGCGAAGTTCCTGCGGGTCCAGGGCGTGGCCCGGGCCACCAAGTACGGCTACTCGCTGTGGGGTGTCGAGCTGTACGCCGTCACCCAGCCGGCCGCCACGCCGCCGGTCACCGTCCCGCCCGTGACCACCCCGCCGGTCGCACCGCCGGTCACCACGGCACCGACCGGTCAGCCGACCCCGCCGCCGGCCGCCACGGCGCCGCCGGTCGCGCCCACGACGGCGCCCGTCGCACCGCCGGCCAAGCCCTAGGGCGGCCGGGGTCGGTCAAGACGGCGGGCCGCCGCGCTCCCCGGTTGCGGGGTGCGCGGCGGCCCATGAGGCGTACCGGACGCTATGACGGGCAGGCCCTTGTTGAAGCGGGGTCAGGCGGAGAGCGGTTCGGGCTGCTCGCCGCGGCGGATCGGGGCGGAGTGGGCGGAGTGCGCCCGGCCGAGCGGCACGGTGTGCGCGGCCTCGGTATGGTCGTGGTGTTCGTACTCGCCCCACTGCGAGGCGTGCAGCTGGTCGCCCCCGCCGTACGGCTCCAGATAGGGGCGCCAGCGCGGGTCCTTGATCCCGGTGCCGATGATGCGCCAGGCCAGGCCGCTGGGCGGGGCCGGCTGCCGCTTCATCCGCCAGCCGAGTTCGGTGAGGTGGCGGTCGGCCTTGGTGTGGTTGCAGCGGCGGCAGGCTGCCACCACGTTGTCCCACCGGTGCTGGCCTCCCCGGCTGCGCGGGATGACGTGGTCGACGCTGGTGGCGGCGGCCCCGCAGTAGACGCAGCGGCCGTGGTCGCGGGCGAACAGCGCCCGGCGGGTGAGCGGGACGGGCCCGCAGAACGGGACCCGGACGAAGCGGGTCAGGCGGACGACGGACGGCGCCGGAAGGGCGCTGGTGGCGCTGTGCAGAGTGACTCCCGAGTCCTCCAGGCTGACCGCCTTGTGGTTGAGGACCAGGATGAGTGCGCGGCGCATCGATACGACGCCGAGTGGCTCGTAGGACGCGTTGAGGACCAGGACATGCGGCACGGATGCCTCCTTGGACGCCTGCGGCGCGTGGCTCGCGCCGGGACGAGCGGTTGGATCACGCAACGGGTGTGTGATCTCCCCCAGTGTCGCCTCACGCCTTTGTGCGGCGCCACCACTCCCGTGTAACGGACCCGACATGAACCGCGGGGTGCGGTTGCCGTCATACCCGATATGCCCAGGCGAAGGAGGGGTTGCACCCGGGTGCCGTCCCGGGGCGCCGCCGCCCGCCCGGGGGACGGCTCGGCCGGTCGGCGCAGCACGGCCGCGGGCGGCCCCGGGAGTGCTCCTGGAGTGCTCCGGGGGGCTCTCCGGGGCGCGGAACAGGGGCGCGCCGGGGCGTTGACAGGGCGTCCGGGAGTGGTCCGCACGCCCTTCGGCGTGTCCGGCGGGTGGTCCGGCGCCGGTTAGGGTAGTGCGGACGGTCCGCAGGCCACGGCATGCCTCCGCGGCGGCGGGCCCGCCACGCTCCCTGCAGGAAGGTCCCGCACGTGTCCTGGTCCGGTGCCGCCGGTCTCCTCGCCGACGCGTCCACGACGCCGAGTCCGTCCCCGAGCCCCACGGCCCCGGCGCTGCCGCAGCTCGACCTCAGAATCCCGACCAGCGCGCAGGAGGTCGGCGAGACCACCCGGCAGGCGGCGGGCTGGTTCGACTCGCACTGGCAGGACTGGCTGGCCGGCGGTGTCCGGATCGTCTTCATCATCGTGCTGGCGCTGGTGCTGCGGGCCGTGGTGCGCAAGCTGATCACCCAGCTGATAGGGCGGATGACCAAGCCCGCCGAGGGCGACGACGAGCCCGGCCGGCTGGGCGGTCTGCTGGCCAACACCGGGGTGGTCAACCCGGAGCGCCGGCAGCAGCGCTCGGAGGCGATCGGCTCGGTGCTGCGCAGCGTGGCCTCCTTCAGCATCCTGGGGACGGCCGCGCTGATGGTGCTGGCGGCGCTCGGGGTGAACCTGGCGCCGCTGCTGGCGAGTGCCGGTGTGGCCGGTGTGGCGATCGGTTTCGGCGCGCGCAACCTGGTCACGGACTTCCTGTCCGGGGTCTTCATGATCATGGAGGACCAGTACGGCGTCGGCGACGAGATCGACACCGGGGTGGCCACCGGCACGGTGCTGGAGGTCGGCCTGCGGGTGACCAAGCTGCGCGGCGCGGGCGGTGAGATCTGGTACATCCGCAACGGCGAGGTGAAGCGGATCGCCAACATGAGCCAGGGCTGGTCGACGGCCTCGGTGGACGTGCAGGTCGGGTACAAGGAGGACCTGATCCAGGTCGAGGCGCTGATCCGGGAGACGGCGGAGACGCTGGCCAAGGAGGCGCCGTTCGACGAGCTGGTCTGGGCGCCGGTGACGGTCCTGGGCGTGGAGTCGGTGGCGGTCGACTCGGTGGTGCTGCGGGTCGAGGCCCGGACCGCCCCGGGCAAGTCGCTGTCGGTGGCCCGGGCGCTGCGCCAGCGGCTGAAGACGGCCTTCGACCTGGCCGGGATCAAGGTCAAGGAGGAGGTCCCGGCGGCGGCCGCGGCCGCCGCGGCCGCGGGTGGTGCGACCTCCGCGATGGTGCTGGCCACCGCCTCGGTGCCGGCGCCGACCGACGCGGCGCCGCCGTCCGCGCTGGCCGACCCGGCCTCGCCGCGCTATCTGGCCACGGCGCCGATACCGGCACCGGTGAAGCCGGGCGACGACGGCGGCAAGACGCCCTGACGCCCGGCTCTGACGCCCGGCCCTGACGCCCCGCCGGAGCGTGCCCGACACCGGCCGGAACCGGACGCGAGCCCCGCTCTCCCCCCTCGGGAGGCGGGGCTCCGTGCTGCCCGGTAACGCTTCGGCATCCACCGCGGGAGGGACCATTGACACCCTCCGGACGGGGACCGTACGGTCCTTTCTCAAGCGACTGGAAAGTTTCCTAACAGTTCGCCCGAACCCCACCCGGGGGCTACCGGGACCAGCTGGAAGAGGAGGATTCCGCGCGTGACCAAGACGACCGCCAAGGCCCCCCTCGCCGGCACCCCCAGCCTGCTGCGCGCCATCAACGACCGAGCCGCCCTCGAACTGCTGCTGGAGAACGGCCCGCTCTCCCGCACCCAGATCGGCACCCTGACCGGCCTGTCCAAGCCCACCGCCTCCCAGCTGCTGGCCCGTCTGGAGGCCGCCGGGCTGGTCCTGCCGGTCGGCACCACGGCGGGCGGCCCGGGTCCCAACGCGCAGCTGTACCAGGTGAATCCGGCAGCCGGCTACGTCGCCGGACTGGACGTCACCAACAGCCACGTGCGGATCGCGGTGGCCGACATCACCGGCGTCACCCTCGCCGAGCACGTCGTGCCGACCAAGGGCTGGCCGGCCGCCGGCACCGTCCCCGGGGTCGCCGCGGCGGTGGCCGAGACCGTCCGCGCGGCCGGACTCGCGGAGGACGCCCTGGGCAACGTCGTGATCGGTGTCGGCGGCGCGCCCGACCCCGTCACCGGCAAGCTGCGCTACGCCTCCCACCTGCCGGGCTGGCACGCGCCGCGGCTGGCGCAGGAGCTCTCCGAGGCGGTCGGCGCGCCGGTGTCGATCGAGAACGACGTGAACCTCGCCGCCGTCGCCGAGCAGGCGTCCGGTGCGGCCCGCGGGTTCGAGGACTTCGTCCTGCTCTGGGCCGGTGAGGGCACCGGCGCAGCGATCGTGATCGCCGGCCGGCTGCACCGCGGCTTCACCGGCGGCGCCGGGGAGGTCGGCTACATGCCGGTGCCCGGTTCACCGTTCGTGCGGGACGCCCGGCGCCGCAACTCCGGCGGCTTCCAGGAGCTCGTCGGCGCGCCCGCCGTCAAGGCGCTGGCCCGCCGGCACGGGCTCGCCGCCCCCACCGCCGAGGAGTCGCTCGCCCTGGCCCTGGAGACCCCGGGTGCCGGTGACGAGTTCCTCGCCGAGCTGGCCGGCCGGCTCGCCGTCGGCCTGGCCGTGATCGTCGCCGTCGTCGACCCCCAGCTGGTGGTGGTCTCCGGCGGCGTGCCGAGCGCGGGCGGCGAACGGCTGCGCGCACTCGTCGAGGAGGAGCTGGCCAGGATCTCGATCGCCCGGCCGGAAGTCCGCAGCAGTGCCCTGCCCGGTTCGCCCGTCCTGATCGGCGCCCTGCAACGCGCCCTGGCAGCCGCCCGCGAGGCGGTCTTCTCCACGCACTGAAGTACCGCCGCACCGAAGTACTGCCGCACCGAACTACCGCCGCACCGAACTACCGCCCGCCCCCGCACCACCCCGCAGACAGCTCCCACCTGCACCGAAGAAGACCCTGCACACCTCTCCCCCAGCCCCCCAACGCGGGACCAGAGGCAATGACGCCTGCCCGCGCACCCCCAGGAGGATCTCGAAGTGCACTCCACCTCCCGCAGAAGCCGCCGGACGATCGCCGCCGTCACCGGCAGCGCCGTACTGGCCCTGCTCGCCACCGCCTGCACCGGCACCAACGACGCCGGCGGCAGCGACGACTCGGCCTCCGGCAAGGACGTCACCATCACCTTCTGGCACGGTTGGAGCCAGGACTCCGAGGTGAAGGCGATCAGCGCCAACATCGCCGCCTTCGAGAAGGCCCACCCGAACATCCACGTCAAGGTGGTCGGCAACATCGCCGACGACAAGGTCAACCAGGCGCTGCGGGCCGGCGGCGACTCCGCCCCGGACGTGGTCTCCTCCTTCACCACCAACAACGTCGGCATGTTCTGCTCGACCAAGGCCTTCGCCGACCTCAAGCCCTTCCTGGAGAAGGACAAGATCGACGCCGCGAAGACCTTCCCAGCCGCGATGCTCAACTACTCGCAGTTCGAGGGCAACCAGTGCGCCCTGCCGCTGCTCGGCGACGCCTTCGGCCTGTACTACAACAAGACCGCCTTCGCCAACGCCGGCATCACCGCCGCGCCCAAGACCTTCAGCGAGTTCGCGGACGCCGTCACCAGGCTGACCGTCCCCGAGGGCGACAGCTTCAAGCAGCTCGGCTTCATGCCGCTGTACCACGGCTACGAGTCGACCACCGAGCACTTCCTCGGCCAGTGGGGCCCGAGCTACTTCGACGGCTCCGGCAAGTCGAACCTCGCCTCCGACCCCAAGGTCGCCTCGATGCTGAACTGGCAGAAGGGCCTGGTCGACAAGCTCGGCGGCTACGACAAGCTGGACAAGTTCCGCGCCACCTTCGGCGAGGAGTTCAGCGCCAAGAACCCGTTCCACACCGGCCAGGTCGCGATGGCCATCGACGGTGAGTGGCGCACCGCCTCGCTCGCCGAGAACAAGCCCGACTTCGAGTGGGCCACCGCGCCGTTCCCGGTGCCGGACGACCAGCTCGCCACCTACGGCCGCGGCTACCAGACCGGCACCATCGTCGGCATCGCCAGCAGCAGCAAGAAGCAGGCCGCCTCCTGGGAGCTGGTCAAGTACCTGACCACCGACACCGACGCGGTGGTCAGCTTCGCCAACGCGATCCACAACGTGCCGAGCACCTTCGAGGCGCTCAACTCGCCGAAGCTGATCACCGACCAGAACTTCAAGACCTTCCTGGACATCGCCAAGAACCAGCACTCCGGCACCACCCCGGCGAGCGTCAACGGCGGCGCCTACATCGTCTCGCTGCAGAACCTCGGCTACGCCTACGAGTCCGGCCAGCAGAAGGACCTCCCGGCCGGCCTCGCGGCCACCGCCAAGGAGATCGACGCCGCCATCGCCCAGGCCAAGTAGCCAGCGGCCCAACGGAGCTCCCATGTCACTCGCGTTCGGCACCCGCAAGGGCACCGGATCCACCGACCCGGCGGCGCCCTCCACGCAGCACCTGCTGCGCCGGAAGCGCCGCCGGGAGGCGGCCCGCACCCTCGCCTTCCTCTCCCCCTGGCTGATCGGGTTCAGCGTCTTCTTCCTGTACCCGCTGATCTCCACCGTCTACTTCAGCTTCATGAAGTACAACGGCTTCAGCGCCCCCGCCTTCAGCGGCCTGAAGAACTGGGACTACGTCCTCAACGACTACCCGTCCTTCTGGCAGGGCCTGCGCAACACGCTCTGGCTCGTCGTCATCATGGTGTCGCTGCGGGTGACGTTCGGTCTCGGCATCGGGCTGCTCATCACCAAGGTCAAGACCGGCGCCGGCTTCTTCCGCACCGCGTTCTACCTTCCGTACCTGGCACCGCCGGTGGCCGCCACCGTGTCCTTCGCCTTCCTGCTCAACCCCGGCACCGGACCGGTCAACCACTTCCTCGGCGAGATCGGCCTGCCCCAGCCCGGCTGGTTCGCCGACCCGACCTGGTCGAAGCCCGCGCTCACCATGCTGGCCATGTGGGGCATCGGCGACCTGATGGTCATCTTCATGGCGTCCCTGCTGGACGTCCCGAAGGAGCAGTACGAGGCGGCCGAGCTGGACGGCGCCGGGTCGTTCCAGCGCTTCCGGTACGTCACCCTGCCGAACATCTCGCCGATCATCATGTTCGCGGTGGTCACCGGGGTCATCCAGACCATGCAGTACTACACCCAGGCGATCGTCGCCGGGAAGGTCGCCGGCGGCATCGCCGGCAACTCCGGGCAGCAGTTCGAGCCCGGCTTCCCGCAGGGCTCCACCTGGACCCTGCCGCAGATGGTCTACAACCTCGGGTTCCAGCACTTCAACTACGGCGCGGCCTGCGTCGTCGCCCTGGTGCTGTTCGCCATCTCGATGGCCGTCACCTCGATCCTGCTGCGCCGCAAGTCCGGCTTCATGGCGAACGACGACTAGCGGACGAGTGAGGACACGATCATGACTCTCAGCACCACGCTCACCGAGGCCCCCGCGCACAAGCCCGGCACCTCGCGGTCCGGCGGCACCCGCAGCGCCGCCCACCGGGCCGCCCGCCGGCGCGCCGCGCTCAACTGGGTGGCCGTCCACTCGCTGGCGATCGCCGCCACCCTGTTCTTCCTGCTGCCATTCGTCTTCGCCTTCCTCACCTCGGTGATGACGGACAACCAGGCGCTCACCACCGACTACTGGCCCACCTCCTGGGAGTGGGGCAACTACTCCAAGGTGTGGGAGACCCCCGGGTTCCTGACCTGGTGGCGCAACACGCTGCTGTACGCCGGACTCGGCACCGTGCTCACCGTCGTCTCCAGCCTCCCGGTGGCGTACGCGCTCGCCAAGTTCCGGTTCCGGGGCCGCAACCTGGCCCTGATGGCGGTCATCGCGATGATGATGCTGCCGCCGCAGGTCACCGTCATCCCGATGTACCTGTTCTGGTCGAAGCAGATGGGCCTCTCCGGCTCGCTCTGGCCGCTGATCATCCCGATGGCCTTCGGCGACGCGTTCTCGATCTTCCTGCTGCGCCAGTTCCTGATGACCATCCCCAAGGAGTACATCGAGGCGGCCCGGATCGACGGCTGCGGCGACCTGCGCACCCTGGTCAGGGTCGTGCTGCCGATGGCCAAGCCGGCCATCGCCGCCGTCGCGCTGTTCCAGTTCTTCTACGCCTGGAACGACTACTTCGGCCCGCAGATCTACGCCAGCGAGAACCCCGCCGCCTGGACGCTCTCCTACGGCCTGGAGTCCTTCAAGGGCGCCCACCACACCAACTGGAACCTCACCATGGCCGCCACCCTGCTGGTGATGGCGCCGGTGATCATCCTCTTCTTCTTCGCACAGAAGGCCTTCATCGAAGGCGTGACACTGACAGGGGTCAAGGGCTGATGTCCGCACTGAAGTTGGCAATCGTCGGCGGCGGGTCGACGTACACCCCCGAGCTGATCGACGGCTTCGCCCGGCTGCGCGACACCCTGCCGGTCGGCGAGCTGGTGCTGATCGACCCGGCCGCCGACCGGCTGGAGCTGATCGGCGGGCTGGCCCGGCGGATCTTCGCCCGGCAGGGGCACGGGGCCGTCGTCACCACCACCACCGACGTCGAGGCGGGCGTCCAGGACGCCGACGCCGTCCTGCTCCAGCTGCGGGTCGGCGGGCAGGCGGCCCGCAACCAGGACGAGACCTGGCCGCTGGAGTGCGGCTGCGTCGGCCAGGAGACCACCGGCGCGGGCGGGCTGGCCAAGGCGCTGCGGACCGTCCCGGTGGTGCTGGACATCGCCGAGAAGGTCCGCCGCACCAACCCCGACGCCTGGATCGTCGACTTCACCAACCCCGTGGGCATCGTGACCCGCGCCCTGCAGAGCGCCGGCCACAAGGCCGTCGGCCTGTGCAACGTCGCGATCGGCTTCCAGCGGCGCTTCGCCAAGCACCTGGGCGTGGCCCCCGAGCTGATCCGCCTGGACCACGTCGGGCTCAACCACCTGACCTGGGAGCGCGGCGTCACCCTGCTCGACGCACCGGGCTCGGCCACCGGACGCGAGGTGCTGCCGGAGCTGCTGGCCGGCTTCGGCAAGGACATCGCCCAGGAGCTGCTGCTGCCGCAGCCGATGATCGAGCGCCTCGGCGTCGTGCCCTCCTACTACCTGCGCTACTTCTACCAGCACGACCAGGTGGTGGAGGAGCTGAAGGCCAAGGGCTCGCGGGCGGCCGAGGTCGCCGCGATCGAACGGCAGCTGCTGGAGCTGTACGCCGACCCGGCCCTGGACACCAAGCCGGAGCTGCTCTCCAAGCGCGGCGGCGCGTTCTACTCCGAGGCCGCCGTCCAGCTGATCGCCTCGCTGCTGGGCACCGACGGCGGGACGTCCGTGCAGGTCGTGAACACCCGCAACGACGGTGTGCTGCCGTTCCTGCCGGACGACGCGGTCATCGAGGTCCCGGCCGAGGTCGACGCCGCCGGGGTGCGCCCGCTGCCGCAGCGGCCGGTCGAGCCGCTGTACGCCGGCCTGATCGCCGCCGTCACCGCGTACGAGCACCTCGCGCTCGACGCCGCGCTGCACGGCGGGCGCGACCGCGTCTTCGACGCCCTGCTCTCCCACCCGCTGGTCGGCCAGATCGAACGCGCCGACCAGCTCACGGACCGGTTGCTCGCCCACAACCGCGAGCACCTCGCCTGGGCGTGACCCGCCCGCCGCGTCCGGCCCGCGCCCCCGTCCCGGGGAGTCGCGGGCCGGGCCGCGAGGAGACCGACCACCCCCGGCCGGGGACAACGGCCGGGCCACGTACGAGCCGCGGGGACCTGATGACCCACCAGCCCGAACCACTCCTGCCCGGCGTTCTCGCCATCGACGCCGGGAACTCCAAGACCGACGTCGCCCTGATCGGCGCCGACGGCTCCGTCCTCGGCTCCGCCCGCGGCGGCGGCTTCGCCCCGCAGAAGGTCGGCGGCGCGGCAGCGGTAGCCGGCCTCGCCCCCCTCGTCGAGGAGGCCGCCGCCGCGGCCGGACTGTCCTTCCGCAGCGGTGTCCTGACCACCCACGTCAGCGCCTGCCTCGCCAACGCCGACCTCCCGGTGGAGGAGGAGGCCCTGCGCACCGCGCTGGAGTCCCACCCCTGGGGCGCCACCAACACCGTCGCCAACGACACCTTCGGCCTGCTGCGGGCCGGCACCGACGGCCCGCGCGGCATCGCCGTCGTCTGCGGCGCCGGCATCAACTGCGTCGGCCTGCTCCCCGACGGCCGCACCGCCCGCTTCCCCGCCCTCGGCGAGCTCACCGGCGACTGGGGCGGCGGCAGCGGACTGGCCATGAACAGCATGTGGCACGCCGTCCGGGCCGAGGACGGCCGCGGCGGCCCCACCGCGCTCGCCCGGGCCATCGCCGAGCACTTCGGCCTGCCCAGTACCGGCGCGGTCGCCGAGGCCATCCACCTCGGGCACCTGCCGTCCGTGCGGCTGCACGAGATCGTCCGGGTGCTGTTCGCGGTCGCCGGGGCGGGCGACCCGGTGGCGCTGGAGCTGATCGACCGGCAGGCCGACGAGATCACCCGGCTCGCCGTCGTCGCCCTCGGCCGGCTGGAGCTGCTGGACGAGCCGACGCCCGTGGTGCTCGGCGGCGGCGTGCTCGCCTCACGGCAGCCGCTGCTGCTCGACAACGTGACGACCCGGCTGGCCGCGGCCGCGCCGCTGGCGGAGCCGCGCGTGGTCGTCGCGCCGCCGGTGCTGGGCGCCGCGCTGCTCGGCCTCGACCACCTCGGCGCGGGCGAGGCCGCCCAGGCGCGGGTGCGGGGGGCCTACGACCCGGCGCGACGGATCGCGGCGTGATCCCCCTGCGGTCCGCGCACCCGCGCCCCCTCTGAGCTCCACCCCTCCGATGCTCCGCCCCCGACGGGTCCGCACACCCGCCGGGGGCGGCCGGGTCCCGGCAGCGGCCGACCGTCAGGCGGCCCGCGCGAGCCCGGCCGGCCCGGGAGCGGCGGCGCGGCGGCGACGGCGGTAGTAGTGCACGGTCAGCACGCCCAGCAGCGGCCCCCAGGCGGCCAGCGGCAGGTAGGCGGCCCAGAACACCACGGTCTGCCAGCCGTGCGTGATCACGCCGCCCGGCTCCCCGGTCAACGTGAGCCCGAAGGCGAACATCACCATCGCGTACGGGAAGACCATCAGCAGCGTCGCCCCGAGCCCGGCCGGGATGACGGCGGCGAGCGTCGGCACCCGGCGGCCGCCCAGGCCCGGGATCCAGCGCGGCCAGACCTGCCCCCACTCGGCGACCAGCCCGACCGCGAGGAAGGCCAGCGCCTCGCTGACCACGCTCAGCGCGATGATGTACCACCACCCCGCCGAGAGGGCCGGCGAGCCCTGGAGGTCGGGACGGTGCTCCAGCAGCGGCACGTCGAAGATCATGGCGGCGATCCGCCAGACGCAGGAGGGCAGCGCCGTCAGCGTGGTGGCGTAGGCGGCGAGCACCGCCCAGCGCGGCACCCCCTGCGCCGTCCGGCCGTGCAGACTCCTCGACATCGTGCGGGCGTTCATGCGTCCTCCCCGACAGCGGGCCCGGTCGACGGGCCGTTGCGACTGCTTCCGCTCCCAAGGTCGCAGCGCCACCACCGCTCCCGCGTCCTCCGACGGACGGGACCGGCTCACCCCCACGGGGGAGGTGGCGAGGCGGCCGTGCGCCGCGCGGAGGACGGGCCGGTTCCCGTGCTGCCGACCGGGGTTGACCTCAACCGCGCTTCAGGTTGTGGGATGGGGACCAGCGGCGATCACCGCCGGCTCCGGAGGGGATCCGGTATCGAGAGGGGTACGGCCATGGCGAAGGACGCACAGCCGGCGGGGGCGGTCCCGACGCGGACACAGGCCGAGGTGGCCGGTGTCGTCAGGGGGCTGGAGAAGGCGTTCAACGACAAGGACCCGGTCGCGCTGGCGGGTTGGTTCGCCGAGCGGACGTCCTGGACCAACGCCAGGGGCACCCGGCTGGACGGGCGTGCGGCGATCGCCGAGTTCAGCGCCCCGGCGATGAAGGGCTTCCTGAGCGACTCGTACGCGCGGTACGAGGTGGTCAAGCTGCTGGAGATCGCGCCCGAGGTGATCGCCGTCAACGTGGCGCAGACGCCCACCGACGCCGACGGCAACCCCGTCGAGGGCGCGCGCGGCGCCGCGCTGTACGTGGTCGCCCGCCAGGAGGAGGGCTGGCGGATCGTGGCCGGCCAGAACAACGCCGTGGAGGCCCCGGCCGCCGGGTGACCCTCCTCCGCGGGGCCTCCGCGGGGGCCGGACCGCCGACCCGGCGGGCCGGGAAAGCGGTCGACAGACCCGGCGGGGATGGCGCAGAGTCGCACCATGGCCCACCTCTCGCTCCCGCCCCTCCCGGACCGGTACCGGAGCCGGGCGGCGACCGTCGCCGACGCCCCCGAGATCCACCACCTGGTCGCCGCCTGCGAGCGCGAGCTGCTCGGGCGCGCCGAGAGCGGGGCCGACGGCGTCGCCGCCGACCTCGCCCTGCCCGGCCTCGACCCCGCCCTCGACACCCTGCTCGTCCAGGACCGGTCCGGGCGGCTCGCCGGCCGCGCCTGGGTGCACAACGGGCGGCGCAGCAAGGTCGACGTCCACCCCGCCCACCGGGGGCGGGGGTTGGGCGGCCGACTGCTCGACTGGGTGGAGGCGCGGGCCCGCGAGGCGGGCGGCCTGCGGCTCTCCCAGACGGTGCCGGACGGCGACCGGGCCGCCGTCGGGCTGCTGCGCTCCCGCGGCTACGGGGCCTTCGTCACCGAGTGGCAGCTGGAGTTCGCCATGTCCGCCGAGCCGGCGGTGCCCGACCCGCCGGCCGGCGTCACGGTGCGGCCGTTCCGGGCCGGGGACGAGCAGGCCGCGTACCTGCTCACCGAGGACGCGTTCGACGAGTGGCAGCCGCGGCGGAAGTCCTACCCGGAGTGGGCGCTGCACACCGTCGAGCGCGACACCTTCGTACCGGCGCTGTCGCCGGTGGCGTTCGCCGGCGGCGAGATGGTCGGCGCGGTGCTGGCGCTGGACGTCCCGGGCACCGGCGAGGGGTACGTCGAGCGGGTCGCCGTACGGCGTGACCACCGCGACCGGGGGATCGCCCGGGTGCTGCTGCGGGAGTCGTTCCGCGCCTTCCACCTGCGGGGGCGGCGGACGTGCACCCTGTGGACGCACTCGGAGACCGGCGCGCTGTCGCTCTACGAGCGGGTGGGGATGACCGTCCGGCGCAGCTCCTCGGTGTACGGGAAGCCCCTCGCCGCCGAGTGACGGAAGCGGCCACGGGGACGGCAGGGGTGGCTGTGGAATCCATGGACGGTGACGCTTCGTCAGATCCACGGCCCGGTCGGCGAATTCCCCGATTACCGGTCTGCCGACCCGCCTCCTGGGGCAGAATCCCCCGCAGTCGAGGGGGGAAGGGTGCGGGATGGGGATCTTCAGCCGCAAGCGCCGGGACCGGGCGGCCGCGCCGCAGGACGCGGCGCAGGCCACACCGCAGGACGCGCCGCCGCGTGCCACGATGCGCCCGGTCGGGCCGCAGGACCCGCCGCTGCCGGAGGGCGGCGGCTCCTGGATCTACGAGGTCGCCGGGGAGTACTCCTCCGAGACCTGGGCGCCGCCCGAGTCGATCCGGCGCTGGTGGCAGGTGGACCGGGACGGCAACGTGATCGGTGAGGCCGTCGAGAACGAGCACTTCGGCCCGCCGAAGGACGACCTCGCCCGGGCGACCGACCCGGACGGGCCGCTGAGCTGGCTGCCCGACCCGGAGGGGACGGTGCGCGGCTGGCTGTCGGTCGCGCTCGGGCGGATCGCCGACGGCGTGGAGGTGCACTGGCTGAAGGTCACCGAGACCCCGGTCTGCCTCGCGGGCGAGGACGCCTCGGACTTCGCCCCGCCCGACTTCGAACAGGCTCCGCCCTCCCGGATCGGCGTCGCGGTGCCGGTCGGCATCGGCGTCCAGCTCGCCGGGCACGCACCGGCGGTGCTCTGGGGCCTGCTGCTCTGGGTGACGGTGTCCGACGGCTCGCAGGAGGACGCCCTGCAGAACGTCTGGCTCCGCCACGAGATCGACGCGGACCGCGCGGACGAGAGCCTGCGCATCGTCCTCCAGGCCCCCGAGATCCGGTTCTGAGCCCGCCCCCGGTCGGCCGGGCCCCACGGGGGCCGCCGCCCGGGGGTCCGGTAGAGTCCGGGCCCGGAGGACCGGGCGTTCAGGGGCGGAGCAGACCAGCATGGCGGGCCGGCAGCAGCGCGTACCCGCCGAGTTGAGCGACCGTTACCTCGGCCTGCTGGCCGACGTCTCCCGCACCGGCCGACTGCTGCGCCGGGCCGAGCTGGAGAGCCTGCGCACCCTGGGCGAGCGCAGCGCCGAGGCCGGGCACGGACTGCGTGAACTGGTCGCCCACTGCCTCGGCGCCACCCGACAGGCCTGGCGGACGCTGCCCGGGATCTCCGCCGCGACCACCGTCGCCGAGCTGCGCCGCACCGGCGACGCCGTCCTCGCCGCCACCGACGGCGCGCTGGCCGCGCTCGGCGAGGGGCACGAGCGGGCCCAGCGGATGGCGGTCCGCCAGGAGGAGTCGGCCCGGCGCGAGTTCATCGCGGACCTGCTGTACGGCCGCGGCGACCTCGGCCTGCTCGCCGAGCGGGCCGAACGGTTCGGGCTGCGGCCGGCGGGTTCGCACGCGGTGGCGGTGGCGGTCGGCGAGGACCCGTTCGAGGACGCCCACCCGCTGGTGCACCGGGTGGAGCGGGAGCTGGTCGGACGGTTCGGCGAGCGGGACGTCCTGGTCACGAGCAAGGACGGCCGACTGGTCTGCATCGCGCCCGACTGCGAGCGCGCGGTGCTGGAGGCGTTCGCCGAGCTGGTGCTCGGTCCGGGCACCGGCTTCCGCCCGGTGCTGCGGGTGGCGACCGGCCGCCGTCACTCCGGGGCGAGCGGGGTGGCGCGCAGCTACGAGGAGGCGCTCGGCGCGTTGGACTACGCCGATCGGCTGGGTCTGCCCGCCCGGTGGCTGAAGGCCGCGGAGCTGCTGGTGTTCCCGGTGCTGATGCGCGACCGGGCGGCGATGGCCGACCTGGTGCGCAGCGTCCTGGGCCCGCTGACGGCGGCCCGGGGCGGTGCGCGGCCGCTGCTGGACACCCTGGCCGTGCAGGCCGAGACGGGCTACGTCAACGCGGAGGCCGCCCGCCGCCTGGGGCTGAGCGTGCGGACGCTCGGCTACCGGCTGGAGCGGATCCGGACGCTGACCGGCTACGACCCGGCGATCGCGCTGCACCGCTACACGCTGGAGACGGCGGCGATGGGCGCCCGGCTGCTCGACTGGCCGGAGCAGCCGCTCTGAGACGCCCCGGGTGTTCGGCCAAGGCGTCCGGTCCGGGTGCCCGATCCGGGGTGTCAAAGCGGCGTCAAGATTGCCGGATCCTGGCAGTGTGCGAACACCTACTCGACTGTCACGATCTCCGTGGCGCGGGGCTGCGGCACCGCCGGAGGGGCAAGGGGGGCGGGGCGGATGGGGGGATCCATCGAAGCCGCGCCGGGCTCCCCGACGGCGCCGTCCGCCCGCGCGCCGGTGGTGGTCGCCGGGTGCCGGACAACGGCCCCGGTGGCAGTGGTACCGGCCCTCTCCGGGGCGGCCCGACCCCCACGTCGGCGCCCCGCCCGGGTGCACGGCGCCGCTCCCCACGTCGGCGCCGTGCACGGAGGACACGGCGCCGACCGGACCCCCGGGGAGCTCAGGCCCCGGCCCCCTCACCGACGCCAATGGCGCTGCAGTTCACGGCCGTTGACCGCACCTGCGGCGGCTCCCCCGGTCCGGACCCCGCGGCGGGCGGCCCCTCTCCGGGTGGCGTCCCATCAGATGACCCGTGTCGCGTGGCGCGCCGACCCGTACCAGCGGTGGCGCTAGCTTGTGCGCATGGTCACTGAGGAGCTCGATCTCACCGGGCTGCGGCGGGTCTACGGACGGCCGGGAAGCCGACTGTTCTACACGATGGTGGCCAGGAACGCCCGGCACTGGGGGTGGACGGAGCCCGGACAGTCCAAGTGGCGCTGCTGGCGGGCCCAACGGCGGCTGGAGGACGTGCTGGGGCGCAAACTCGCCCTGCCCGCGGGTGCCCGGGTCCTCGACGCCGGCTCCGGGGCGGGGGTGGTGGCACGGGCGATGGCGGCCCGGTTCGGGCTGGCGGTCACCGGGGTCGACGTCCTGGACTTCCATGTGCGCGAGGCCCGCAAGCTCAGCGCGCGGGCGGCGCTGGAGGGGCGGACGGCCTTCTCCTGGGGCGACTACCACCGGCTGGAGTTCCCCGACGCGTCCTTCGACGGCGCCTACTCGATGGAGACCCTCGTCCACTCCTACGCCCCGGAGCGGGCCCTGGCCGAGTTCCACCGGGTGCTTCGCCCGGGCGGCCGGCTGGTGCTGCTCGGCCCGATGAGCACCGTCCCGCTGGAGGAGATGGGCGCCCGGGACCGGGCCGTGCTCGAACGGTACCTGGACGACATGGTGTTCCCCGGCGCCAAGCGCTACCACGCCGGCAACCTGGAACGGCTCCTCACCGAGGCGGGGTTCCAGGTCGAGGAGGCCCTCGACGCCACCGCGAACTACGCCCCGACCGCGGAGGCGCTGTACACGTACTTCCGTGTCCCCTACGCGCTGCTGCGCTCGTGGGGGCCGGCCGAGAAGTGGCTCAACATGCGCTCGGTCGTGGAGATGTACGGGGTCCGGCAGTACATCGCCTGGTACGTCCACACCGCCGTCAAGCCGGCCGCCTGACGCCTCCTCGGCCGCTCGGGCCCCCGGTCGGACCTCAGCGGCGGCCGGCGGCGAGGAGTTCGGGGATGGTGGCGAGCTTGACCCGGGGGCGGCCGGCCGCCTCGCCGAGGGCGCGCTCGGTGCGGTCGACGGCCCGCAGCTCCTTCAGCCCGACGGCGTCCGGCCGGCGGCGGCGGACCAGCCGGTCCAGCTCCCGGCGGGTGCCGGTCGGGGCGGGCAGGGCTCCGGCGGCGGCGTCGTCCAGCAGGGCGTCCACGGTCTCCTGCGCGCAGGCCCGGTTGGCGCCGATGCCGCCGGAGGGGCCGCGCTTGGCCCAGCCCACCACGTACGCCCCGGGCAGCGGCCGGCCGGTGGCCGGGTCGACGATCCGGCCACCGCGGTGCGCGACGGTCGCGGCGGCCTCGTCGAAGGGCAGGCCCGGTACCGGCACGCCCCGGTGGCCGATGGAGCGCACGACGGCGCCGGCCCGGATGGTCTCCGGCCCGTCGGCGGCGGCGCTCCGACCGCCCTGGACCGCCCTGCCCCGGGCCGCCTCGACCCGGGCCGCCCCGCCCCGGGCTGCCTCGACTTGGGCCGCCCCGCCCCGGGCTGCCTCGACTTGGGCCGCCTCGACCTGGAGCGCCTCGACCCTGCCGTCGCCGAGCAGGGCGGTGGGCGCGGCGAGGAAGCGCAGCACGATCCGTCGGCCGGGGCGCGGCGCCGCGGACCAGTCGACGCTCTCCAGCGGGAGTCCGGCGAGCAGCGCGGCCTTGGAGTCCGGCGGGGCGGCCGCGACGGCGGCCCGGACCTCCGGGTGGTCGTCGACGACCAGCTCCACGCCCGGCAGGTGGCGCAGCGCCAGGAACTCCGGCCGGGTCCAGGCCGCCTGTTCGGGCCCGCGCCGGGCGAGCAGGACCACCTCGCGCACCCGGCTGGTGCGCAGCGCCGCCAGGGCGTGGTCGGCGATGTCGGTGGTGGCGAGCCGGTCCGGGTCGGAGAGCAGGATCCGGGCGATGTCCACCGCGACGTTGCCGTTGCCGATCACGACGACCCGCTCGGCGGAGAGGTCGACGGCGTCGGCCGGCACGGTGGGCTCCGCGTTGTACCAGCCGACGAAGGTGGTGGCGGGCAGGCTGCCGGGGAGGTCCTCGCCGGGGAGGCCGAGCCTGCGGTCGGCACTGGCGCCGACGGCGTAGACGACCGCGTGGTGGTGGGCGGCCAGTTCGGCGTGGGTGAGGTCCCGGCCGACCTCGACGTTGAGGTGGACCCGCAGGCGGGGGTCGTGGAAGACGCTCGCGAAGCCCTCGCCGATCCGCTTCGTCGCCGGGTGGTCGGGGGCGACGCCGTGGCGCAGCAGCCCGCCGGCGACCGGCAGCCGGTCGATCATCGTGATCTCGGCGCCGGTGCTGCGCAGCAGCGACTGCGCGGTGTAGCCCGCGGAGGGGCCGGTGCCGACGACGGCGATCCGCAGGGTCCCCAGGCCGTTCGGCAGGCTGCGGGGGAAGGTGGGCGCCCGCCAGGCGTGGTCGCTGGGGTGGTCCCGGTAGTAGGTGCGGTTGAGCTCGACGAAGACGGTGTCCGGTCCGGTGAGCCGGTCGACGGGGCGGACGGCGTCCACCGGGCAGGCGTCGGCGCAGGCGCCGCAGTCGATGCAGGCGACCGGGTCGATGAACAGCATCTCGGTGCGGCCGAACTCCGGCTCGTCCGGGGTGGGGTGGATGCAGTTGACCGGGCAGACGGACACGCACGAGGCGTCGTTGCAGCAGGTCTGGGTGATCGCGTAGGCCATGGCCGGGTGGGTCCTCGCTGCGTGGGGGGCGGTCGGGGCGCGGCGGTGCGGTCGGCGTGGTGCGGTCGGGGCGCGGCGCGGGCCGCCGGTGGTGCGGCGGCGGCCCGCGGCCCGGCGGCCGGTCCGGGTGGTCCGAGCGGTCAGAGCGGTCCGAGCGGTCCGAGCGGTCAGAGCATGTGGATGCGGCGGTAGATCGCCGTGGAGGGGCCGGTCAGCAGGCCGGTCTCGGCGAGGAAGGCGATCAGATGCCGGGAGCTGGTGCGCATCATCGCCTTGCGGTGCTCGTTGCCCCGGACCTCGGCCAGTGCCCGCCGGGTGTCGAGGCCGGCGGCCGCGTACACGCCGTGGTTGACCATGCTGCTGACGATGACGAACGCGGCCGCGGCGATGCCGGTGGCGGCGGCCCGCCGGCGCGCCCGGCCGGCGCCGCGCAGTCGTTCGCGGATCTCCTGGCGGGCGAACTTCATGTGGCGCGACTCCTCGACCACATGGATCCGGGACGTCCCGCGGACGATCTCCAGGACGTTCTCGCCTCGCATCCAGTCGCGCTGCATGACGTCGAGCACCTCTTCGGCCACCAGGATCCCGCCGTAGGCGAGTTCACCGGTGGCGAGCGCCTTGAAGGCCCGGCCGGCGTGGGCGACCGAGCGGGCCGGGCGGTACGCCGGGGCGCCCATCTTCTCGCAGGCCCGCGCGAACATGATCGAGTGGCGGCACTCGTCGGCGACCTCGGTGAGCGCGAACCTGAACTCGGCCGTCCCGGTGTCCTTCAGGTACTGATCGCGCAGCACCATCTGCTGCAGGATCATCTCGAACCAGATGCCCGTGCTCATGATCGAGCAGACCTCGTGCCGGGTGAGGGTGACCCGCTGCTCGACCGTCATCTCGTCCCACAGGGCGGTGCCGTAGAGCGTGCTCCACTCGGGGTTGAGCCCGTAGGCGTCCTCGGGGAGCGGGGCGTCCCAGTCGATCTCGGTCGCCGGGTCGTAGGAGAGCGTCGCGGCCGAGTCGAGCAGTCGCTTCGAGACGTCGTCGTCGGCCGGGGTGTGGCGCGTGTGGCGTGGGGTTCCCGCCGCCGTGCCGGTACGAGCCATGGCTGCCTCCAGGTGCATGCCCGGTGCGGGTTCCCGCTCACCCGCTTATTAGACGGACAGTACAATAAGGGCCCGTCCGCGAGAAGCCCTCGCGCGGCGGCGGGGGCGTGAACGGCGCGATCCGGGTGCGCCGGTCGGCGGCCGGCCGGCGCCCGGCGCGGGGCGGCGGGGCGGCCCGTCGCTGCCCGTGACTGGCGGCCGGGCCCACCGGAGAGATGATGGAGAGGTCCCGGGCCGCGCCGCAGGGGCGTGAGTGAGGGCGCTCGCGGCGGGCCGGCGGAGAGGAGCACGACCCATCCGAGGTGCGCACATGGACAGCCGACGCTTCCCGTTCGCCGACCGCGCGGCCGGGGCCCTGCTCGACGCGGACGGCCGGATCGTCCGCTGGACGCCGGAGGCCGGGAGGCTGCTGTCGCTGCGCGCCGACGAGGTCTGCGGCCACCCGGCGCGCGAGCTGCTCGCGGATCCGGCCGCCTGGACCGGCCTGCTGGCGGACCGGACGGCGGGCAACTGGTCCGGCCGGGCGGTGCTGCGGTCCGGCCGGGGCGAGGAGCTGGGGATCGTCTTCCAGGTCCTGCCGCTCACGGAGGCCGACGGCGCCGCCGGGAAGCCGACCGGCGAGGCCCGGTACTTCGTCCTCGCGGCCCCCGACGGGCTGGTCGCCCAGTGGCGCCAGGACGAGGCGTTCACCCGGGAGCTGTTCCTGCAGGACCGGGTGGGCCTCGCCGTGTTCGACGACCGGCTGCGGCTGGTCCGGACGAACACCCATCTGCTCCCGTACACCGGTCTCCCGCCGGATCTGCGCGGCCGCCGGCTGGGGGACTTCCTCGCGGCGGCGGACGCCACGGCGGTGGAGCGCCAGCTGCGGGAGGTGCTGCGGACGGGTCGGCCGCTGGTCCGGGCGGGAGATCTGGTCCGGACGGTCCAGGACCCGGGCGGCGGGGTGGTGATGGCGATCTCCGCGTTCCGGCTGCAGGCCCCCGACGGGCAGGTCATCGGCGTCACCGCGCTGTTCAACGACGTCACCGAGCTGCACCGCTCCGGCGAGCGGCTGGCCGTGCTGCACCGCGCCACCGCGGCCGTCGGCGGGTCGCTCTCCGTCACCGGTACGGCCGAGGAGCTGGCCGCCGTCCTGGCTCCCGGGCTGGCGGACCAGGCGGTGGTGGAGATCGCCGAGCCGGTGTTCACCGGCGAGGAGCCCGCTCCCGGGCAGGACGGGCGGCTGCTGCTGCGCCGCGCCGCCGTCGCGGGCTCGGTGCCGGACGGACCGGGGGCGGACCCGGGGGCCGCCGGTCCCGGACCGGCGGCGGCGGAGACCGTCCTGGTCGACGCCGACGACCTGCCCGCCGCGGACTCCCCCGCCTCGATGACCGCCCCGCTCCGGGCCCGCGGCGGCCTCCTCGGCCGGGTGACCGTCCGGCGCGCCCCCGGCCGGCCCGGCTACGAACCCGCCGACCTCGACCTGCTGCGCGAGATCGCCGCCCGCGCGGCCCTCGCCGTGGACAACGCCCGCCGCTACACCCGCGAACACCGCGCCGCCGTCAGCCTGCAGCGCAGCCTGCTGCCGCCCGCGCAGACCGAGACCGCCGCCGTGACCACCGCCAGCGTCTACCTGCCCACCGACAGCGCCAGCGGCATCGGCGGCGACTGGTTCGACGTGATCCCGCTGTCCTCGGCCCGCGTCGCGCTGGTCGCCGGGGACGTGGTCGGCCACGGCCTGGAGGCCAGCGCCACCATGGGCCGGCTGCGCACCGCCGTCCGCACCCTCGCCGACCTCGACCTGGAGCCGGACGAGCTGCTGGTGCACCTGGACGACCTGGTCTCCCAACTGCTCGTCGAGGGCGGGAACGCCGACGGTCCGGAGGAGGACGGGTGGTCCGCCCGCCACCGGTCCGACCCGTTCGGCGCCACCTGCGTGTACGCGGTCTACGACCCGGTCTCCCGGCGCTGCGCGATGGCCTCCGCGGGGCATCCGCCGCCCGCCGTCGCCGCCCCCGACGGCACCGTCGAGTACGTCCCCGTCCGCCCGGGCCCGCCGCTGGGCGTCAACGGCCTGCCGTTCGAGGCGACCGAGATCGAGGTCGCCCCCGGCAGCGTCCTCGCGCTCTACACCGACGGGCTGATCCAGAGCAGCGGCGGCGACCTCGACGAGGGCATGGCCGAGCTGCGCCGCCGGATGTCCCGCCCCGGCGCCGTCACCGCACCGCTGCCGGAACTGGGCCGCGAGCTCGTGGCCGGCCTCCCCGCGCACCGGCTCGCCGACGACGTCACGCTGCTGCTCGCCCGCACCCGTGCGGTGCCGGCCGGGTCCACCGCCACCTGGTCGCTGGAGGCCGACCCGGCCGCCGTCGCCAGGGTCCGGGAGACGGCGACCGCGCGGCTGCGCGCCTGGGGGCTGGAGGACCTGGTCTTCACCACCGAACTGGTGCTGAGCGAGCTCGTCACCAACGCCATCCGGTACGCCGGCGGCCCGGTCGAGGTGCGGCTGATCCTCGCCGAGCGGCTGACCTGCGAGGTCTCCGACCCCAGTGCCACCCAGCCGCGGATGCGCCGGGCCCGGCTCACCGACGAGGGCGGCCGCGGCCTGTACCTGGTCGCGCAGCTGAGCAGCCGCTGGGGCAGCCGCTACACCCGGCGCGGCAAGACCATCTGGGCCGAGCAGGAGCTGCCGTAGCGCCCGGCCGGGGCGCTCGGGCCCGGCCGGACGTGTCGCTCAGGCCTGAGTGCCGGGGCGCTCGGGCCCGGCCGGACGGCCGCGGCGCTCAGGCCCGGTAGGCCGCGGCGAACACGGCGGGCATCCGCGCCCAGGACGGCTTCATCGCGAACCGGGTGATCCGCCGGCCCGTCAGAGCCGCGCTGCGCGCCGTGACGAACCACGGCGGCTTCGGGAACAGCGCGAACTCGCCTCCCGCGAGCGACCGCGGGCAGGGCCGGAACGGCCCCCGCACGATGGTCCGCTCCGGCCCGTCGATCAGCAGGGCGTTGTGCACCACGCCGATCCCGCTCTGCGCGTCGTCCACGGTGTGCCCGGGGAAGGCGCCCCAGGGGGCCGTCGCGGCCAGGAAGCCCAGCGCCGTCCAGGCGTTGACGGCGATCGTGCCGTAGCGCAGGGCGGCCAGCGCGTCGTCGAAGGCCCGGCCGAGGCCCTTGAGGGTCGCGGGGTCGACGAGGATGTTCGCCCCGAGGGTGCCGACGAGGTCCCGGTTGGCGGTCTCGACGGCCCGGTCCAGGAAGTCGGCGCCCGTACCGGGCAGGCTGAGCACGCCGAGCACCGGCGCGAAGTACTCCGTCGTCTCCAGCACCGACGCGTCGGTGCCTTCGCCGCCGCCCCGGCCGTCGCCCAGGTCGACCAGCAGGCGCGAGCCCTCGGCGCCCTGCCACTCGGCGCCCGGGTGGGCCGCCGCCGCGTCCGCCAGCCGCTGCGCGCTGCCCGGGTACCAGGCCGGGCGCGCCGGAGCCCGGCGCAGGGCGGTCCGCAGCCGGTCGAGGAAGGCCTCGCGCTGCGGCCAGTCGCTGCTGACCACGACCAGCTGCGAGGCAATGCAGTTGTGGCCGCTGTTGTGCAGCCGCTGGGTGACGATGTGCTCGGCCTGGTAGCGGAGGTCGGCCTCGCTCCAGGCGCCGGGGACGACGATGACCGGGGAGACGCCGCCGAGTTCGCTCGTCATCGGCTTGTCGAGGAGCGGGGTGCCGGCGGCCTTGCGGGCCCGGCCCTCCTCCCCCGGGCCGAAGGCCACCACGTCGTGGGTGGCGAGGCTGCCGGTGATGTGCACGTGCGCGACGCCCGGGTGGTGGGCGAGGTAGCCGCCGACCTCGCCGCCGCCCGCGACGATCCGCAGCACACCGTGCTCGATCAGCGGCGCGAGCGCCCGCCGGTAGACCGGCTCCAGGTCGCCCAGCGTGGGGTTGAGCTTCAGCACGACGACCCGGTTGTGGGCGATCAGCTCGTACAGGACGTCGAGCGGCGCGATGGCGGTGATGTTGCCCGCCCCCAGGACCAGGCCGACGCCCGTGGTCCGCTCCGGGGCCAGCGCGCCGAGCCCGGCCTGGCGGCGCACGGTCGCCTCGTCCACCTGCGGCGGCATCCACACCTCGGCGCTGAACCCGTTGAGGAGCAGCCGGTCGTGGGCGGTGAACGGCAGGACGGGGATGCTCACCCGGCCGCCGGGCGCCTGCCCGAGGCGCGCGCCGTCGAGCGGGCTGCGGCCCGCGTCGACCGCCCGCAGCGTGCGGGCCAGCGCGTCCAGCGAGGTCAGCAGCGCGTAGGGCCCGGACATCCACTCCTCGCCGGTGAACGGGGAGTCGGCCGGCAGCTGCTTGATCCGGCTCGCCGTCCGCACCCAGCTCTCGGCCTCGGCGGCGACGGCGGCGTGGACGCGGTCGAGCAGGGCGACCCGCTCGGCCAACGGGGTCGCCGCCCAGCGGCGTTCGCCCTCGGCGAGCTCGGCGAGGAGCGCGTCGAGCTCGGCCCGCTCGGCGGCTGAGGGGCGGTCGGCTGCGGGACTGCCGCCCACGGGACTGCCGCCTGCGGGATTGCTGCCTGCGGGAACTGCGACGGTCATGGCGACCCCCTCGATCACGACCGCACAGGCGGGCGTCGTCCTACGGGATTTGGGTGTGTGCACAAGCTTCTCCGAACCACGCCACCATGCCGCAGATCCGGGCCCGCGGCTATGGGCGGGTGCCGCAGAATCCGCCGGACCCGGCTGTGCCGCCGCACAAGCCCGGCGCGGCACTAGCGTGGTGGCATGCGCGACACCACCGGCCTCGACGACGTCTTCGCCGAGCTGCTCCGCTCGGTCGACGACCTCACCGACGCGACCATCGAGAAGATCAACGAGGACGAGTTCAGCTCCCCCGAGGGCAGGCTACCGCCGGACCTGCTCCGCGCGACCGTCCGCGCCAACATCGAGGCGGTGCTGCGCACGGAGGCCGGCGGCCGGGACGACGGCCGCCCCGGCGTGGACGACGAGACCGCCCGGTGGGCCGGCCGCGTCAAGGCCGAGCACGGCGTACCGCTCTCCGCACTGCTGCGCGCCTTCCGGCTCGGCGGGCTGGAGATCTGGGAGTGGGCCATCGCCCGCGCCGGGACCGGCGAACGGGCCACCGCCCTGCTGCACCGGTCCTCGCACTTCTGGGGCGTACTCGACCGGCTGTCCACGGCCGCGACCGAGGCCTACCGGCAGGTCGCCCGCGACCGGGAGCGCCAGGAGGAGGTGTCCCGCCGGGTCACCCTGCTGAGCGTCTTCGGGGGCGCGGGCGCCGCCCGCGGCGGGAGCGCCACCGGTGTGCCGCGCGCCCTCGGCCTGCCCGAACGCGCCGCCTACCGCGTGGTGGCAGGCGCGCTCGGACCGGACGGCGAGGACCCGCTGCCCGGCATCGCCGCCCGGCTGGCGGGCGTTCAGGTCGCCTCCGCCTGGACCACCGAACTGGGCGAGCGGCTCGGCCTGATCGCTCCCGTCGGCGAGGCCGGCTCCGCGGCGGCCCTGCGCTTCGTCGAGCAACTGGCCGCCGCCCGGGTCGGCGTGAGCCGCCCCTTCGCCGCGCTCGCCGCCGCCCCGGAGGCCCTCCGCCAGGCCCGGATCGCCCGCGAGTGCGCACCCCCGACCGGCCCGGGCGTCCACTGCTACGGCACCGCCCCGATCGACACCCTGCTGGCCGCGCACCCCGAGTCCGCGGCCGAGCTCGCCGAGGACGTCCTCGGCCCGCTGCTCTCCGGCGCGGGCGGCGACGCCGCCCTCCTCGACACCCTCGACGCCTGGTTCGCCGCCGACGGCTCGACCGCCGAGGCCGCCCGCCGCCTCCACTGCCACCGCAACACGGTCCTCTACCGGATCGCCCGCATCGCCCAGCTCACCGGCCGCACCCCCACCCGCCCCGTCGACGCCGCCGAACTCCACACCGCCCTCCGCGCCCACCACCTCACCACCCCGCCCGCCACCAGCCCCTGACGGCCCCGTCGGCGGCGTCCGCGAACCGCCAATAGCTCAACCATCGACATACTCTCATCATTGACCTATTCTCAGGTCCATGGCTAACCGTCAACTACAGGAGCCGACCCGGCTCGTGCTCACCGCGCTGGCCGACGCCCCCCGGCACGGCTACGCGATCGTCCAGGAGGTCCTGGCCATCTCCGGCGGCCGGACCAAGCTGCTCACCGGCACCCTCTACACGGCACTGGACCGCCTCCTCCAGCAGGGGCTGATCCGGATCGACCACGAGGAGGTCGTCGGCGGCCGGATGCGCCGCACCTTCGCGCTCACCGAGGACGGCCGGGAGGTGCTGGGCGAGGAGACGGAGCGCCTGCGCGCCGGGGTGGCCGAGGCCGAGCGCAGGCTCGCACTCGGACGCGGTCCGGGTCTCGGCACGCCCCGGCTGATCATCGGGGGCACGGCATGAGCGCGTCCTCGCAGAGCGCGGGCCTGTCCGGCCGGCTCCCGCTGATCGGTCTCTACCCCGCCGCCTACCGGGCCTCGCACGGCGAGGAGATCGCCGCCGTCTTCGCCGAGTCCGTCGAGGGCACCGACCGCACCACCGTGCTGCGCGAGTGGGCGGCCCTCGCCGCGCACGCCGTCCGGCTGCGCACCCGGCTCAGCTCGCGCGACCCCGCCGGCCGGATCCTCGCCGGCGCCGCGCCGTTCCTGCTGGCCGGCGGGGCGGGTCTGGCCGCCGTCCAGCTGCTGATCGGCCTCTTCGTCACGGTGGCCCGCTTCGACCCGGGCAACTCGAACACCACCGCCACGGCCGCGGTGGGCGCGGTGCAGACCGTCCCCTGGATCCTCGCGCTGCTCTGCGCCGCCCTCGGGCGCTGGGGCCTCGCCCGCCTCCTGGTGCTGGCCGGCACCCTCGCCCGGATCGGCGCCGTCGTCGGCTTCTTCGTCCACCCGGCCTGGGCGTTCGCCCAGTACCTCTTCCTGCTCCCGCTCTGGCTCCTGCTCGCGGTGCCGATGCTGCTCGCCCCGCCGGACGCCGTCGACCGGTCCGCCCGCGGCCGCGCCGAGACGGCGATCGCCGCGATCGCCCTCGCCCTGCCGATGAGCGCCCTCGTCCTCCTCTGGCCGTGGCGCAGCGCGGACGACTACTCCGAGCCCGTCTTCCCGACCGATGTCCAGCGGCTCCTCGACGCCTCCTCGGCCTGGCCCGCCCTGGTCATGGCCGTCGCCTTCCTGGTCCACCTCGCCGCCCGGCGCCCGGACCGGCTGCGCTCCGCCGGTGTGGCCGTGGCCGTCGTCCCCTGGGCGGTCATGCTCCCCGCGCCGTACTACCTGCGGCCGCCGGGCGACCTCGCCGAACTCGGCCGCAACGCCGCGGTGGTGGCCGCCTTCCTGGCGGTCGCCGTCGGTCTCGCCGCGCTCCGCCGCGCCCTGGCGCCCTCCGCGGAGCCGGCCGAAACGGTCGAGCCGCTCTGACCTGAGGTCCGGTGGGCCGGAGGGCGGCGCCGGTCTCCGAGGCCTGTCCTCGGAGACCGGCGCCGCTGCTTGTACCGGTCCGGAACGACCCGTCAGCTGTGCGTCGACGACCCGCAGGCGGCCGAGGGGAGCGGCAGGAACCCGTGGCTGCGGATCTGCGGGAGGCCGCTGCGGCAGATCCACCCGTCCCGGCCGAACACCGCGCGCAGGGCGACGGCATGGGCGTCCACACCGGTCCACTCCGCCTCGCGGACGGTGTTGAAGAGGACCCGCCCGTACGGCGAGGCCGCGAACGGGCCGCTGATCTGCTGGATGCTGTTCACCGGTGCCACCGAGTTGAGGTTGCGCACGGTCAGGGCGCCCGGCTCGTCGCCCGGCCGGGTGTGGCCGCCGTAGACCTGGCCGATGTAGCGGCCGACGGAGTAGGGGACGATCGCGTTGGGGTCGTGCAGGAGGGCGTCCGTGCCCTGGTTCTCGCGCTCGACGACGCTGACGCACGAGTGGTCGGTCCACCTGTCCCCCCAGATCGTGGGGTAGTAGTTGATGGCCTGAAGGAAGAAGCCCGAGGAGTCCGTCGCCGGCCCGTCCGCGCCGAGGCGGTCCACGATCAGGTGACCGGTGAGGACCGGCCGGATGGTGGCGTCGGGCAGCGCGGAGCTGATCTGCCGCCAGTTGGTGATCGTGCAGGTGTAGATCCCGCGCAGCTGGGCGGTGGTGAGGTTGGCCGGGGCGTTGCCACCGGCCGGGGCGGCCCAGCTGACGGCGTCCTTGGCCATGGCGACGAACAGCGTGCTCGCCGGGTCCCCGGTCTTCGGGAGCCTGGCGCTGCGGGCGAAGTCGGTCGTGGTGGTGCCGGTGGCGTTCAGCGCGATGATGCCCGCGTCGGAGTTGTAGGGGCGGTAGATCGGGCTGGCCCCGGTCTTGGGGGTGATGGTGGTCGGCCCGATGGCGTCCCAGCTGTACAGCCGGGGCGAGGTGGTGTCCCCGGCGGCGGCCAGCGTGGCGTTGTAGTCGGTGGAGAACTGGTTGAACAGCGGGTCCGTCACCTGCGCCCCCACGCCGACCAGGTCGGTCGCGGCGGGCGGCGGCACGGGGATGGGCACGGGCGGGTCGGCGAGGGCGGGCACGGCGGCGGCGAGGGCCAGCGCGGAGGCCAGGGCGAGGACCGGGGCGACCCGGGCGGCAAGGCGGAGCATGAGGCGGAACTCCCGTTCGGTGAGAGGCGGGCAGGCCACCGGGATCATGGCCAGCCCGCCGCGCCCACCGGAAGATCCCAGACTTCTGGGAGGCCCGCGTCCGCCCAGCTCAGCCGTGCCGCGGCCCGCCCGCACCGCCGGATGTTCTTCCACCGGTGGCCCCCCGTCCACACCCCCTCCACCGCTCCTGCGGCGACGCCCGGCCCCGCGGCAACGCCGGGTCGCGCAACGACGCCTGACCCTCGCCGGGGCCGACATGCCAGTGGCGCCGCTGATGGGCGGCGCCACTGGTGTCGGGACGGTGTCCGGTTGTTCAGCGTCGGGTCAGCTGTGTCGTCCGGGTCGGCGGTAGGCCACCGCGCACAGCCCCAGGCCGCCCAGGACGGCGAGCGCGCCGAGGCCTGCGATCAGCGCGTCCGGGGAGGAGTTGCCGGTGTCGGGCAGCGCCCCGCCGCTCGCCGACGAGCTCCCGCCGTGGGTCGGGTGGTGCGTCGGGCTGTGGGTCGGGCGATGGGTCCGGGTCGCGCTGCCGGAGTGCGTCGGGGACGGCGACCACGTGGAGTGGGTCGGCGACGCCGAGGTCGGCGGGGCGGTCGGCGACGGGGACGAGGTGGGCGAGGGCGAGGTGGTCGGCGACGGCGAGGCCGTCGGGGACGGGGACGCCGTCGGGGAGGGGGACGAGGTCGGGGACGGCGACGGCGACGGCGACGGCGACGGCGACGGGGAGGTGGTCTGCAGGATCACGCCCATGTCGAGGTCGAGGTAGCGCTGGCCCCCGCTCAGGGCGACGGTCTGGGTGAGACCGGTGGCCGGGTCGGCGTCCGAGTCCTTGGTCGGATCGGTGCCGGCGCCCCGCTTGGTGACGGTGGCCCCCTTGGGCAGGGTCGACAGGTCGAACCGGACCGCGTAGCTGCCGTCGGGCAGGTTGTCGAACAGGTAGTAGCCGTTCTGGTCGGTCACCGTGGTGACCGGGTTGCCGTTCTTGTCGCGGACGGCCTGGCCGTTGCCGTCGAGCAGGTTCACCGTGACGCCGGGGATGCCGGTGTCACCGGGCTTCTGGATGCCCGAGCCGTCCTTGTCCTGCCAGACGAAGTCGCCGAGCGCGTTGTCGGACGGCGCGAGCTGCTTGACCGCGACGCCCACCTTGGCCGGCTCGGCGGGCAGCAGCTGGCGGCCGCTGGCGTCGGTGGCCGTGAAGGCGAAGCTGTTCCACGCGTACTCCCCGTCGGGGGCGTCGACCGCGGCGACCATCGGCCAGGTCAGCGTGAAGGACTCGCCGGAGCCCAGGCTGCCGGGGCGGCGGATCCGGAACCAGGTGGCCGTGCCCGGACCGGGGAAGGTGCTGCTCCAGGTGGCGCCGGTGTTGCAGCCCGCCCGGGTGACCAGGACGGGGTCGACGCACGGGTTGGGGTCGGTGGTGTACTCGATCACCACGGTCGGGTCGCTGCTGGTGATCGGCTGGCTCAGCGACGGGGTCCAGGTGCTGCCGCGCGCCGCGTCCTGGGTGAGGACGTAGTTGTCGCCCGGGGCGGGGAGCCGGTCGTAGGCGATGAACTCGGTGACCGGGTCGGGCGAGTCGTTGCGGACCGTCATCCGGTAGGAGATCCGGCCACCGGGGGTGGAGGTGCCGATGCTGACGTAGTCGGCGTCCAGGTCGCCCTTGACCTCCTTGTACGACCGCAGCACGCTCGGCACGTCCACCTGCACCTTGGAGGAGGCGTGGCACAGGGTCTCGGAGGTGTCGCCGTTGCCGTTGAGGTCCAGCAGGTCCGGGACGCCGCTGTCGGAGCCGGAGAACATGCAGGCGACCGGCGCGGTGGGCTTGTCGACGGTGACGTAGACGTCGTTGGTCAGCTCACCGGAGCGGATGCTGCTGGCGACCTGGACGTCGAAGAGCATCCGGTAGGCCAGCGGGTCGTGCAGGTACATCATGTCGGGCGCGCCGGCCGGCCACTCCATCCGGACGATCTGCCGGCCGTCGGGGCCGGGGGTGACGGTGATCGACTGGGGGGCCTTGGCGTCCGGGTAGTTCGGGTCGGGCCGGGCCGAGCCCTCGACGTAGACGACGCCGGCCGGGAGCAGGTCGTACAGCACGAGCGGGCGGTCCAGGTCGCGTCCGCTGCGGTTGTACGGGATCACCTGGAAGGTCGCCGTGCCGCCGGGCGCGGACAGCTCGCCGGCGACGGTGGTCTTGGCCGCGCCGAGGTTGGTCGCGGCGGTGACGGTGGTGTTGGCGCAGGCGTTGGCGGCGGAGGCGTTGGTGCCGTCGGTGGCCGTGGTGTCCAGGCAGTTGGTCAGCGGGACGGGCGCGGGGCGGCCGTCGTGGCCGGGGGTGACGACCTGGGTGACCAGCTGCACCGCGTTGCCCGGGCTCCAGCCGGTCGGGATGGGACCGGTCCAGGTGAACCTGAGGCCGTCGAGCCAGCGGCCGGCCGGGATGCCCAGCACGTCGTTGGCCGGGTCGCCGGCGCCCGGCACGAAGGTGATCCGGCGGTTGCCGGAGCCGTTCAGCGCACTGCCCGGGGTGAAGGTCAGCCAGGTCGGATCGCCGTTGAGGCGGTACTGGAGGGTGAGCCCGATGCTGGTCGGGTTCCACGGTTCGAGCTGGAGGGACTGCGGGAAGATCCAGTTGTACAGGCCGTCGGTGGTGCCGCCGCCGGGGTCGGTCATGGTCAGGCTGGTGGCCGGGCCGGAGGTGTTGGTGGCCGACAGGCTGAAGGAGTTGAGGTCGCCGGAGGTGACGCTGTCGCGCCACACCTTGCTGGCGGTCACCACCACGCCGGTGGCCGGGGGCTGGAACTGGCCGGTGGTGGTGGCGGCGGTGTCCAGCGTGCGCTCGGGGTCCGGGCCGAGCGGGTCGCCGTGCAGGTCCACGGTGTTGTTGGAGGTCGTGCCGTTCGGGAAGGCGGCCTCCGGGTAGTTGACCACCAGCACGCCCGGCAGGCGGCAGCCGCCGTGGCCGTTGCCGGAGCGGAACTCCCCGATGTCGTAGCCCCAGGTGTTGGGGCCGGGCGCGACCTGGCTCCACCCGGGTGAGCGGCCGGTGTCCACCACGGCGCCCGGCGGCAGGGTGTCGAGCAGGCGGCTGGTGTCCAGGTCGACGTTCGGCACGTTGTCGGTGGCGCAGGCGCTGAACTGGTAGGTGACGGTGCGCCCGTCGCTACTGGAGGTCTGGATGCCCTTGGTCACCGTGTACTGCGGCTCCACCTGGGCCTTGGTGTCGGCCGTGGCGGTCTGGGAGGTCTCGCCGGTGGCCGACATGGTGGCCGAGTTGGTGGAGGCCGCCCCGTTGGGGGTGGTGAAGTTCGGGTACTTCATCGTCACCGTGATGGTGGCGGTGGTGCCCGGGCTGAGGCTCTTGAGCTTGATGTCCATCGTGCCGCCCATCGCTCCCGCGGCGGGCACGGTTGAGGCGGCCTGGTCCACCGAGGAGGGGTCGGGCGTCCAACCGACGAACTGCATGTTGGCCGGCAGGGTGTCGAGGATCTGCCCGTTGGTGCACTCGGTGATGGAGCAGGTGTACCGGAGGGTGTAGGTGACGTTCTCCCCCGGCGAGACGGTCGCTTTGTCGACGGATTTGGTGAAAGAGATCGCGGCCTGGGCCGGTGGTGCCAGCACGCTGCTGCTGAGCAGCGAGCCGGTCAGTAGGGCCAGAACCGAGGCGATCCGCCCGGTCCGGAAGTGAATGCGCATGTTGAGAAGTTCATCCGACCGTTCGACCGGAGTGATCGCGGCACAAGGCGGGGTGACGGCAATTCACCTGTTCAGCCGCGGTTCAGCGGCAGAGGGCCGTGTCCACGACCTCGTCGACGCGCTGCCTGGATGCCTGGTCGGTCAGCTGGACGGTCACCGCGACGTTGACGGCGCGGCCGTCGTCGGTGGCCCCGCCCCGGGTCTCGTACCCGGGGAAGCTGCCGCCGTGCCCCCAGAGGAGGCCGCGACCGCACGGCAGCGGCCTGCTGACGAGCCCCAGTCCGTAGCGGGCGCCCGGGCCGAAGGTGTCTTCGGCGGGGACGGTGGTGCGCATCTGGGCGAGCTGGGCCGCCGGGAGGAGCCGGCCGGCCAGCAGCGCGGTGAAGAACCGGTTGAGGTCGGAGTCGGTGGAGACCAGCTGACCTGCCGCCCAGCCCCAGGAGGGGTCGGTCTCCGTGACGTCGAGCAGCGGCGCGGCCGCCGAGTCCCGGTAGTAGCCCCGGGGGTGGGGCTCGCGGATGGTCGCGTCCCGGGGGGCGGGGAAGTAGGTGTGGCGCAGCCCGAGGCGCTTGACGATGCGCTGGTCGATCTCCTCGGCGAGAGGGCGGCGGGTGACCTTCTGGACGATCAGGCCGGCCAGCACGTAGTTCGTGTTGCTGTACGCCCAGCTCGTCCCGGGGTCGAAGGCGGCCTTGTGCCGGAGGGCGATGCCGACGAGCTCGCGGGGCGCGAAGTACCGCACGTCCTCGCCGAGGTGGTCGCTGTAGTTGGGGAGTCCGCTGGTGTGCTGGAGGAGCTGGCGGACGGTGATGCGGCGTCCGTCGATCCCGTCCCCGCGGACGAGGCCCGGCAGGTAGGTGTCGACGAAGGCGTCGAGGCGGATCCTCCGTTCGGCGACCAGCTGCAGCACGACCACCGCGGTGAACGCCTTGGTGTTGCTGCCGATCCGCACCTGCCCGTCGTCGGGCACCTTCGAACCGGTGGCCAGGTCGCCGACCCCCGCGGTGTAGGTCCGGGTACGGCCCGCGCGGTCCTGGACGCTCGCCAGCGCGGCGGGCATGCCGTCCTCGCTCACCAGGGTGTTCAGACCCTGCTGGACGGCGTCCGGACCTGCGGCGGATGCCGCCGTCGGTGCCAGGACGCCCATCGTCATGACGCCCACGGCCAGCGCGGCCGCGACCGCCACCGCTCGTCGCCGACCGCCCTGCGGCCGGCCGGAGGAACGAGGCTTCGGGTATTCCTGCTCACGCATGGGTCAACTCCTGGGGAATCGCGTCGGGAGACTGGAGCGGCGGGTGCCGGGCGTCGACGGGTCCGGCGCCTCGGCGGCGCACCGCGGCCCGGCCGACTCGGCTGCCGGCTACCGGCTACCGGCTACCGGTCAACTGCTCCGGGCACGATCCTGGCTTCCGGGGGCTGCGCCGCACATCACGGGAAGGCGGGAGATCGGGCTCCCCCGATCAGGGGAGGCCGGCCCGAACGGCCGTCAGGAGACCGGGACCGGGTCGCGCCAGATGTCCATCGGAACGGCGCGGACGGCGCGCCCGTCCGCGTCAAGGATCCGGCCCATCCGCTTCACGGTGCGCAGCGACACCCGGCGCTCGGCCACCCGCAGGTCGGGGAACCTGCGGGCGAGGGAGGTCTCCAGCCGCTGGACGTCGGCGAGGGAGCGCTGCCAGACGGAGAGGAGGAGGTTGTGCTCGCCGGTGACGGACACGCACAACCGGACCTCGGGGAGCCGGGCCAGCTGGGGGCCGACCTCGTCGAGCCGGTCCGGGGGGAGGTCGGCCCGGAAGGTCGCCAGGACCGGACGGCCGGCGTCGCGGGCGGCGATCTCGCAGCGGAAGCGGATCGCGTCGGAGGCGGCCAGCCGGTCGAGGCGGCGGCGCAGCGTGGACGGGCTGAGCCCGGTGGCGGCGGCCAGCTCCGCCTGGTCGAGGCGGCCGTCGACGCCCAGTCTGATGAGCAGCTCCCGGTCCTCCTCACGGACTTCGGCCCGTACTCCGGACGCCGGCCCGTTGCCCGCCGGGTGGTCGTCGTGCAGCTCCACCCGCTGGGCCTGGTCCAGCGAGTCCAGTCGCCAGCGGATCCCCTCGGCGTAGAAGCCGGTCGCCAGGTGGACCCGGACGGCCTCGACCCCGGGGAGCCGGCCGAGCCGTTCGGCGGTGTACCGGGAGACCGTCGCCAGGTCGGTGAAGGCCGCGGTGACGACGAGGTCGCAGCCCTGGGAGAAGTGCTCGATGCTCATCACGTGCGGGTCCTCGGCCAGCTCGTCGGCGATCTGCCGGAGCCGGTCGGGAGCGCAGTCGAGGTCGAGGTGGGCGACGCAGCCGCGGTCCTCGGGGTGCGGCAGACCGTAGGCGGTCACCCAGGCGATCCCGGCCTCCGAGAGCCGGCGCCAGCGGCGGGCGGCGGTGACCGGGCTGATCCCGAGGGTCTGGCCGAGCAGCGACCAGGGCGCCCGGGGCCGCAGCTGCAGCGCGTTCACCAGGGCGAGGTCCAGCTCGTCGACCGTCGCACCGGCGCCGGTCACGGCCGGGTTCCGGTGGATTCGTTCATCGGAGGGCCTCCTCATGGCGTGATCCTGCGAAATCGCGGGAATCTCCCGACGCCGGACCCAGAATCACGGAACAAGATCGCTCTGCACAAGCTCCCGCCGCACGCGGGCTCGACGGAGGTACCTGTGTCCCTGCACGACGATGCTCTCGGCCTGGCCCCGGACCTGGTCCGGCTCCGCCACGACCTCCACCGGTTCCCCGAGCTGGGCCTCGACCTCCCGCGCACCCAGGAGCGGGTGCTGCGGGCCCTCGACGGACTGCCGCTGGAGGTGAGTCAGGGCTCCGCGCTGAGTTCGGTGACCGCGGTGCTGCGCGGCGGGCGGCCGGGGCCGGCCGTGCTGCTGCGCGCGGACATGGACGGTCTGCCGGTCGTCGAGAAGGCCCCGCTGCCGTTCGCCGCCGGCAACGGCGCGATGCACGCCTGCGGCCACGACCTGCACACCGCCATGCTCGCGGGCGCCGCGCACCTGCTGGCCGCGCGGCGGGAGCAGCTCCGGGGCGACGTGGTCTTCATGTTCCAGCCCGGCGAGGAGGGCTGGGACGGCGCCGGAGCCATGCTGGCCGAGGGCGTGCTGGACGCGGCGGGCAGGCGCCCGGTCGCCGCCTACGCCCTGCACGTGGCATCGTCCATGCCGCACGGGGAGTTCAGCTCCCGGCGCGGGCCGATCCTGGCCGCCTCCGACTCGCTGAACGTCACCGTCCACGGTGCGGGCGGCCACGGCTCGGCGCCGCACCGGGCCAAGGACCCCATCCCGGCGGCCTGCGAGATGGTCACCGCCCTGCAGACCATGGTGACCCGCCGCTTCGACGTGTTCGATCCGGTGGTGATAACCGTCGGGCTCCTCCAGGCCGGCACCCAGCGCAACATCATCCCCGAGACCGCCCGCTTCGAGGCGACCGTGCGCACCTTCTCCCCCGAGGCGCGGTCCAGGATCGCCGACACCGTGGCGGAGCTGGTCGACTCCCTCGCGGCCGCCCACGGCCTGCGGGCGGAGGTCGAGTACCTTCCCGGGTACCCGGTCACGGTGACCGACCGGGCGGAGACCGACTTCCTGGCGGACACCGTCCGGGAGGTCTTCGGCGAGGAGCGCTTCCGGACGATGCCGAACCCGATGACCGGGGCGGAGGACTTCTCCCGGGTACTCGAGGCCGTTCCCGGATCGTTCGTGTGGCTCGGCGCCGCCCCGAAGGGGAGCGACCCCGACGACCTGCCGCTCAACCACTCGCCCTACGCGGAGTTCGACGACGCGGTGCTCCCCGACGGGGCCGCGCTCCTCGCCGAACTCGCCACCCGCCGCCTCGCCGCCTGAACCCGCACATCGAGGAAGGACCGACCGAGGACATGACCGAACCGCGCGAGGTGGTCGAGCGGCAGCTCGCCGCCTACAACAGCCACGACATCGACGCCTTCGTCGCCACCTACGCCGAGGACGTCACCGTCCACCGGGCCGACGGCAGCCGGTTGCAGGGCCGGCAGGCGCTGCGTGACCGGTACGCCGGACAGTTCGCCGAAGGCCGCTGCCGGGCGGAGATCGTCGGGCGGCTCGGCGAGGGCGACTGGGTGGTCGACCACGAGGTCGCCCACGGCCTGGCCCCCGAGCCGGTCCGTGTCCTGGTGGCCTACCGCGTGCGCGGAGGCCTCATCGACCGCGTCGACTTCCTCGGCTGAACAGGTTCGGCCTCGGGTCGTCGCCGCGTCAGATCCAGCTGCGTTCACGGGCCGCCAGAGCCGCCTGGAAACGGTTCGCCGTTCCCAGGCGGCGCATCAGCGCCGAGACGTGGCTCCGGTAGGTCCGGAGCGACATGCCGAGTTCGCGCGCGCCGGTCTCGTCCTTGTCGACACACGCCATGGTGTGCAGCACCTGCCGCTCGGCTTCGTTCGGGAGTTCCTCCTCGACTCCGCAGGACTGCGACCAGCGGCGTTCGAAGAGGGCCAGCAGAGTCGACACGAGGCCCGGTTCACGGACGATCAGCGCACCTCTGGTGATGTCGCGCGGGTCGGTCGCCACCACGGCGGTCCGGCGGTCGAAGATCACCATGCGTTCCAGCACACCGGCCGTGCCGCGCACCCTGGCTCCCTCCTGCTCCAGCTCCGCCGCGAAGTGGTCGACCCTCGGGCAGTCGAGCGCGCGGGCGTGCAGGATGGTCCGCATGCGCAGCCCGCGCCGCAGGTACTTGAGGTCGGAGCTCCTGACCTCCTCGAACGCGGCGATGAGGATCGGCCCCGGGTGCGTGGTCAGCCGCTCCTCGCGGGTGAAGAAGGACAGTTCGTCGACGCACGCCAGCACCTGGTCGATTCCCTCGACGCGTTCCAGTTCGCGGACCGATCGCTGCCGCCCCGCCCACCGGTCCTCCAGCAGGTCGTCCACCAGATGACGCGAGGAGGCGACCTGCCGGATCTCGCCCTGGAGGCCCTGGATCCGGAGCCGCGCCAGTCGCTCCACCACCGACTCCGGGTCGGCGGCACTGTACGCACGTCCACCGGCCGTGGTCACCATGCCCAGCTCCTGGAGGCGGACGAGGACGGCCTCGGTGTCCTCCCGGCGCATTCCGCGTGCGAGGGATATTTCGACAGCCCCGATTCCCGGTGACCGCAGGACCGTTCGGTAGACCGATTCCTCCTGCGCGCCCACACCGAGGACCGCCAGTGTGGCTCGTTCCACCAATTCCATCACGTCCCCGGAAGAATTCTCAGGCCGAAACAGTACCCCAGTGCGACTGGAGGCGACGGGTCGGGTCGCTGCGCGACGGACCAGGCGTCCCGCCTCGTCCACGCCGACACCGGGGCCCCGCTGCTGCAGGAACCTGCACACCGAATTTGCAGGAAGTGCGCCCGAGCCATAGCTCCGATGGCATTCGGGAGTCGATAGGTTCGTTCGGGCCGCAACGGAAATGGCGGCTTCCTGAGTCGAGCTTTCCGTGGCGCTCGCCAAAACATTGCAATCCCCCCTTCCCGAGTGGAACGGGCAGCGGGCACGCAGGCGATCGAGCGGTTCGAGGGCCCGGTCGGCCCGGTCGGCGGGCCGGGCCGACCGGGCCCGGAAACCTTCCACCCCAGAGGAGAAGCACCAGTGAACCTGAAGCGGACGACGCGCCCCGCCCCGGCCGCCACACCGGGTCCGGCGTCCCCCGGGCGCCGGCTCCCTCGCCTCGGGCCCGCCGGACGGTCGAGGGAAACCCCGTCGCGCCGGACACGACGCCGTGGGGCGCACCGGCTGGCCTGTGCCGTGCTGGCGGCGGGCGCCACGGCGGGCAGCGGGTTCGCCACCGCGCACGCGGTCCCGGCGGACTCCCGCAGCAGCACCGGCGCGGTGACCGCCGTGGTCGAACAGCCTCATTTCTTCGGTGGTGTCATCAGGGTCAACGGCGGCGAGGTCACCGGGGAACTGTCCGAACTGGGGGTAGGTGACGGTGACGGCGGCCTTTTCGCCTACGCCCTCGATCTCGGCGCCGAGCCGAAGACGGGCTCGGTCTACAAGGAGACCCGCTGGTCCGACGTGCCCCGCCTGAAGGACACCGCGAACATGGAGAAGGTCAACTGGATCCTGCGGCACTCATATCCGAGCGTCCCCCCGAGCGATCTCAGTAAGCTGGTAGGCGGCAGCATCGCGGCGTACCAGGCGGCCGCCGCCACCCAGGCCGCGGTCTGGCACTTCTCCGAGGGCGTCGCGGCGGTCCCGGAGGCCCCGGTCGCGGCGAGGCTCACCGAATACCTCGTGTCGCATGCCGGCGAGGTCACGGAGCCCGGCCCCTCGCTCACCCTCGCCCCGTCCACGGTGACCGGTGACAGCGGGGCGGTGCTCGGCCCGATCAAGGTCACGTCCGCCGCCGATTCGGTGGACGTCTCCCTCGACACGGCGGCCGTCTCGGCGGGCACGGCCCTCACCGACAAGGACGGCGCGGTGGTCTCCGACGCCGGCGGCAAACTGACCCGCCCCGCGAAGGACGGCGACCTGCTGTACGTGAAGTCGCCGGACGGCGCGAAACCGGGCAGCGCGACGATCTCGGCAGCCGCCTCGCTCAAGGTCCCGGTGGGCCGGGCCTTCGTCAGCCCGGGCAGCCAGTCCCTGATCGTCGCGGACAGCAGCACGGTCGGCGTCACCGCGGACGCGAAGGTCGACTGGGCCCCGGCCGTCGTTCCGCCCGTCGTCCCCCCGAGCGGTACGGCGTCTCCGAGCCCGACTCCGAGCCCGACTCCGAGTCGGACGCCGGCCCCGGGTGCCTCTCCGGCCCCGACGACGGCGCCGAGCACCCCGAGCCTTCCTGCGGATCCGACCCCGAGCCCGACCTCGGATCAGTCCGTCGCCGCTGCTGCAGCCGCGACCGCACCCACGACCGCCGGGGGCGCCCTCGCCGCCACCGGGGCCGGTGCCCCGTTCGGGCCGATCGTCGGCGTGGCCGTGGTCCTCATCCTGGTCGGCGGAATCCTGTGCACGCGGAGCCGCCGGCGTCGCCGCGGGCGCACCACGCGCTGAACGGACAGCGCCGCCGGGCACCCGGACGCGTCAAGCAGAACCACCACCGGCCCCTCACGATCCCGATCCCGTGAGGGGCCGGGCGCACGTCCGGGCGCACGTCCGGACGGTGGGTCAGAGCACGGCGAGCCGGTCCACCAGCAGCTCCACCCGCTGCTCGGCTTCGGCCGGTGGCAACCGTCCCGTCCGGGTCAGGGTGGCCAGTCCGTGCAGAGCGGCCCAGAAGGTCTCGGTGAACAGTCCCGGGTGGACCCCCGGCCCGGCGACCCCGGCGAGGGTCTCCATCAGGGCGGCGAACGCGTCCTTGAGGGGTTCCGGGGTGTCCTCCTGCGCGTACGCGAGGCCGCCGTCGAGCTGGAAGATGGCGTCGTAGACCGCCGGGTTGCCTTCGGCGAAGTCGAGGTAGCTGCGGGCGAGGGCGGTGACCCGGGCGCGCGGGCCGTCTGCGGCGGAGGTCGCGGTCCGCAGCGCCACGGCCATCTCGGCGGCGCCCTCCAGGGCGACGGCGCCGATGATCTCGCGCTTGCCGCGGAAGTGGCTGTAGAGGACGGGCTGGCTGTACTCGATGCGCTCGGCGAGCCGACGGGTGGTGACGGCGTCCCAGCCCTGCTGCTCGGCGAGTTCGCGGGCCGTCGCCACGATGAGGCGCTCGCGGGCCGCCCGTTCGCGTTCCTTGCGTTCCTGTACCGACATGACCCGAATTCTAGCACCGCTAGACAAATGAGCGACAGAAGAGCTAGCGTCATCTCATCACCTAGCGGCGCTAGATCCCAGGAGGGGTCATCATGCTCGACGCACTCAAGGTCGTCACCATCGTGATCGTCGGAATGCTGGTGGGGGTGGAGTTCTCGGTCGCCTTCGTCATCAACCGGATCCTCGGCGCACTGCCCGAGGACAGCAACCAGCTCGGCCGCGCCCACGGGGGCCGGATGCTCGGCGCCCTGATGCCGTTCTGGTACATCGGCTCGCTCGTCCTCGCCGCCGCCTGGGCCGTCGCGAGGTGGCAGCACCCCGGCACCGGACTGGTCGTCACCGGCGCCGGGCTGCTGGTCCTGAGCGTGGTCATGTCGGTCCTGCTGCTCGTCCCGATCAACAACCGCAGCAAGACGTGGACCCCCGAGAACCGGCCTGCGGACTGGAAGGAGCAGAGCGACCGCTGGGACCGCTACCACTACGCCCGCGTCGCGGTCCTGATCGCCGCCTTCACCCTGCTGGCCGCCGCCGCCCTCGCCTGAGCCCGCAGGACGGGACCGCGCGGCCGGCCCGCACTCCCCGATGACTCCGATCGGTCGACCCGGTCGGCGGGAGCGGCCCGGCTGTGCGGGGATGGGTACTGCGGTGCGCGGAACGTTCGTACACGCACCCGAGTGCCGGCCCGGCCTCACCCCCACACCACGGAGGAACCATGCGCCACCCCGCGACCCGTCTGCGCACGCGAGTGCCGCTGGTGGGACTGTCCGTGCTGGCGATGACCGTGCTGCTGCCCTCGGTCGCGGCCGGGGGCGGCAGCGACCGCTACGAGTGGGCCGCGCTGGGCGACTCCTACACCGCCGGCCTCTTCATCGGCGACCCGCGGCCCCCGCTGGGCAGCCCCGCGCGGGACGGGTGCGATCGGAGCGCCGGCGCCTATCCCGACCTCGTGGAGCGGGCGCTGGCCGCCCGCCCGCCGGACAGGCCCGTGCACCTGACCGACGTCAGCTGCGACAACGCCGCCATCGGCAACATCACCCGCGAGAGTCAGCAGCCGACCAGCCAGGTGCAGCCCCCTGACGGGGACCCAGCCGGGTGGCCCGTGGTGGATCCGCAGCTCCGGCGGGCCCGGCTCGGTGACCGCACCGACGTCGTCACCGTCGGCATCGGCGCGATCAGCCTGCCCTTCGGCGAGTGCCTCGACCTCAGCCTCGCCCACCTGTCGTGCGCGGAGTACTACGCGAATCCACCCGCAGGCGTGGAGGGCCTCGACGCGAAACTCGCCAGGATCCGCGACGCGTACGGCCGGATGCTCGGCGCGATCCACCGCGCCGCACCGCACGCCAGGGTCGTCACGGTCGGCTACCCGGCCATCCTGCCGGAGCGGGGCAGCGCCTGCGGCGGCGGCCCCACGCAGCTCGGCCCGATCAGCCCCGCCGACATCGACTGGCTCCGCGAGGACGCGCTGAAGGCCATGAACACGATCATTCGAACGGAGACGGCGAAGCGCGGCGACCGGTACGTCGACCTCTACACCTCCAGCGTGGGCCATGACGTCTGCGCACCCGAGGACACCCAGTGGATCGAGGGCATCTGCGGCGACGCCGAGCCCTTCTGGCCGGCCGCAGTGCCCGGCGGCCTGCCGTTCGACTGCGCCGCCATCGGCAAACGCGCCACACTCCTGCACCCCAACGCCAGGGAACACGCCAACGCCGCCCCCCTCGTCGAACGCGCCGTACGCGACGCCCTCCTCGAAGGCTGACGGCCTCCCACCGCTCCGCCCGCACGGCACAGTGAGGGGCGACCCGCAGGTCCGAAAACCAGAACGGCCGGTCGGATCCGAGGATCCGACCGGCCGTTCTCTGTGTGCGCGAGGGGGGAGTTGAACCCCCACGCCCTTTCGGGCACTGGAACCTGAATCCAGCGCGTCTGCCTATTCCGCCACCCGCGCATCTGGGTGATGAGGTAAATCGTAGCCCATCCGCGCGGGTGCTCCGAACCAGTTACGCCGAGGCCGCCGAGGTCAGCGGGCGATCTGCCCGACGATCCAGTCGATCAGCTTGCCGGAGATGTGACTGTGCTCGGTGTTGTCGTCGTCGAAGGCGACGTCGTCCAGGTGTCCCTGTTCGAGATCGGCGTCGGTGATGGAGAGGTTCACGTTGACGTTCCACTGCACCGGGTCGAAGTCCAGGGCCGCCGCACTGACGGACGGCACGAAGGCGCCGCTGCGGTAGTCCTCGATGATCTTCGCCTTCAGCGCGTCCGCGACCTTGCCGAAGGAGTCCAGGGTGCCGCCGGGCGCCCCGTCCAGCGCCGGGACCTCGGTGGTGGAGCTGCGGCGCAGCTCCAGGCCGAGGTGCATGCCGCCGATCTTCTGCTGCTCGCCCTTCTCCGGCTGGAAGCGGGCCGTGGCGCTGGCGATCAGGGCCTGCCAGTCGAAGGCGATCTCGCCCGCCGGCAGCGGACGGCCGACACCGTCGCGCCGGCCGTTGGAGACACCGAGCTTGCGCGGGATCGCCGGGAAGTTGCCGAAGCGCTGGAGGTCCGCCAGGAACTCCTTGCGCAGCGGGCTGGAGGTGGCCACCGGCCCCGAGTACTTGGAGTTCTCCACCCAGGCCCAGAGCAGCTGCTGCGCGGCGGCACTGCGGATCAGGTCGGCCTGCTTGACGCCGTCGGGCCCGGCAGGGGTGAAGTCCTCGAAGAAGTAGGCCATCTGCTGGAGGACGAGCGGGATCCACGCGCCGTTGTGCGGCGTGTCGTAGGAGAGGTACGTCTCCGTCTCGTGGTCCATCTTCATGGTCTCCAGCTTGGCGAGCGCGAAGCGGGTGATCATCCCGCCCATGCTCACCCCGCCGACGGTCAGCATCGCTTTGCCGACCCGCTCCTCGATCGCCCGGAAGATCGCGGCGATCGCGACCTCGGCGTTCGCCTGGATGTGGGTGTGCCGCTCCTCGAAGCCGACCAGCACGATGTCGAAGCCCTGACCGAGCAGCTGGTCGAAGAGACCGGGATTGCCGTCATAGGGCTGGTTGAAGTAGGCGAACAGCCCGGGGAGGTCACTTCGGCCGTAGTTGAAGCCGTCCGCGAAGATGAACGGCCGCCGGAGGCCGAACTTCGAGTTGGCGTAGTAGACGGCCGCCTGGCCCGTCGCGACCTGGCCCTTGTACTCGGCGCCGGTCAGATCCCAGACCACATCGGCCTGCCGCCCGCCCGCGCCCGCACGCTCCAGTGCGGAGGTGAACCACACCTCGGGCGCCAGCGTGGCGGCGAGCTCCGCCTTCTCCGCCGAACTGGGCTCCGCCTGGCCCTCCTTGAGGGTCAGCGCTACGTCGATCCGGGGTTCCTGTGCCATGACTACCGCCTCGGTCTAGTCGAACAGGGATCATGTGCGCACAGTTGGTGACCGTAACCGTTCGGTTACGTAGCGCACCAGCGAAACACGCAGCGTGATCGAAACTGTTCAGCCGGGATCGAGGGGTGACCGGAATCGACAGACTGGTCAGGCGGGGAAGTCGCCGGCCCGGACGGCGTCGACGAAGGCCCGCCAGGCGGAAGCGGGGAAGACGAGCGCCGGGCCGTCGGGGTCCTTGGAGTCACGCACCGGTACGAGACCGGGGAATCCGGGGGCCACCTCGATGCACTCGCCGCCGTTGTCCCCGCTGTAGCTGCTCTTGCGCCAGGTGGCTGAGTCGATCCTGGTACTCGTCATCCCGGCACTCCTCCATCACATCGCTGATCAGCGCCAGAGACTCGCTCGATGAGAGCAGGTCCGCCCGCAGCACATCATAGGTGCGCCGGTGTGCAGCAACGATTGACGGATCGTCGCTGAAGTGACCGCGATCCAGGCTCTCCGAGTAGACCCATTCACTCCCATCAGGCATGGACAACATCGTCATGGACGTTCCGGGCCGCCTCGCAGCAGCACGCTTGAAGGGAGCAATCTGGATGGCGACATTGGATCGCGCGCCCATGGAGAGCAGATGCTGCATCTGAATCCTCATGTCTCGCGGGCTACCGACAACCGAGCGAATGGCACTTTCGTGCAGGACCGCAAGCAGCAGCGGCCCATCCGGCTCAAGGAAACGCTGCTGCCGACTTAGCCGGGCCGCTACACGCTCCTCGATCAGCGCAGGATTGTCCCGTGCGTCGCCGATCGAGAACAACGCACGGGCATAGGCCTCACACTGCAACAGCCCGTTGATTCGGACGTATTGGAAGACCCTTACTGCAGAGGCCTCCGCCTCCAGGTCCGCATACTTCTGGAACCAGTCGGGATGCTCGACGTCCGCATGCCAGTCGATCCGCTCGTACAGCCGGGCAAGCAACCCCCCGGTCCGCAGAGCCTTGTCCGCGTCCTCCAGCAGCTCGACCGGGAACTTGCGCTTGCCGCCCTCGGACTTCGTGATCACCGTCCGGTCGCAGTGCAGGAGTCTGCCCAGCTCCTCCTGCGTGAGCCCTGCGGCCTCTCGCGCGAACCGCAGCTCCTCACCGAACAGTTCGGCCGAACTGGCGGTCGGACCCGAGCGCCCCTTGCGATGTGACATCCCCGCCCCCTCTCGTGGCGGGACCCCCCGTCACTCCGAATCGGTCGTCACCGTACCTCCGCCCCCTCGATCATTGATACCGGAACGCAGTCAATTACTTGCACTGCGTGAGGCCGCGCGCCCTTTCGTGAGCCGTTTCCACTCCCCCGCATCCCATCCGCCCCGGAGGTCGCCCCGCCATGTCCGAGAACTGCGCCAACCCGCTCCCCTCCCGACCCTCCCGACCTCCCCTTCCCTCCCGCCCGACCCGGCGGCCCCGGGTGTTCGCCGCCCGGCTCGACCGGCGGTGCGAGTCCACGCCGCTGGCCCGGCTGATGCTGCGGGCCTACCTCACCGGGCTGCCGCGCGGCGAGCGCTACTCGGACATCGGCGAGCTGCTGCTGGGCGAGCTGTTCGCGAACGCCGTCCAGCACGCCGACACCCCGCCGGACCGGCTGGTGGAGATCCGCTTCATGCTCGTCGGCGACCGCCTCCGCATCGAGGTCCACGACGCGGGCAGCGGGCGGCCCTCCGTCCACGCCGCCTCGGACGAGGAGGAGCGCGGACGCGGCCTCTTCCTCGTCAACGAGCTCGCCGAGCGCTGGGGTTGCTGCCCGCGGGCGGGCGGGATCGGCAAGTTCGTCTGGGTGGTGATCGCCCCCGCCCCGGGCTACACCGAGCTCTCCTTCGGCCGGGCCGAGGACCTGCTCGCGGTCTGAGCGCGGAGCGTCGGGGGCGGCAACCGGCGGCACTGCCCCGGAGGCCCGCCCACGTTCACCCCTCGCCGAGGTTCAGAACGAAGTCACCTTGGGTAACTCCCGCCGCACCGAACGTATCCAGTGGCGATGTGAGGAAACCCCATGGGCGATCAGCAGCAGGCCGTACCGGAGCCGTACGAGGAGGCCGACCTCATCTTCCACGGCGGCGAGATCGAGACGGTCGCGGCCGGCGCCTCCGAACGGCCGGAGGCGGTCGCGGTCAAGGACGGCGTCATCGTCTTCGTCGGCAGCCACTCCGAGGCGCTCGGCTGCTGGCACGGCCCCCGGACGACCGTGCGCGACCTCGAAGGCCGGGCCCTGCTCCCGGGGTTCATCGATGCGCACGGCCACCTCGGCGGCATCGGGCTCCAGGCCACCATCGCCAACCTGCTGGCCGCGCCGGACGGCGACGTCACCGACATCGCCTCGATCCAGCAGAAGCTGCGGGCCTGGGCGGAGACGGAGGTCGGGCGGGAGTCGGAGTGGATCATCGGGTTCGGCTACGACGACGCGATCCTCGACGAGAGGCGCCACCCCACCCGGGACGACCTGGACGAGGTGTCCACCACCCGGCCGGTGCTGGCGATCCACCAGTCCTTCCACCTGGGCGCGGTGAACACCCTGGGGCTCGCGGCGCTGGGCTACAGCTCGGACACCGACGACCCCGAGGGCGGCGTCATCCGCCGCCGGGAGGACGTCGTCGCCGAGCCGCACGGCGAGCCGGACGGGGTCCTGGAGGAGACGGCCTTCAACCCCGCCTCCGCCGCGGGCATGGGAGGCCTGCCGCAGGCCGCGCAGATCGGGCTGTTCGCCAAGGGCGCGCAGTCGGCGGCCTCCTTCGGCTTCACCACCGTCCAGGAGGGCGGCGCCACCCTGGCCAACCTCGCCGCGCTGCGGGAGATCGCCGCCGCCCTGCCCTTCGAGATCGACGTCGTCGCCTACGCGCGCGCCGACCAGGCCACCGCGGCGGTGCTGGACCGGGACGCGGACGGGGATCCGGTCGGGGCGAGCCCGGAGTACGTGAACGGCGTGCGGGCGGCGGGCGTGAAGATGTACCTCGACGGCTCCCCGCAGGGCCGGACGGCCTGGCTGACCAAGCCGTACGAGAAGCCGCCGGCGGGCAAGCCGGACGACTACTGCGGCTACCCGACCATCCCGCACGACGAGGTCGTCCTGCGGCAGGTCCGCACGGCCTACGAGCAGGGCTGGCAGGTGCTCGCCCACGTCAACGGGGACGCCTCGATCGACCAGTTCATCGGCGCGGTGACCGCCGCCACCGCGGAGGCCGGGCCCGGGGACCGCAGGACGGTCGCGATCCACGCGCAGACCGCCCGCGAGGACCAGATCAACGACTTCGCGCTGCTCCGGATCATCCCGTCCTTCTTCTCCATGCACACCTTCTACTGGGGCGACTGGTACCGGAAGACCGTCCTCGGCGAGGAGCGGGCCGCGAACATCTCCCCGGCGCGCTGGGCGCTCGACCGGCGAATGGCCTACACCTCGCACCACGACGCCCCGGTGGCGCTGCCCAACTCGATCGCCATCCTGTCCAGCCAGGTCACCCGCCGCACCCGCACGGACAAGGTCGTCCTCGGGCCGGAGCAGTGCGTGTCCGCGCTGGACGCCGTCCGCTCGATCACCATCAACGCCGCCCACCAGTACTTCGAGCAGGACCGCAAGGGCAGCATCGAGGTCGGCAAACTGGCCGACCTGGTGATCCTCAGCGCCAACCCGGTGACGCTCGACGACCCGGAGGAGATCCAGCACATCAAGGTCGCCGAGACCATCAAGGCCGGCCGGACGGTCCACCCCGCGATCGGCGTCCGCACCGCCGCCCACCTGGCCGGACCGACCCCGCCGGCCGACTACCAGTGGCACTGCAGCTGCTGATCCACGCCCCGGGGCGGCAGCGGTCCCCACCGGCCCTGCTGCCCCGCCGCCGGCCGGTGAGGCCGTGATGTACTGCACCAAGACCGTTCGTACGAGCGACACTTGGGGGCAGCATGTTTCGCAGCAACGACCGGCGCGAGTTCAGGATCCCCACCCCGCGGGAGCTGGCCGAGGAGTACGGGGAGCCGATCGCCGAGGTGCGGGACGCGCCGGCGCAGTGGCTCACCCTGTTCGGACAGCAGCGCTCGGACGGGTTCCTGCGCTGCCTCGACCTCAACTACCACGCCGACCGGGAGCTCGTCGCCGTCGTGCAGACCTCCCGGCCCGTGCCGGAGAGCCACTACCTGCAGGTCTCCTCCAGCGCCGAGGCCGAGCTCCGCGTCTTCCTCTCCAACTCGGGCCGCCGGGACCCGGATCCATTCCGGGACACCTTCACGCCCGGCCACCGCAGCGTCGACATCTCCGTGGCCGGGGCCGTCACCACCGTCGAGGCGATCACCTCGGACGGCTGCGTCGGCGCCCAGATCCCCTGCGGCAGCGGCTTCCTGACCATCGCCACCACGGACGCCCTTTGGCCCGTGGTTGCCGACCTCGTCCTCCGGCCGCCGACCGACTACTGAAGCTGCCGGTCACACCATCAGCAGGCCGACCCCGACCAGCAGTGCGGTGCAGACCAGGGCCGCGACGATGACGACGGTCCGGCTCCCGGCACCGAGGAAAGGGCCGGACAGGGCCTAGCTGAGGACCCCCCTGGTGTCGGCGGTGATGCGCAGCGTGGCGAGCCACTGCCGGCAGTGCTCGCAGGGCAGCCGCTTCTCCCAGGACCGGGTCGGGTAGCCGCGCGCGTCCATCGCGGCGATCACCGCGCCCCTGACCATCTGCTGCGCGGGGGCCGGCGGGACGGTGACGCGGATCACCCCGGTGAAGTCCTTCACCACGTCGCTCGCGGAGGCGTAGTTCCGGCTCGTCACGAAGGCGTCCAGGGCGTGGACCTCGGCGCAGCCGGTGAGGGTCCAGTCCTCCACCGACGTCACCAGCCTCCTGATGAGAGCGTCGGTGACGGCCGACACCGCCCCGCCGTTCTTGCCCCGGTAGGCCACGCCGTCGATCACCAGGATCGACTTGACCTTCGCCTGGTCACCGCCGGGGGCCTGATGCCCGATGATGTCGCGCAGGAGCCCGCTGAGCACCTCCTGGTTGGTGGCGGGTGCCTGTGCCTGCTGCTGCGCCGGGGCCGGTTGGGCGGCGACGTCGGCCGAGGCCTGCTCCTTGAGTCGGGCCCGCAGCCGGTCGCGCAGGTCGCGGAGCGCCTCCCCCGATTCGCCGCCTTCACCGCCGAGCCAGGCGAGGACGAGCCGCATGGCGTCCCGGCCGTTCCGGCCTTCGTGCCCGGTGGTCAGTCGGCGGATCTCCGCGACCAGGGCCGTGAGGGCGACGCGCTGGCGGTCGGGGAGGTCGTCGTCGTTGAGCGGGTTCCCCTGCTGGAGCTCGACGATCGCGCGTTCGGCGAGCCCGGAGATGAGCAGCAGCTCGGCACGGCTCTGGTCGTCGTCCAGGACCGGCGCGGGCCCCACGTGCTTCGGGCGCTGCGCGAAGGCGCGCTGTTCGGCGGTCAGGCCGCGGAGGACGGCGTCCAGGCTCTTGGCGAGCTGGACGGCACGGTCGGGTCTGCGGGGTTCTTGGTACATCCTGGTCTCCCACCTGTGGCGAAGGAGTCGCGACGATACTCCGCGCGCCCGGCGGACATGCCGATAATCCGTCAACACCATTCGAACGATGGGCCGTTGTGCCGCTGTCGGATCAGACAGTCCCGAGCCCGCCGCGGTGGTGCTGCGCTACTACCAGGACCTGCCCGAGGGGCAGGTCGCGGAGGTGCTGGGCCCCTTCGTGATACCGGAGAACCCGACCGCCACCGCCTGCCCGCCGTCGAAGGAGGCCGACCCGCGGCCGACCCCCTGGGCGCGGCAGCTGCAGCGCGCCGGGTACGCCGCGCGCCCGCAGCCCTCCGTGCGCGAGCTTCTGGTGGCACCGTTCCCCGCACCCGGCTCGCGGCTGCGGTGCACCTTCGGCCTGTCCCCCGCGGTGGTGCACCGGCTGGCGCGCTGGTCCGGCTGGGGCGGGCCGCTGCTGGTCACCCTCCTCGCCGGGCTGCTGCGCTTCCGGCAGCTGGGCAGCCCGCGGGCGGTCGTGTTCGACGAGACGTACTACGCCAAGGACGCCTGGTCGATGCTGCGGCTCGGCTACGAGGGCAACTGGCCGGACCACCTGGTCGCCGACCCGCAGATCCTCGGCAGCCCCCAGGTGGTCCCGCTGTCCGACACCGGGGCCTTCGTCGCGCACCCGCCGACCGGCAAGTGGGTGATCGCCCTCGGCGAGTGGATATTCGGCCTCACCCCGTTCGGCTGGCGCTTCATGACGGCGGCGCTGGGCACCCTGTCGGTGCTGATGCTGTGCCGCATCGGGCGCCGCCTGTTCCGCTCCACCCTGCTGGGCTGCCTGGCCGGGGCGCTGACGGCGGTGGACGGCCTGCACTTCGTGATGAGCCGCACCGCGCTGCTCGACCTCTTCGTGATGGTCTTCGCGCTGGCCGCGTTCGGCTCCCTGCTCCTCGACCGGGACCGTACCCGGGCCCGACTCGCGGCCGCCCTGCCGGTCGACGGGGCTGACGGGGCCGGACGGGGTGCCCACCCGGGCGGGCACCCCGGCGACCGCGCCGGGACGGGTCTGCGGCCCTGGCGGCTCGCGGCCGGGCTCTTCCTCGGGCTGTCGGCCTCGGTCAAGTGGAACGGCCTGTACTTCCTGGCCTTCTTCCTCGTGCTCACCCTGCTGTGGGACGCCGGCGCCCGCCGCACCGCGGGGGCTCACCGCCCCTACCGCGCGGTCCTGCGCAGGGACGGTTGGTCGGCACTGGCCCTCGCCGCGGTCGCCGCCCTGACGTATCTGGCCATCTGGGCCGGCTGGTTCCTGTCCGACCAGGCGTACGGCCGGAACTGGGCGGACGGCCGCGGCGGCACGTGGTCGTGGATTCCGGCGCCGCTGCGCAGCCTCTGGCACTACGAGTACGGGGTGTACCAGTTCAACGTGGGGCTGCGGTCGCCCCACTCGTACGAGTCGAACCCGTGGAGCTGGCTGGTCCTCGGCCGTCCCGTGCTGTTCCACTACACGCAGGCGGAGCCCGGCACGGCCGGCTGCCACACCACGGCCCCCTGCGCGCAGACGATCCTCGCCCTGGGGACCCCGCTCCTGTGGTGGTCGGCCTGCTGATCGGCTGGAACTTCGCCCACTTCTACCCGATCTACACCGGGCAGACCATCCCGTACGCCGACTGGCGCGCCAGGCTGTGGATCGGCACCAGGTTCTGAGGCCCCGTGAGGGCCTAGTGCCGCGACTCCCGGCCCCGGAAGGTCCGGCGGTACTCGCGCGGGGCCACGCCCACCCGGGCCGTGAAGGCGGGGCGCAGCGAGACCGCCGAGCCGAAGCCGCAGCGGACGGCGACGGCATCGACCGGGAGGTCGGTCTCCTCCAGCAGCCGCTGGGCGGCGAGGACGCGCTGCTCCAACAGCCAGCGCAGCGGCGTGGTGCCGGTGGCGGCGGCGAAGCGCCGGGCGAAGGAGCGCTCGGACATCAGGGCCAGACCGGCCATCCGGCGGACCGTCCACGGGGTGTCCAGGGCGGCCAGGATCCCGGCGCGGGCGCGGGCCAACGGGTCGTCCCCGCCGCCGGTGTCCTCCGGGACGGGGGACGGGATGAACTGGGCCTGGCCGCCGGCCCGGAAGGGCGCGGTGACCATGGCGCGGGCGATCGTGGCGGCCGCGTGCTGGCCGTGGGCGAGGCGCACCAGGTGCAGGCAGAGGTCGATCCCGGCGGCCACCCCGGCGGAGGTCCAGAGGTCGCCCCCGCCGGTGAACAGCACCTCCGGGTGGACGTCCACCGCCGGGAAGCGGCGGGCGAGTTCCGCCGCGAGCGCCCAGTGGGTGGTGGCCGTCCGGCCGTCCAGCAGCCCCGCCTCGGCGAGGACGAACGCGCCCGCGCAGAGCGAGGCGATCGGCACCCCCTGCCCGTGCGCGGCCCGCAGCGCCGCCAGCACCGCCGGATCGCGCGGTGCGCCGGGGTCCTCCACGCCCGGGACGACGATCAGGTCGCACTCCGACAGTCCGTCCAGTCCGAAGTCCGGCGTCCGCTCCAGCCCGCCGCCGAGCCGTACCCGGGAGCCCTCCGGCCCGCAGATCCGCAGCTCGAACGGCGGCACGCCGACCCGGGTGACCCGGTCCGCCCACACCTCGCCGATCACGGCGTAGTCGAACGGCCGTACCCCGTCGAAGATCAGGCACCCCACAATCCGCATGGCGGAAATCTATCGATGGGTGGCGCCGGGACCCATCACGGGCGGCCCGCCGTGCGCCACAGGATGGAGCCATGACCAACACCAGTGCATTCGACGCCCCGCTGACCATCGACGCCGACGCCGTCCTCGTCGTGATCGACGTCCAGAAGGGCTTCGAGGACTACGCGTTCTGGGGCACCCGGGACAACCCCGAGGCCGAGCTGCGGATCGCCGAGCTGACCGACGCCTGGCAGGCCACCGGCCGCCCGATCGTGGTGGTGCAGCACGCCTCCCAGGCCGGGCCGCTGGTGCCGGGGACGCCGGGGTACGAGCTGAAGGACGCGGTGGCCGGCGTCGCCGCGGACCTGCACATCACCAAGCCGGTGAACAGCGCCTTCTACGGCACGCCCGACCTGCACGCCTGGCTGCAGCAGCGGGGTGCGCGGCAGGTGGTGATTATCGGGATCATGACAAACGTGTGCAACGAGACCACCGCGCGGATGGCGGGCAACCTCGGGTACGACACGGTGTTCCCCACCGACGCGATGCACACCTTCGACATGACCGGCCCCGACGGGGTGACCGTGCCGGCGGCCGAACTCGCCCGGGCCACGGGCACGGTGCTGCACGCGATGCGGTTCGCCAAGGTGGTCACCACCGGGGACGTGCTGGCCGCGGCCCGGGCCGACCGGCCCGCGGTGGTCGGCGCGTCCTGAACGGACCGCCGGACCGGGCAGCCGATCGGCTCCGGCGTGCCCCGGCCCGGTCACCCCTCCGGGCGCAGGGCCCGCCAGATCCGCTCGGGCAGCACCCGGGAGGCCTCGGCGAGGTCGATGTCGTACCCGCCGGACAGCCAGCGGCGGGCCGTCTCGGCGACCGGTCCGAGCAGCAGGACCTCCAGCAGCGGCTCGGGGACGGGTGCGATCTCCCCGGACTCGATTCGCGGACGCAGCAGGGCCGCCAGACTGCCCAGTTTGGCCGCCCTGGCGTCCCGGATCTCCTCGGTGTGGGCGGCGAGGTAGCCGGAGTTGGCGGAGGCGTGCAGGAAGAGCGCGGCGTCGGGGTGCTCCCGGGTGAAGCGCAGGTAGGCCTGGACCAGGGCGCGCACGGCGGTGCGGGCGGTCCTGGTCCGGCGCACCGAGGCGATCATCTCGTCGAAGAGCCGCTCCAGGCACCGGGTGTAGAGGGCGGCGGCGAGGCCGTCGAAGCTGCCGAAGTGGTGGTACAGGCTGCCGAGGCTGACCCCGCTGGCCGTGGCGACCGCGCTGACGGTGAACCCCTGCCGGCCCGATTCGGCGTACACCTGCAGTGCGCCGGTCAGCAGGCGCTCCACGGTGACTTCGCCCCGCTGCTGTTTAGCGGCCATGGCCGGGTCGCTTCGTCGACGTCATGGCGGCAGATCGTAGCGGTACCGGTAACTGAAAATCTATTCTAGAAAGTGGCACCACATCGGACAAGACCGGCGGCGCACCCGGATTCAACCCTGCTGCCCGGTTGAGTCGGTGACTGATGATCAGGGATGCCCGGAGGCGCCCGGAGCCGTTCGGGAGTCGCGCCGACAACGCGGCGGCCCCGCACCCTGCGAGCAGGTGCGGGGCCGCCGTCGGGCGAGGGGCGGTCAGCCCTTCTTGGTGGCGAAGTTGTACATGCCGGCCGCCACGTCGTCCAGGTACGGACCGGCCTGGAAGCGCGGCTCCTGGTCGTGCTGGCCGATCGAGACGTTGCTGACCAGCGCGGGCTTGCCGTCCTTGGTGGTCAGCCAGCCGCCGCCGCTGGAACCGCCCGTCATGGTGCAGCCGATGGCGAGCATCGACGGACGGCTCGGCTCGAAGGAGAGCCGGGTCGGCTTGCCGCTCTCGCAGCGGTTCAGCTCCATGCCGTCGAACGGGGGCGCCGCCGGGTAGCCGTACTCGGTGATGCTCAGCTGCTCGCGCGGGGCGTTGAACCAGGGCTGGATCGCGCCGCCGACCGTCTCCTCCAGCGACTTGCCGCCGTCGGTCTCCGGCTTCACCCGCAGCAGGGCGAAGTCGTAGTGCGTGGCGGGCGAGCCCGTCTCGCCGCCCTCGGCCTTCCACACCGGGGAGGTGAAGGCCTGCACGCCGTTCCACTGGCCGAACGGCGCGTACTGCGACTGCTCGGCCTGCTTGCGGCCGCTCACGGAGCCGTTGCTGTTGAAGTTCGGGATGAACTCGAAGTTGGCGTAGAAGGCGCCGCCCTTGCCCTGGTGGACGCAGTGGCCGGCCGTCCAGACCAGGTTGCTCTTACCGGGGTGCGCGGGGTCGGACACGACCGTGCCGGAGCACACGTGGCGCGAGCCGCCGGTCTTGCCGGGCTGGGTGCCCGGGTCGTCGAAGAAGAGCTTCCCCTCCCACCCGAACTTGGTGTACGGGTGCGGCACGGCCTGCGCGTTGATGGTGCTGGGCAGCGGGTCGTTGCCGTTGTCACCGGGCTGCTTGGGAGCCGGGGTCGCCGGGGCCTGCGTGGCCGGGGCCTGGCTCGCCGGGGCCTGGGTGGCGGGCGGCTGGGTGGCGGGCGGCTGGGAGGCCGGAGCCTGCGACGGCTTCTGCGAGGGCGCCTGGGACGGCGCCTGGGAGGCCGGCTGCTGGGTGTTCGACGGCTTGACGGGCGCCGACGGCTGCCCGGCCGGCGGCTTGCTCGCCGGGGCCTGGGTGCCCGGGGCCTGGGTCGCCGGCGGCTGGCCGCCCGGCTTCTGCGGCGGCGCGGCGACCTCGACCGGCTTGGCGCTGAGGAGCTTCTCCAGGTCCCAGTAGCCCTTGGCGGCGGCCGGGATGGCGTAGTCCTTCGCCCACTTCTCCCAGTCCTCGAAGCTCCACTTCTTCAGGTCGTCGAGGTTGGTCGGCAGGGCGGCGGCCGCGGCGCCGACGGCGTTGGCGGTGTCGGCCGAGCTGTTGTCCGGCCCGCAGGCCGAAGTGGTGGCGAGCACGGTCAGCGCGAGCGCGGACGCCCCGAGGACGGCGCGGGCACGGCGCTTGGTTCTACGCGACGTAGACATGAACGTTTGGTTCCCCCTGTGAAATGAACGCCCGACTCCGTCGTGACGGCTCGGGTTCTGCGCGGGGGAGTATTCCATCCACCGTCAGCGGCCTGTCCGGCAGGGCCCGCTAACGGCCGACGGCACCGTCCAGCTGCTCACGGATGATGTCGGCGTGGCCGGCGTGCCGGCCGGTCTCCTCGATCATGTGGACCAGCAGCCAACGCATCGACGGCGCTTCGGCGTTGGGGCGCAGCGAGCGGACACCCGGGCGGTCGAGAGCGCCGGCCGCGGCGGCGGCGACCTCGTTGGCGCGGGCGATCGCCGCGCGGTAGGCGGTGACCGACTCCCGGACCGTCTCGCCGCCGGTCGAGGGCGCGTCGTCGTCCCACAGGTCGACGTCCTCGCCCTGGTAGGCCCAGAGGAACCAGTTCAGTTCGACGGCGGTGAGATGCCGGACCAGCCAGAGCAGGCTGGTGCCGGACGCGACGCCCGGCCGCCCGGCCTCCTCGTCGGAGAGGTCGGCGAGCTTGCCGATGACGGCCTCGCGCAGGTAGTCGAGGAAGGTCAGCAGCGTGGTCTGCTCGTCGGCGTTGATCCCGGGCGGGCGGACGTCGCTGCGCCTGCGCGCTTCGGTGCTGTCGGTCATGCGTGCCAGCCTAGGCCGTGCGTCCGACGGCCTGCACGGCTTTGCGCCTGTGCGCCTGTGCGCCTGCGGTTCTGACCGCCCCCGGAGCGCGGCGGAACCGGTCAGGCCGCCGACATCTGGCGGCGCGTCACCACTTCTGGTCGCGGAGCCAGTCGGCGAGGTGGCGGGCACAGTCGTCGACCGACTCGCGCCAGGTGTGCCCGGCGCCGTCACCGGCCTCGTCGCTGACGTGCTTGACCAGGCGGACGGGCAGCCCGGCCCGGTGGGCGACGGCGGCGACGGCGTAGCCCTCCATGTCGACCAGGTCGGCGTGCTCGGCGAGGCGGTCGCGGGCGGCCGCGTCGGAGACGAAGAGGTCACCGGTGGCCAGCACCGGGCCGTCACCCTTGCCGACGACCAACGGCGCGCCGTACGTGCGTCCGGTGAGCTCGAACAGCGCGGGGGTGTCGATGTCGTGCTGGATCACCTGGGTGACGGTGTGGGTGCCGGCCCAGCCCGGGCGCAGCGCGCCGGCGGTACCGAGGTTGACCACCTCGGACGGGTGCCGGTCGCCTGCCAGGACGGTGGCCAGTGCGGCCGCCGCGTTGATCTTGCCGATGCCGGTGAGCAGGACCGGCAGTTCCTCGCCGAGGTACGCCGCCTCCTCCCGGACGGCGACGACGAGCAGCGGGCGGTCGGCGGAGATCGTTCCAAGCAGTCGCATACCGCCCATGGTACGGAGCACACCCCGGATGCCCGGGATGCACACAAGCGGACCCCGCGGCTCCGACCTGTCGGGGGAACCGCATAGGGTGCAATCCGCGTCGACCCGGTCGTCGCCCGCGCGCCCGGCCGGGCGGCGGACCGCGACGGCGGCCGGCGGGACCGCTCGGCACAGGGACGGCGCGGCACGGAACAGCGCGACACCGCACGGCACCGTAGAACGGCTCAGCACGGCACGGAACAGCGCGACACGGCACGGCACTGCACGGCGGGGACGGCGGGGGACGGCCCGGTACGGCACGGGACGGCGGCTGGCCCCGCTCACGAATGCTCAAGATCGGCGCAACTCGGGTGTGGCCGCAGGGAGTGACGGCCATACTGCTGGCAACGGCCGGGCCCGGATGACGGGACGGCCACAGGGGAGGGTGAGGCGGGTGGCGACACCAGTACGTACGGAGGGGTCGGGCACGGCGGTGCCGGCACGGCGCGGCGGCCCGGCCGCGGTCCGGCACGGCGGCGCGGCGGTCACCGGGGCGGCCGGACTGCGCGCCCGCCTGACCCGGGCCGGACGGACCGCGCCAGGGCGGCTGCGGCTGGCCGGGGCGCTGCTCGCGGTGCTCACCGTGGCATTCGGCACGCTCACCGCCTGGCAGGTCAACTCCCGGGCGCAGGCGGCTCAGCAGGTGGTCGAGTACAGCCAGCCGCTGAGCCAGGCGGCCGCCGACATCCACCGCTCCCTCGCCGACGCGGACACCACCGCGGCCACCGGCTTCCTGCTCGCGGGCGCCGAGCCGAAGGAGGTCCGGCAGCGGTACGAGACGGACCTCGCGACGGCCTCCCGGCTGATCGCCGAGGCGGCGGCGCGCACCACCGCCTCCTCCCCCGCCCAGGGCTGGCTCGCGACCCTCAACCAGCAGGTACCGGTCTACGCCGGGCTGGTGGAGGGCGCGCGGGCGGACAATCGGCAGGGCTACCCGCTCGGCGGCGCCTACCTGCGGTACGCCTCCGAGCAGATGCGCACCGTGCTGCTGCCGGCCGCCGCGCAGCTGACCGCCGCCGAGAACCAGGCGCTGGCGGACGACTACGCCGCGGCCGAGGCGGTGCCGTGGGCGGCCTACGGGCTGGGCGTGCTGACGCTGGCCGCGCTGGTCTGGGTGCAGCTGGGGCTGTTCCGGCGCACCAACCGGGTGTTCAACATCGGACTGCTGGGCGCGACGGCCGCCGTGCTGGCCGGGGTGCTCTGGCTGACGGTGGCCGGGCTCGGCGCGCGCGGCGCGCTGCAGGACAGCGAGAGCCGGGGCGCGGCCCCGCTGCGGGCGCTCAACCAGGCCCGGGTGGACGTCCTGACCGCCCGTCTCGCGGAGAACCTGCACTTCGTCGCGCGCGGGTCCAGCACCAAGTACGCGGACCTGTGGGCGAAGACCACCGAGCACCTGTCCGTCACCGACGCTCCGGCCGGCCGCGCACCCGGCGGCACGCTGCCGCAGGCGCTGCTGCTGGCGCCGCCCGAGGCGCGGCCCCGGATCGAGGAAGCCCAGCGGCGGTACCAGGAGTGGCGCGACCGGCACCAGGCCGCGAGCAAGCTGGAGAACGTCGACGCGGACTACCAGGGCGCGCTGGACGCCACCGTGACGGTCAGGGGGGCGGACGTGCCGAAGACCGCCGACGCCTCCTTCGACGCGACGGACCGGCAGCTGGCGACGGCCGCCGACATCGAGCTGAAGAAGTTCCAGGACGCGGCGAAGGGCACCGACGGGGACCTGCGCACCGCCGCCGCGGCGGTCGCGGTGCTGGCCCTGGTGGCCGCCGCCGCGGCGGTGCGCGGCCTCGGCCGGCGCCTGGCCGAGTACCGGTAGAGGGGGAGGAAGCATGATGCGCAAGGGAACCGTACGGGCCCGTTCGGCGGCCGCCGTGGCACTGCTGGCGTCCTGCGCGGCGGTGCTCGGCGCCGGCAGCCCGCAGGGCGCCGCCCTGCCCGCGGCCGCGCCCGGACAGGCGGCACAGGCACTTCAGGCACCGCGCCAGGAACAGGCCGACTGCGACGTCTACCGGAGCGTGCCGCCGGGCACCGAGGACGGCCCGGCCGTCAAGGCGATCAAGGCCAAGCGCAGCCTGGTGATCGGCGTCGACCAGAACAGCTTCCGCTGGGGGGCGCGCAACCCGAACACCGGCGCCATCGAGGGCTTCGACATCGACGTCGCCAAGGCGATCGGCACCGCGATCATGGGCGACCCGGAGAAGGTGACCCTCAAGGCGGTGCCGACCGCCGAGCGGATCAAGTTCATCCAGGAGGGCCGGGTCGACCTGATCGTCCGGACCATGACCATCACCTGCGCCCGGCTGGAGCAGGTCGCCTTCTCCAAGCCGTACTTCACCACCAGCCAGCGGGTCGTGGTGCCCAGGTCCTCCCCCGCCAGGACCATCGACGAGGCGGTGGACGGCAAGACCGTCTGCGCCGCGTCGAGCTCCTCGGCGGAGGACGAGCTGAAGATCCGGCCGAAGGTCGGGAAGATCGTCACGGTGGAGAACCATTTGGACTGCCTGGTGCTGATGCAGCTCGGCAAGATCGACGCGACCATGACCGACGACGGGCTCGCGGCCAGCCAGGCGGCCCAGGACCAGACCGTCCGGGTGGTGGACGGCGAGGTCCGACCGGCCGTCATCGGCATCGCGATGCGCAAGAACGACACCGATCTGACGGCCCGGGTGAACAAGGTGCTCGCCGACTACTACGCGAGCGGCGCCTGGCGGGCGGGCTACGACCGCTGGCTCAAGCCGTACATGCTGAACGACGCCGACCACTACTGGCCGGTGCAGCCCTGACCGGCCGGCCGGCGGACGCCGCGGTGCGCGCCCCGACGGGCGCGCGCCCCTGACGGACCTGTGACGGGCCTGTGACGGCCGGGCCGGTCCGGGCTGTCGGGCACCCGCTAGGGTCGGTCCGGGTCGACCCGGACCGCGGCAGTCGACGCAGGACGACGGCAGGACGACAGCAGGACGACGGCAAAAGCGGCAGGACAGAGAAGGGGAGACGGCGTTGGCGGCATCTGCTGGCCCGGTACTGAGCCGGGAGGAGGTGGACCGCGCGTTGGCGCGCCTCGGCGCGGAGCGCGACGCGGTCGAGTCCGCGCTGCTCTCGCTCCAGGACCACCCCGGGCTGCGGCTGCTCGACGGCGCCGGACTGACCGGCCGCACCGAGGAGCGCTGGACCGTCGCCGGGCAGGGCCTGCCGCTGCTCTGGGCGCTGTTCGACCGCTACTCGGAGGCGCTGGCCTCGGCCCGGGCCGTACGCGCCCGCAAGGCCAAGCCCGGCGGCCCCGAACTCGCCGAGCTGAGCGAGCTGCTGACCGGCCCCGCCGTCACCGTGCCCGGCGGCGCCCTGCCGGACGGCCCGCAGCTGCTCGGCGCGCCCGCCAAACTGGTCGAACGGGTCAGCCTGGACGACCTGATGACCCGGATGAACGCCTGGTACGCCACCGTGCTGGAGGTGGTGAGCGCCGCCGACGCCGTCTGGTCGGCGCTGCCCGCCCGGATCGACCTGCTGCTGGCCGAGCTGCACCGGGTCCGGACCCTGGCCGCCTCGCTGGGCGTGCGCGAGGGCGCCCACCCGCTCGGCGACGACCTGGTCGGGCTGGACACCGACCTCAACGAGCTGCGCGACGAGGTGCGCAGCGACCCGCTGGCCCTCTGGCGCCCGGCCAGGGTGCCCGCCCAGCGCGGCACCCGACCGGACGGCACCGCGCTGGCCACGCCCTCCGGGGTGGTCGACACCGAGCGCTTCAACCGGGCCGGGCGGGCGCTGGACGGCATCCGGCTGGAGCTGGAGAGCATGCTGCGGCTGCGCGACGACGCCGAGGAGCGGCTGCAGGGCGTCGGCGACCTGCTGCAACGGGCCGACGCCACCCTGGCGGAGGCCCGCCGGGCGCGCGGCGAGGTGCTGGCGAAGATAGCCGCGACCGAGGTGCCTGCGGTGCCAGGACCCGCCTCGGCACTGCGCGAACGGATCGTGGTGGCCCTGGAGTTGCGCCAGAGCGGCCAGTGGTACCGGCTGGCGCCGCTGCTGGACGCGCTGGAGGACGCGGCCGCCAAGGAGCTGGCCCGGGCCCGGCAGGCGCTGACCGAGGTGACCCAGCCGCTGGCCGTCCGGGCCGAACTGCGCGGGCGGCTGGACGCGTACAAGGCGATGGCCGCCCGGCTGCGGGTCGCCGAGGACCCGGAAGTACTCGAACGGTACGAGAAGGCCCGCTGGCTGCTCTGGAGCGCGCCCTGCGACCTGCGGGCGGCGGCCGGCGCGGTGGCCCGCTTCCAGCAGTCGCTGCGGCCCGCGCAGAGCGGGCCGTCCGGCGGCGGGCCGGTGGACGGACAGGCACTGGAACACGGACTGGGGGGCTGAGGACCATGGGCGAGGCATGCGTACAGCCGGACTGCACCGGCGGGACGATCGACGCGGACGGCTACTGCACCGACTGCGGACTGGCACCGGCGGGCTCGGCGCCCGCCGGCAGCACCACATCCGCCGAGGCCACCACCTCGGGCAAGGCCACCACCTCGGGCGGGACTTCGGCGTCGGGCAAGGCGTCGGCGTCGGCGTCGGGGAAGGCCAAGGCCGCCGCGGTCGCGGTGGCCCCCGGCTCGCCGTGTCCGCGCGACTGCACCGGCACGATCGACGCGGACGGCTACTGCGACGAGTGCGGCCTCACCGCGCCCGGCGGCGACACCGGCATCACCCAGCCGTGGGTGCCCTCCGCCCGGGTCTCCCCGGACTCGGCGCGCTCGACCCGCACCGGCTCCGCCCGCACGATGTCCGGCCGCTCCCGCTCGCACCGCTCCACCCGGACCGGCAGCGGCCGTTCGGTGTCCGTGCGCAGCAGCCGGGGCAGCGCCACCGCGGGCACCCGCAACCGCATCGGCGCCGGCCTGGTGACCGTCCCGACCGTCCCCGCGGCGGACCCGGCGGCGGCCGTCCTGGCCAACCCGGAGGTGCCGGAGCGCAAGCGGTACTGCTCCAAGTGCGAAGCCCCGGTGGGCCGGTCGAAGAACGACACCCCCGGGCGCCCGGACGGCTTCTGCACCAAGTGCGGTACGCCGTACTCGTTCACGCCCAAGCTGCGCCGGGGGGACCTGGTCGGCGGGCAGTACGAGGTGGTGGGCTGCCTGGCGCACGGCGGGCTCGGCTGGATCTACCTGGCGGTGGACCGGCGGGTCAACGACAAGTGGGTGGTGCTGAAGGGCCTGCTGGACACCGGGGACGAGGACGCGCTCGCGGTCGCCGTCGCCGAGCGCCGCTTCCTCGCCGAGGTGGACCACCCGAACATCGTCCGCATCATCAACTTCGCCGAGCACCCGGACCTGCGCACCGGCGCCACCGACGGCTACATCGTGATGGAGTACGTCGGCGGCAAGTCGCTCAAGGACATCGCCAACGAGCGCCGCACCCCGGACGGCCGGCGCGAGCCGCTGCCGGTCGAGCAGGCGATCGCGTACGCGCTGGAGGCGCTGCCCGCCCTCGGGTACCTGCACAGCCGGGGCCTGATCTACTGCGACTTCAAGATCGACAACGTGATCCAGAGCGGGGACACGCTCAAGGTCATCGACATGGGCGCCGTCCGCCACCTCGACGACGACGGGCCGATCTACGGCACCATCGGCTACCAGGCCCCGGAGATCGCCACCGACGGCCCCTCCCCCGCCTCCGACCTCTACACCGTGGCCCGCACCCTGGCGGTGCTGACCTTCGACTTCCAGGGCTACAGCACCACCTACCGCGACACCCTGCCCGGGCCGGAGTCGGTCCCGGCCTTCGCCGAGTTCGAGTCGTACTACCGCTTCCTGGTCCGCGCCACCGACCCGGACCCGGCCCGCCGCTTCGGCTCCGCCGAGGAGATGGCCGACCAGCTCACCGGCGTGCTGCGCGAGGTGCTGGCGCTCCAGGACCGGCAGCCCCGGCCCGCCCTCTCCACCCTCTTCGGCCCGGAACTGCGCGTCGTCGACACCGAACTGGTCCTCCCGACGACCCAGCGCGGCACGCTGCGGGTGGCCGGCCTGGACCCGGTGGCCGCCGCCCTGGCCCTGCCCGTCCCCCGGGTCGACCCGGCCGACCCGAACGCGGGCTTCCTGGCCACCCTGCTCGCCGCCGACCCGGCGGAGGCCCTCGCCGCGCTGGCCGGCGCACCGGCCGACTCCGTCGAGCGCCGGCTGCGCGAACTGCGCGCCCACCTCGAACTCCGCGCCCGGGCCGACGCCGACCGGACCCTGACCGCGCTGGAGAAGGACCACCCGGACGACTGGCGGGTGGTCTGGTACCGCGGCCTCGCCGCCCTGGTCGACGCGCCCGCCAAGCCGCAGGGCGGCGACCCCGCCGAGGAGAAGCTGCGCGCCGCCGCCGAGGCGTTCGACGCCGTCTACGACGCCTTCCCCGGCGAGAGCGCCCCGAAGCTCGCCCTCGCCATCTGCGCCGAGCTGCTCGGCGACGGCGCCGACGCGACCGAGCTCTACCGCCTGGTGTGGACCACCGACCAGGCCTACCTCAGCGCCGCCTTCGGCCTGGCCCGGGTGCTCCTCGCCGACGGCGACCGGTCCGGCGCCGTCCGGGTCCTGGAGTCGGTGCCCGCCACCTCCAGCCAGTTCACCGCCGCCCGGATCGCCGCCATCCGGGCCAGGCTGCGCGAACGGCCCTCCACCGACCCGCTCGGCGCCGACCTCGGCGCCGGCTCCGAGCAGCTCACCACGCTGCGCCTGGACGACCGCCGCCGCGAGGAGCTCTCCGTCGAGGTGCTCGGCGCGGCGCTCGGCTGGGTGACGGCCGGTTCGCCCGGCGAGACCGGCCTGGCCCGCACGACCGGCGTGGTCAGCGTGCTCGGACGGCCCGCCGTCGAGCGGGAACTACGGCTCGCGTTGGAGCAGTCCTACCGGGTACTCGCCCGGTTGGCCGACCGGGCCGAGACCAGGATCGAGATGGTGGAGCGGGCCAACCGTGCCCGCCCCAGGACGTGGGTGTAGCAATGCCGCAGCAGACCGTGTGCCCGAGCTGTTCCAAGCCGCTGGACCCGGAGGACGTGTACTGCGGCTTCTGCGGGTCGAGCCGGGACGGCCGCCCGGCCCCGGGCGCGATGCCCGCGAGCTGGTCCGCCGCCCAGGGGCCGGCCGGCCAGGGCTCCGCGGCCCGGGGCCCCGCCGGCTCCGGCGCGGGCCACCCGGCGACCGTCCCCGCCCAGTCCGCCGGGGCGCCGGGCGGACCCGCCTGCGTCCACTGCGGGGTGCAGCTGGTCACCGCCGACGGCTACTGCGAGGCCTGCGGTCACGCGCAGCCGCGGCCCCGCGACCACATGGAGAAGTCCCTGGCGGGCGTCGCCGGGGTCAGCGACCGCGGTGTTCGCCACCACCGCAACGAGGACTCCTTCACCGTCGCCGCCACCTCGCTGCCCGGCGGCGAGCCGGTCGTGGTGGCCGTGGTCTGCGACGGGGTCTCCTCCTCGGACCGGCCCGACCAGGCCTCCGAGACCGCGGTCGACGCCGCGTCCGAGTCGCTGCTGTCCGCCCTGGAGGCGGGCCGCGACCCCGAGCCGGCGATGCGTCAGGCGGTGGCCGACGCCGCCCTCGCGGTGGCCCGGCTGGCCGGCACCGGCGCCGGGCCCTCCCGGCCCGACCTCAACGCGCCCGCCTGCACCTTCGTCAGCGCGATAGCTTCCGGCGGCCGGGTCACCATCGGCTGGGTCGGCGACACCCGGGCGTACTGGATCCCGGACGACCGGGTGTCCGCCGAGCCGTTCCGGCTCACCCAGGACGACTCCTGGGCCGCCCGGATGGTCGAGGCCGGACTGATGGGCGAGGCCGAGGCGTACGCGGACCCGCGCGCCCACGCCATCACCGGCTGGCTCGGCGCGGACGCCGAGGAGGTCGTCCCGCACACCCTGGACTTCACCCCGCACGTCCCCGGGGTCCTGCTGGTCTGCACCGACGGCCTGTGGAACTACGCCGAGGCCGCCACCGACCTGGCGTACTACGTGCGGGCCGACGCCCGGACCGAACCGCTCGCGGCGGCGCAGACCCTGGTGAAGTTCGCGGTCGCGGCCGGCGGGCACGACAACATCACCGTCGCCGTGCTGCCGATCGACCCGCCGGCCGCGCCGGGCGGGGCGGACGGGGCCGACGACGCCCGGACCGCGACCGCGCTCGACCTCCCGGTGCTCGGGGCCGCCGGGTACCAGGACGAGGACGAGGACCACGCGCCGACCCTGCCGGACCTGCCGGTGATCGGCTCGGCCGCCGCGCCGCTGCCCCCGGCCCCGCCCGCGGCGCCCCCGGCGCCCCCGGTGCCCCCGCGGCCCCCGCAGCCGCCGGCCCGCTGACCGAACCGCCGCCGCCGAACCGCCGCCCCGATCCACAGAGCCGATCCGCCGAACCGCAGACCTGACCGACCGGCCGCCCGGCCGACCGCCGACCGAAGCGCGCCGCCCACCGACCGCTCGTACCTACCGACCACCCGACGGGAGCCACCGGCCCATGGCAACACTGGCGAAGCCGAACCTGCCCAGGTTCGACGTGGACATCTTCCAGAACGAGTTCCTCGCGGACGGCGCCCGCGAGGTGAACGCCATCGTCACCGTCACCGCGACCGGCGGCGGCACCTCCGGCGGCCGTCCGCTGGGGGTGTCCGACTCCGCGCAGGACGCGGGCGCCCAGGACGCCGCCGTGGTGATCATGGTCGACTGCTCCGGCTCGATGGACTACCCGGCCAGCAAGATGCGCGGCGCCCGGGAGGCCACCGCCGCCGCGATCGACACCGTCCGCGACGGGGTCGCCTTCGCCGTGGTGGCCGGCACCCACGAGGCCCGGGACATCTACCCCGGCGACGGCACCCTCGCGGTCGCCTCGGACGCCACCCGCGCCCAGGCCAAGGAGTCGCTGCGCCGCCTCAGCGCGGCCGGCGGCACCGCCATGGGCACCTGGCTGGCCAAGGCCGACAAGCTCTTCCTGACCCGCCGCGACATCGCCATCCGGCACGCCATCCTGCTCACCGACGGCAACAACGAGCACGAGAACGCGGCCGACCTGGACCGCGCCATCGAGCGGGCCTCCGGCCACTTCACCGCCGACTGCCGCGGTGTCGGCACCGACTGGCGGGTGGACGAGCTGCGGAAGATCTCCTCCGCGCTGCTCGGCACCGTCGACATCGTCGCCGAACCGTCCGGCCTGGCCGAGGACTTCCGTTCGATGATGGCCGACGCGATGGGCAAGCAGGTCGCCGACGTCGCGCTGCGGATCTGGACGCCGGCCAACGCGGTGGTCAAGTTCGTCAAGCAGGTCGCCCCCGCGGTGGAGGACCTCACCGGCCGCCGCGCCGAGGCCGGTCCGCGGGCCGGCGACTACCCCACCGGCTCCTGGGGCGACGAGAGCCGCGACTACCACGTCTGCGTGGAGGTCCCGGCCGCCGCCGTCGGCAACGAGATGCTCGCCGCCCGGATCAGCCTGGTGCTGCCCGCCACCACCGCCGCGGGGGCACCCGAGGTGCTGACCCAGGGCCTGGTCAAGGCGGTCTGGACGGACGACCTGGCCTCCTCCACCCGGATCAGCCCGCAGGTCGCCCACTACACCGGGCAGGCGGAGCTGGCCTCGTCCATCCAGGAGGGCCTGGAGGCGCACCGGGCGGGGGACGTGGACCGCGCCACCGCGAAGCTCGGCGCCGCCGTCCGGATCGCCCACGCGACCGGCAACGACGGCACGTTCAAGCTGCTGCAGAAGGTGGTCGACGTCGTCGACCCGAAGGAGGGTACGGTTCGGTTCCGTAGGAACGTGAGCGAGGCCGACTCGATGACCCTCGAGACCCGGTCGACCAAGACCGTACGTGTGAAGAAGTGACCGGGCCCCGGACAACTGCCGTGCCCGGCCGGACGCTGCCCCAAGCTGGCTGGAATAGAGGGGGGACCTGATGCCGATCTGCCCGAGGGGCCATGAGTCGCAGGCCGAGGACTGGTGCGACTTCTGCGGCTTCCCGATGACACCGCCGTCGCCGATCCCGCCGCCTCCCGGCACGCTCCCGGGGGTTCCGGGCGGCCACGGCGGGCCCGGTGCCCACGGCGCTCCCGGCGCCCCGGGGGCGTACGGCACGCCCGGTGCGCCCGAGGGGCTCGGCGGCCAGCCCGGGTACCCCGGGCAGCACGGCCACCCCGGGCACGGCGGCGACCCGTTCGGCGGGCCGGGCGCGCCCGGTGCCGCCCCGCAGGCGCCGCAGGGCTTCCCGGACCTCACCGAGGGCCTGGTCGTCTGCCCGATCTGCCGCAGCCCGCAGACCGGCCGGTTCTGCGAGGAGTGCGGGTACGACTACGAGCTGTCCGCGCCCTCGCGCCGCCAGCACGCGGCCCCCGCGGCCGGCCACGCGCAGCCGCAGGCGCCGGCACCGCTCAACATCCCGGCGGCGTACGGCGGCCCCCAGTCGGCCCCGCCGCAGGCCCACCCGCAGACGCAACAGGGCCACCCGCAGGCCGCGCAGCAGCCGCACCCGCAGCAGGCGCAGGCCGGCCCCGGCGGCGCGCCGTCCGGCTACGGCTACCCGCCGCCCGCGCCGGCCCCGGCACCCGGCCCGCCGTACCAGGAGCAGCCGCCGCGCGAGGACTCCGGCCCGGTCTACGCCCAGCCCGGTCCGACCGGGCGCGGTGAGGAGTTCGGCACCTCCTTCAACCTGGCCCCGCCGGTCCCGCAGCCCGGACACCAGCCCGGACACCAGGCCGCCCACCAGCAGGTCCAGCAACCGGGCCACCAGCAGGGCCACCAGGCCCCGCCGGAGCCGGTCCGGACCAACTGGATCGCGGTGATCGCGGCCGACCGCGACTACTTCACCGACATGATGGCCCGCAGCGGCCCGGAGGCGGCGGGCCTGTTCTTCCCGCCGTACTGCCCCGAGCGGCGCATCCCGATCACCGGGCGCGGCCAGCTGCGGATCGGCCGGCGCAGCCAGCACCGGGGCACCGTGCCGGAGATCGACCTGTCGGTGGCACCGGAGGACCCGGGCGCCTCGCACCAGCACGCACTGCTCGCCGAACAGGCCGACGGCAGCTGGGTGCTGGTCGACCAGGACTCCACCAACGGCACCACGGTGAACGGCGGCGCCGAGCCGATCACCCCGCACACCGCGATCCCGCTGAACGACGGTGACCGGATCCACGTCGGCGCGTGGACCACCATCACCCTGCACCGCGCCTGAGCCGGACCGCGAGGAGTCGAGGGGGCCGCCAGCCCGGCCCCTTCGGCTCCTCCGCTGTTCCCGCTCCGAAGTAAAATGATCTTCAAAAGATATGCACCGAGGCTGCCGGTGAGCTCGGCGGACCCGTACGCTCAGGGCACATGACTGCAGCTATATCCGCCGACGGAATCCGTCAGCGGTACGGGGACGTGCAGGCCGTCGACGGGGTGTCACTGACCGTCGAGGCCGGCGAATTTTACGGGATCCTGGGGCCCAACGGCGCCGGGAAGACCACCACACTGGAGATCCTGGAAGGGATCCGCAAGCCGGACGAGGGCCACATCGAGCTGCTGGGGATGGCTCCCTGGCCGCGCAACGCGAAGCTGCTGCCGCGCATCGGCGTCCAGTTCCAGGCCTCGGCCTTCTTCAACAAGCTGACGGCGCGCGAGACCATCCGCACCTTCGCCTCCTTCTACGGCGTCGGCGCCAAGCGCGCCGACGCGATGCTGGACCGGGTCGGCCTGGCCGAGTCGGCCGGCGTGATGACCGACAAGATGTCGGGCGGTCAGGCCCAGCGCCTGTCCATCGCCTGCGCCCTGGCCCACGACCCGGAGCTCGTCTTCCTGGACGAGCCCACCACCGGCCTCGACCCGCAGGCCCGCCGCAACCTCTGGGACCTGCTGCGGGACATCAACTCCGAGGGCCGCACGGTCGTCCTGACCACCCATTACCTGGACGAGGCGGAGGTGCTCTGCGACCGCGTCTCGGTGATGGACCACGGCCGGATCCTGCGGACCGGCGCCCCGGCCGCACTCGTCCGGGAGATCGACGACACCGTCCGGGTCAGCGTGGAGTCCGGCCTGCTGACCCTCGACCGCGCCCGCGAGCTGCTCACCGCGGCCGGCGCCGAGCTCGCCTCGATCGAGGACGACGGTGTCTCGCTCTCCGTCTCCACCCGGCTCCCGGCCCCCGTGCTCTCCGTACTGGCCGAGCACAACGCGCTGCGCGGGCTCGAAGTGCGCGGCGCCACCCTGGAGGACGTCTTCCTCCAGCTCACCGGACGGGAGTACCGCGCATGACCGCCGAGCGCACCCAGCAGGCCCCGGCCGTTCCGGCCCAGCGCAAGCCGAACACCCCCGCCGCGCCCGACGGGCAGCCGGAGCACGAGCGGGTCAGCGCCTTCGCGAGCCTCTCCCGGGTGATGATCGTCGCCTTCATCCGCGACCGCGCCGCCGTCTTCTTCGTCCTCCTCTTCCCGCTGATGTTCCTGCTGCTGCTGGGCACCCTGCTCAAGGGCGCCACCAGCCCGCACGCCAAGGTCGCCCAGGTCGGCGCGGTCCAGATCCTGGACTCGGTGCAGGGCGACGGCCGGGCCCAGCTGGAGAAGGTCCTGACCATCAGCAAGGGCGACGACGAGGCCGCCGCGCTGGAGAAGGTCCGCAAGGGCGACCTGGACGCGATGATCAAGGAGGGCCCGGACGGCAAGGTGGAGCTGCGCTTCAGCGCCGCCGACCAGGTCCGGGCCGGCTCCGTCCAGGGCATCGTCAACTCGGTGGTCCAGCAGGCCAACCAGACCGCCAGCAGCAAGCCCCCGGCCTTCGTGCTGGACTCCGCCCAGGTCGAGGACAACTCGCTCAAGCCGATCCAGTTCCTCACCCCCGGCCTGCTCGGCTGGGCGGTGGCCACCGGCGCGGTGTTCAGCGCCTCGCTGACCCTGGTCTCCTGGCGGCAGAAGAAGGTGCTGCGGCGGCTGCGGCTGGCCCCGGTCAGCGCCGGGTCGATCGTGGCCTCGCGGATCGCCGTCTCGGTCCTGACGGCGCTGGTCCAGACGGCCGTCTTCCTCTCGGTCGCCACCCTGCCGTTCTTCGGCCTGAAACTCAGCGGCGACTGGTGGCTGATCATCCCGTTGGTGATCTGCGCGACCATCGCCTTCATGTCGATCGGCCTGCTGGCCGGGTCGCTGGCCAAGACCGAGGAGGCGGCCAACGGCATCTCGCAGATCATCGTGCTGCCGATGTCGTTCCTGTCCGGCGCGTTCTTCCCGTCCGACGGCATGCCCGGCTGGCTGAAGGCCTTCTCCGAGGTGCTGCCGCTGAAGCACCTGGTGACCGCCGCCCAGTCGGTCCTCTCCCGGGGCGGCGGCGTGACGGACGCGCTGCCGGCCATGGGCGTGCTGCTGGGCTTCGCCGCCGTGATCACCGCGATCTCCTGGCGGTTCTTCCGCTGGGAGGACGCGTAGCCGTCGGCACCGCCCGTCGCGCCACCGCCTCCACCGTCTCCACCGCCTGCCGCGTAGCGGCCGGCACCGCCTGAACCCGCACGGGGTCGTACACCGGAAGTCCCGGTGTACGGCCCCGTCGGCGTCTGCGACCATGGTCGGGTGAAAGAGATCCGGCGTGGCACGCTCAGCGAGGAGACCTTCTTCGACCAGGTCGGCGGGGAGCCGACCTTCCGGCGGCTGGTGCACCGGTTCTACCAGGGCGTGGCCGAGGACGAGTTGCTGCGGCCGATGTACCCGGAGGAGGACCTCGGGCCCGCCGAGGAGCGCCTCGTGCTGTTCCTGATGCAGTACTGGGGCGGCCCGCGCACCTACAGCGAGCAGCGCGGCCACCCGCGGCTGCGGATGCGGCACGTGCCGTTCAAGGTGGACCGCGCGGCGCACGACGCCTGGCTGAAGCACATGCGCGCGGGGGTGGACGAGCTGGCCCTGCCGGCCGACGCCGAGCGCCAGCTCTGGGACTACCTGACGTACGCCGCCGCCTCGATGGTCAACACCGAGGGCTGATCACGGCCCAGGTCCTGTCCGGTCGATCTTGGCGGATCAGCGCGGCCTAGCGGATCGGGCTGAGCCCCAGCCCCGCGCCGGGCGCCGCCGCCGTCCGGACGGCGACCGAACCGGCCGGGGCGCTCAACCGCAGCCAGCCGCCCACCTTGTGCACGGTCAGCGGCGCGCCCGGCTTGAGGAAGCCGATCACGTACGCGGCGTGCGCGGCGCGCAGCGGCAGTTCGGGCATGGCCGTCAGCGGCCGGGACCAGATCTCGTCGGCGAGCGCGTCCAGCACGGCGCGGGTGCGGTGGTGCTCCGGGACGGCCTCGCTGCGCTCGCGGAACTCCCCCACCCCGGCCATCAGTTCGGGGTAGACCTGGAGGACGGGCGGTTCGCCGAGCAGCCGCCAGCCGGTCCGCGGCGGCAGCAGCCCGGCCCAGGCCGGGCCGGTCACCGGCGCGGGCAGGGTGACGGTGTCGGCCGCGGCGTCGACGCCGTCGAGGAGCTGGCCCGCCGAGACGGTGAGGTCGGCCGCGGCGTCGAGCCCGGCCAGCCGCACGGTGCGGACCGCCAGCGCGCCCGAACCGCCCAGCGGCAGCCGTCCGAAGACCGCCAGCACCCCGGCCCCCTGCTCCGCGGGAACGGCCTGCAGCCGCACCGCGGCCGCCCGGTCGAAGCGCAGCAGGCGCACCAGGAAGGCGGCCAGGTCGTCGGCCTCCCCGGCGTCGGCAAGGGCGAGGGGGGCGGTACTCGTCATCAACGCGCTTCAGCTCGCATCCGTGGGACTGTCAGGGTTCAGGCGACGGCTACGGCCGGCTCCTGGTCGAGGCTGTGCCCGTCCATGAAGCGGCTGAGGAAGTCCCGCTCCACCGGGCTGATCCGGCGCGGCCGGCCCTCGGCGAGGTCATAGGGGACGACCACGGTGGACGCCCGGACGTACACCGTCTCGGTGCCGTCCTCGGCGGTGTCCTTGATCTCGTACGAGACCGTCAGCGAGGCTCCGCCGATCCTGGTCACCCAGGTCTCGATGGTGACCGGCTCGGGCCGGTGCACCAGCGGGCGCTTGTAGTCGATCTCGTGGCGGGCCACCACCGAGCCACCCGCGAACTCCCCCGCCCCGGCGGCGGCGGCCTGGGTGAACATGAAGTCAATCCGGGCCTCCTCCAGGTAGCGCAGGAAGACCACGTTGTTGACGTGTCCGAACGCGTCCATGTCGGACCAGCGCAGCGGGCAGGCGTAGATGTGGCGTGCCACGGGTGTTCTCCTCAACCTTGTTGACCCGTCAGTAGCCTACGGGCGACGGGCCGCGGCCCGGCAGACCGCCCCGGAGGGCAGTCTGCCGGGCCGTTGTTACGCCCGGGTGTCCCGGGCGCGGCGGGCCGACCGATGCTCAGCCCCGGGTCAGCTTCTTGTAGGTGGCCCGGTGCGGACGGGCGGCGTCCGCGCCCAGCCGCTCGATCTTGTTCTTCTCGTACGACTCGAAGTTGCCCTCGAACCAGAACCACTTGCTCTCGCCCTCGTAGGCGAGGATGTGGGTGGCCACCCGGTCCAGGAACCAGCGGTCGTGGGAGATGACCACGGCGCAGCCGGGGAACTCCAGCAGCGCGTTCTCCAGCGAGGAGAGGGTCTCGACGTCGAGGTCGTTGGTCGGCTCGTCGAGGAGCAGCAGGTTGCCGCCCTGCTTGAGGGTGAGCGCCAGGTTCAGGCGGTTGCGCTCACCGCCGGAGAGCACGCCGGCCGGCTTCTGCTGGTCCGGGCCCTTGAAGCCGAAGGCGGACACGTAGGCGCGGGACGGCATCTCGACCTGGCCGACGTTGATCCAGTCCAGCCCGTCGGAGACGACCTCCCAGAGCGTCTTCTTCGGGTCGATGTTGGCGCGGCTCTGGTCGACGTAGCTGATCTTGACCGTCTCGCCGATCTTGACCTTGCCCGAGTCCGGCGTCTCCATGTCCTGGAGCATCTTGAACAGGGTGGTCTTGCCGGCGCCGTTGGGGCCGATGATGCCGACGATGCCGTTGCGCGGCAGGGTGAAGCTCAGGTCGTCGATCAGGACCTTCTCGCCGAAGGCCTTGTTGAGGTTCTCCACCTCGACGACGATGCTGCCCAGACGCGGGCCCGGCGGGATCTGGATCTCCTCGAAGTCCAGCTTCCGCATCTTGTCGGCCTCGGCCGCCATCTCCTCGTAACGGGCGAGACGTGCCTTGGACTTCACCTGCCGGCCCTTGGCGTTGGAGCGGACCCACTCCAGCTCCTCGCGGAGCCGCTTGGCGCGCTTGGCGTCCTTCTGGCCCTCGACCTTGAGGCGCGACTGCTTGCTCTCCAGGTACGTGGAGTAGTTGCCCTCGTAGCCGATGGCGCGGCCGCGGTCGAGCTCCAGGATCCAGCCGGCCACGTTGTCCAGGAAGTACCGGTCGTGGGTGACGGCGACGACGGTGCCGGCGTACTTGGCCAGGTGCTGCTCCAGCCAGTTCACCGACTCGGCGTCCAGGTGGTTGGTGGGCTCGTCGAGCAGCAGCAGGTCGGGGGCCTCCAGCAGCAGCTTGCAGAGCGCCACGCGGCGCTTCTCGCCACCGGAGAGCTTGGTCACGGCCCAGTCGCCGGGCGGGCAGCCCAGGGCGTCCATGGCCTGCTCCAGCTGCGCCTCGAGGTCCCAGGCGTTCGCGTGGTCCAGCTCCTCCTGGAGCTTGCCCATCTCGTCCAGCAGGGCGTCCGAGTAGTCGGTGGCCATCAGCTCGGCGATCTCGTTGAAGCGGTCGAGCTTCCCCTTGACCTCCCGGACGCCGTCCTCGACGTTCTCCAGGACGGTCTTGGTCTCGTCGAGCGGCGGCTCCTGGAGCAGCATGCCGACGGTGTAACCGGGCGAGAGGAAGGCGTCGCCGTTGGAGGGCTGCTCCAGACCGGCCATCATCTTGAGCACAGTCGACTTACCGGCGCCGTTGGGACCGAGGACGCCGATCTTCGCTCCGGGAAGGAAGCTGAGCGTCACGTCGTCAAGGATGACCTTGTCGCCATGCGCCTTGCGCACCTTGCGCATCGTGTAGATGTATTCCGCCACGTGAGATCGCTCCGGCGTCGTCGGGGAGTAATTCGGCTTGCAGCCTTCCATTGTGCCGCACCCGGCCATGAGTCCCGAACGGTGCGGTTGCCCCAGCGGGGTATCCGGCCGGGCCGCGGCGGCGGGCGGCCGAGCCGCCGGGCCCGCCGCCCGGGCGGCACGGGCGGCGGATCGGGGCGGCAGGGCAAGGCGGTGGGCAGGGCGGCGGGACAGGCGGCAGCGGGGTCGGAGCCGCCAGGACGTGCAACGGCCCGGCTCCCCGCAGCGGATGCGGGGAGCCGGGCCGGCGGTGCTTCAGGACCTCACTGCTTCAGGCCCGTGGGCCTCAGGCGGTGGTGCGACCGTGGCGGCCGCGGCGGCGCAGGACGAAGACCGCGGCGCCACCGGCCACGACCAGGCCACCGGCGACGGCGGCGATCATCGGGGTGGCGTCGTTACCACCGGTGGCGGCCAGGCCGCCCGTGGCGCCCGGGGCCGGGCTGCTCGCGACCGGAGCCGGGTGGGCGGCCGTGGTGGTGGCGGTCGCGGACGGCGTGGCCGTGACGGTCGGCGAGGCCGACGGGGTGCGGGTCGGGGCCGGGGTGGTCGCCGACGGGCTGGTGGTCGGCGTGGTCACGCTGGTGACCTTGCAGTCCAGGATGCCCTTGAACTCCTTGCTGAAGCCGTTCGGGCCGGTGACGGTGATGTCGTAGGCGGTGTCCTCGGCGACCGGCACCACGAGGGTCTCGATCTTGCCCGGCTGGACGGTGACCGTCTTGCCCGGCTTCACCGTGACGTTGGCCGCCTCGTCGCCGCCGTTGGCGACGTTGACCCGGACGCCGTTGGCGTCGCACTCGACCTGGGCGTTGCTGTCCAGCAGCGCGCCCTTGCCCTGCTTCCAGGTGGCCTTGGCCTCGTCGACCACGCTGAGCTTGGTCGAGCCGGCCAGGATCATGGTCTGGCTGTGCTTCTCGGGGGTGTAGCCCTTGCTCAGGAAGACCCGGCCGCTGGGCACGACGGTCTCGGCCGAGGCCGTCACGGTGGCGGCGCCGTCCGCGGTGCCGGCCGGCACGTCCAGGAACAGCTGGGTGTCCTTGGCGACCGGGCCGGTCAGGCCGGTGACCGGCTTGCCGTCCTTGTCGACCAGCTTCACCTTGTCGGCGGAGTCGCCGGCGACCGCCAGCTTCACCTCGGAGGCGCTGGAGTTGACGGTGAACGGGCCGAGCTTGGCGCCCGACTTACCCGACACCGAGTCCGGGGTCATGCTCAGCGAGGGCTTGGGCTCGGCGGCGATGCCCTTGTTCTTGTCGCTGACCAGGTAGTCCCGCAGCTGCTTGGCCTCGGCGTCCTTCGGGGTGGCGTTCTTGCCGTCCGAGAACTTCCAGATCGCGGCCTGGGTGCCGGCGGCGGCGTCGTCGGCGGTGAGCTCGCCCTTGACGCCGGCCGCGGCTGCCAGCTTCGTGAGGTCGGTGACCTGCGGGTAGGAGTTCTCCAGGATCCAGCGGATCTTGGCGGCGTCCTCGGCCTTCTCCTTGCGGCCGAGCGAGCTCGACTTCCAGTCCGACTCCTGGTACTCGACACCGCTCTCGATGTTGACCGGGTGGTCGATGTCGATGCAGTACGTCCGGAGCTCGCCGTTCTTCGTCTTGAGGGTGAACAGGCCGCCCTGGACGGAGTGACCGCCCTCGATGGAGATCTCCTCGCTCTGCATGGTCGGCTGGATCACCGCCGTGACGCCCGCACCCGGCTGGTCAGCTGCAGCCGCCGCACCGGCTGCGAGCAGGCTCCCGCCCAGCACCAGGCTGGTCGTGAGCATGACAGTGGTTATGCGGGGGAGACTCCGCGCCTGCGTCTGGAACATCTGTGATCCCTCCGGGGCCGGGCCCTGCCGATGGCAGCCCGCCTTGCATTGCGCGCGCCCCCTGTGGCGCCGCTGCACGTGTGTGAACCAGACGAATCCTATTGAGCCACAGAGGCACGCAAACCCCCATGCTGAATCAGGACGATTCCGTATCTGTATCGTTATCAACCCTCCCATCATCCACACAAGCTGACGATCAGCCAGAAACTCCAGATCTTTCACATAACCGTTTCGGGATTGCGCGTTCGGACACAACAACCGTCTCGATCAACATATTTGTCGACAGTTGAGATCACCTGCCGGTCAGATCAGGACCCCCTGTTCGTCACCTCGACCCACCCCCTCGGACACCCCGCCGGGCACTCCGTCAACCCCTCCGCCGGACACCCCCGCCTCCGGCTTCGCGGCCGCCGCAACGGCCTTGCGCACCGCCAGGGCGTCCACGATCCACCCCGGCACGGCGCCTCCGACCGACCCCACGGCCGACCCCGCGACCTCCCCCGCAGGCTCCCCCGCAGGCTCCCCCGCCCCCGGGGACGCCCGCCTGAAGGTCGTGGTGCCACGACTGAGATCGTGTCCGACCGATCGGGCGTCGATCTCGACCCTGCACCGCCGGACCTCCCCGTCGACCCACTCCCGCACCTTGAGCCGGCCGCTCACCATGACCGGGTCGCCCTTGCCCAGCGAACCGATCACATGGACCGCCAGCGCCCGCCAGGCCGTCACCGAGACCCAGTGGGTGTCGCCCTCGACCCACCCGCCCGCGGCCCGGTCGTAGCGGCGCTCCGTCGAGGCCAGCCGGAAGCTCGCCATCGGCACCCCGCCGGTCGTCTCCGAGTAGCTCACCTCCGTCGCGACATTGCCGATCATCGTCACCGCGGTCTCGTTCACAGAACACTCTCCGTTCTCTCCGATGCACCGTACGGAATCAACCGGTGTGAGTTGAGAGTGGACTTCCCGGGAAATCCGCACCAGGCAGATCCGAAATCCTGTGGACAAGTCCGGCTTGTGGAAAACCGACGTCACTCACAGGGGTGAATTTCAGCCCTTTCACGCCTACTTTGCGCCCAACTCTGCGAGGCCATGACAACAATCGGACCGCTTCCCACCGCGCCCCCGCACCCCCGGGGGTGGCCGCCCGGCCGTCCGCCCACGTCATCCGACCGAACGAACCCGAATACGGCCCCCCACCCGCGTCGGGGACGGCACTTTCTCCGTGCCGAATCCATAACGGGTGAGGCGGCAGCCCCGTAACGACTGCACAACGTCCGGCGCCGAAGACCGCCAGACCGCTGCACTCACGGCCTTCACCTGCGATTATCGGACCGCTCCACCGAGGCCGACACACCCGCGACGGTGTTGTAACACCCGGCCGAGGAACTGGACACCCTTATCCTGTCCCCGACAGGGCGAGGGTCCGCCAACCCCCACCCCCACCCTCAGGTACGGGGACGGGCAGCGGGCGCCGCACGCGCCCGTCACCCGATCCCGGCAACGGTCACGCCCACCCGGGCGCCGTCCGTCCCGCCCCCATAGCTCAGCGGATAGAGCACCCGCCTTCTAAGCGGTAGGTCGCAGGTTCGAATCCTGCTGGGGGCGCCACGCCCAATTCCCGCAGGCCAGAACGGCGGCGGGGCCTTTGAGCCACCCACCCGCCCGAATATGCCCGGGCACCGACCGCGCATAACCCGTGACAATGCGTGTCATGACCGGGTCGGAAACGGCCGCGCGGGAAACACCGGCACGAACGGACCGCCCGGGCCGAACTCGCCGAACGGGCCGACGCGACCACGCGCGCCGAACAGGTCGACCGGAAACCACCGGCGAATCACCCGCCACCCCGGCATCCGCCATCCCAGCCCGCCCGCCGCCCCCGCGGGCCACGGATCCCACCCGTCGGACCGCGAGCCCGTCAGCCCCCGGCCGGGACCGGCGGCGACGCCGCCAATCCCGCCAGATACGCGTCCACGAGCACGGTCTGCCGCTCGGGCGGAAACTCCTCCGGGGCGAACAGCGCCTGCACCACCAGCCCGAGGACGAAGGCCTGCGCCCCCGCCGCCAGCTGCCCGGCCGCCACCGCGTCCGGCAGCTCGCCGAGCCGCTGCGCGTCCGCGACGTGCCCCGTCAACGCCTCCCGCGCCCGCCCGTACCGACCGGCGTGCGCGGCCGCCAGCTCGGGATCGGCCAGCGCCACGTCCCAGGAGCCGACCCAGATCCGGTTGCCCGCGGCACTCGCCTCGTCCAGCGGGAGGATGTCCAGCAGCGCGGCCCGCAGCCGGGCCAGCCCCGCGGCGGGCGGCGGACTGCCGTCCGCCGGCGCGGTCCGCCGCGGCCGCTCGTTGGAGCGCCGGTCCAGAACGTCCAGCGCGTACGCCACCAGGGCCCGCTTGCTGGGGAAGTAGTGCGTCAACAGCCCGGTGGAGGCGCTCATCTCGGCGGCCACCGCCCGGAGCGTCAGCCCTCCGAAGCCACGGGCCGAGAGCACCCGCCAGACCGCCTCGGAGACCGCCACGCGTCGGGCGTCATGGTCTCCACGGGCCGGCGTCATGGGGCTATCGTACATACCCAACGTTTGTTATGTATGACTGCGAACACCATCGCCGGCTCTCCGAGGCTCCCCGAAAGGCCCGCCCATGTACGCCGTCCCGCTCGCCGACAATGCCGAGCTGCGTCCGCTCGAACCCTGGCAGGCCCCCGAGTTCCTGGCCCACATCGACCGCGCCCGCGAGCACACCGGTGTCTGGATCCCCTGGGCCACCCGCTCCACCGACCTGGAGTCGGCCCGCGCCACCCTCCAGGGCTACGCCGACAAGCAGGCCGCCGACGCCGGCCGGCTGTACGGGATCTGGCTGGACGGCACCCTGGTCGGCGGTGTGATGTTCGTGCAGTTCAGCACGACCGCCGACAACTGCGAGCTCGGCGTCTGGACCGAACCCGCGGGCGAGGGCCGGGGTCTGATCAGCGCCGCCGTCCGGCACCTGATCGACTACGCCTTCACCACCCGCGGCCTGCACCGCATCGAGTGGTACAACGCCGCGGGCCACACCCGCAGCCGGGCCGTCGCCCAGCGGATGGGCATGACCCTGGACGGCACCCTGCGGGAGTACTCCCTGCACAACGGCGTCCGCCAGGACATGGAGGTCTGGTCGCTGCTGTCCCACGAGTGGAAGCCCACCGCAGCCTGACCCACCCCTGCCCGACGCACCTCTGCCCGACGCACCGCAGTCTGACCCACCACCGCCTGACCCACCACCGCCTGACCCACCCCTGCCTGACGCACCGCCGCGCGGAGCCCGGTCGGCACACCGCCGGGCTCCGCGCGATCGGTCCTCCCCGTCATCCCGGCCGCCATCGGGATCAGGTGGAGGCTGGCCGAGGTCGCGGCGACCCCGCGGCCGACCTGGAGGTGGAGCGTCACGACCAGCGCCGGATGCTGGCCGGCGAGCAGGCCGCTGCCGTGCTGCCCGAGGCCCTCGACAACGCCCGCCAGGCGTTCGCGCCGGTCGAACGGGGGCTCGGCGACTACCCCGCCGCCGCCTCCTGAGAGAGTGGCCGCACCCACGAGACCCCGGAGGTGCGCATGGCCCAGCCGCTGCTCACACAGGACCGCTCCCCGCTGCCCACCCACGTCGACGGCCTGCACGCCCACGTCGGCGAGGACGGCGTCGCGGTGCTGGAGTTCGCCCGGCCGCACCGGCGCAACGCCATCACGCTGGCGATCTGGCAGGCGCTGCCCAAGGTCCTGGCCCGGATCGCCGAACAGCCGGGCGTCCGCGCCCTGCTGGTCACCGGGGCCGGCGGCACCTTCAGCGCGGGGGCGGACATCGCCGAACTGGCCGAGGTCTACGGGGACCCGGACCGCGCCGACGACTACCACGCCGTCAACGTCGCCGCCGAGGAGGCGCTGGCGGACTTCCCGCACCCGACCATCGCGGTGGTGCACGGCGCCTGCGTCGGCGGCGGCTGCCAGTTGGCCGTCGCCTGCGACCTGCGGTTCATCGCGGACGACGCGCGGATGGGCATCACCCCGGCCAAGCTCGGCGTGGTCTACCCGGCCGTGCCCACCCTGCGGCTGGCCCGACTGGTGGGTCCCGCCCAGGCCAAGTACCTGCTGTTCTCAGGCGAGTTGGTGACGGGCCTGCGCAACAGCGTGATCGGCCTCGCCGACCGGGTCGTGCCGGGGGACCAGCTGGACGGGACGGCGCTGGAGTTCGCCCGCCTGCTGACCCGGCGGTCGCCGCAGACCATCGGCGCCGTCAAGGCCGCGCTGGCCGTCCCGCCGGAGGAGGCGGCCGCCGCCCTGGCGCCCTGGGAGCGCCGCTCCCGCGAGGCCCCGGACGTCCGTGAGGGTCTGGCCGCCTTCCTGGAGGGCCGCGAACCGCGGTTCTGAGAAGCCCGCACCCGGCCAATACGATCATCCGGCCAGCACCGACCGACCCGCCTGGAGCACCCACCCGATGGCCGAGCCGACCACCGCGCCGACCACCACCGGCTCACCGGCCGCGCCGACCACCGGCAGCAGGCCGACCACCGACACCGGGCCGCCCACCGGTACCGAACCGCCCACCGGCCGCGAGGTGTCGACCACCACCGCCTGGGCCCGGCGGGTCACCGACGGCGTCGAGCCGAAGAACGTGATCATCACGGTGCTGCCGCTGCTGGGCGGGCTGCGCTACGGCTGGCAGGGCCTGGGCTGGGCGGCCTTCGCCGCGCTGTTCGCGGCCGTCGTCCCGACCTGGTTCATCCGGCGCGGGGTCCGCCGGGGCAGCTGGGAGGACCGCCACGTCGGCCGGCGGCAGCGGCGGCTGGTGGTGCTCCCGTTCGTGATGCTCTCGGTGCTGACCAGCCTCGCGGTCATGCTCCGGCTGGACGCCCCGGCCGACATGACCGCGATGGTGCTGGCCATGTTCGCCTCGCTGGTCCCGATCCTGGTGATCACCGTCTGGTGGAAGGTCTCCGTCCACACCGCCGTCGCCGGCGGCGCCGTGGTCTGCCTGGCCGTCGCGCTCGGCCCGTGGTGGCTGCTGCTGGGCCCGCTGGTCGCGGTGATCGGCTGGTCCCGCGTGGTGCTGCGGGACCACACCGCCGCGCAGACCGTGGTCGGCGCGGCGGTGGGCGCCCTCGCCGCCGGGCTGACCTTCTGGTCCGCCCGATAGGCCCCTGGGTCCGTCCTCGGGACCCCTACCGGATCGGCATCCCCGAGATCGCCCGGGCGATCACCAGCCGCTGGATCTCGCTGGTGCCCTCGAAGATCGAGTAGATCGCGCTGTCCCGGTGCATCCGCTCCACCGGGTACTCCCGGGTGAAGCCGTTGCCGCCGAGGATCTGCATCGCCTGCGCGGTGACCCACTTCGCCGTCTCGCCCGCGTACAGCTTGGACATCGAGCCCTCGGCCGAGGTGAACGGCAGGTTGTTGGCGGCCATCCAGGAGGCCCGCCAGACCAGCAGCCGGGAGGCGTCGATCCGGGTCTTCATGTCGGCCAGCTGGAAGGCCACGCCCTGGTTGTCGATGATCGGGCGGCCGAACTGCACCCGGGTCCTCGCGTAGTCCAGCGCCACCTCGTACGCGGCCCGCGCGATGCCGATCGCCTGCGCGCCGACGGCCGGGCGCGAGGCCTCGAAGGTCGCCATCGCGGCGTTGCCCTTCCCCCCGGTGCGCTTGGCCCCCTCGCGGGCCCGGGCCAGCCGCTCGTCCAGCTTCTCCTTGCCGCCGAGCAGGCAGTGGCCGGGCACCCGGACGCCGTCCAGGACGACCTCGGCGGTGTGCGAGGCGCGGATGCCGTGCTTCTTGAACTTCTGGCCCTGGCTCAGCCCGGGCGTACCCGGCGGCACCACGAAGGAGGCCTGCCCGCGCGCGCCGAGCGCCGAGTCGACGGTGGCCACCACCACGTGGACGGCGGCGATCCCGCCGTTGGTGGCCCAGGTCTTGGTGCCGTTCAGCACCCACTCGTCCTTGGCCCCGTCGTAGACGGCCCGGGTGCGCAGCGCGGAGACGTCGGAGCCGGCGTCCGGCTCGGAGGAGCAGAACGCGGCGACCTTGACGTCGTCCGGGGTGCCGAACATCTGCGGCGCCCAGGTGCCGATCTGCTCGTCGGTGCCGTTGGCGAGCACCGCGACGGCGGCCAGCGTGGTGCCGACGATGGCCAGGCCGATGCCGGCGTCGCCCCAGAACAGCTCCTCCATGGCGATCGGGATGCCCACGCCGGAGGGGTCGAAGTACTGCTGGGCGTAGAAGTCCGGTGAGTAGATGCCGAGTTTGGCGGCCTCCTGGATGACCGGCCAGGGGGTCTCCTCGCGCTCGTCCCACTCGGCGGCGGCGGGACGCATCACGTCGGCGGCGAAGCCGTGCAGCCAGTCGCGTACGGCGAGCTGGTCCGCGCCCGGGTCCAGCGAGAACGTGCTCATGATGCCTCCGGTCGAAGTGGGGCGGGGGGCCGGTGTCGGACAGGTGTTACCGGCGGTAACATCGTCGGGAGTCTGCTACTCATAGGTAGGAAATGTCAACGCCCGCCCTCTGGCCTGAGCCCCACCGGCCGGACCAGCCAGGAGGAGCCACCCCATGCCTCCCGCCGCACCAAGCAGCCCCGGCGAGCCGCGCCGCGAGCAACTGCTCAACGCCGCCGACCGGGTGGTCCAGCGGGACGGACCGGGCGCCAGCATGAACGCCATCGCCGCCGAGGCGGGCATCACCAAGCCGATCCTCTACCGCCACTTCGGCGACCGGAACGGCCTGATCGGCGCGCTGACCGAACGCCACACCAGCGGCCTGCTCGCCGCCGTGCGGGCCGCGCTCAGCGAGCCGCTGGAGCGCCGCGACCGCGTCGAACACGTCCTGGACACCTACCTGGCCGGCATCGAGGCCCGCCCGCAGGTCTACCGGCTGCTCACCCACCCCGAGCCGGGCGACCCGAGCGGCGCGGGCAACGCGCTCGCCCCCGCCCTGCGGCAGATCGCGGAGGAGATCACCCGGGCCGTACAGAACCAGGTCGACCTCGGCGCCGAACGGGAGCTGCTCGCCGAGGCCTGGGGCCGGGGCATCACCGGCATGGTGCTGGCGGCCGGCGACTGGTGGCTGGAGAGCAGACCCTGCTCGCGCACCCGGATGGTCCAGGCCCTCGCCGACCTGCTCTGGGGCCGGCTGGCCGCCGCCGCCGACCTGCCCACCGCCGCCCTGCCGACCATCCCCGCCGAGGCACCGGCGACCGACTGAACCCTTGTGCGGGGCATGCCAGGCCCGGCATCATCGGGCCCCACCCTCCCTCCGCGAGATCCCGCGAGGTCCCGATGCGCTTGCACCGCACCGCCGTTGCCCTCCTGATCGCCGCCGCAGCAGCCCTGGCCACCACCCCGGCCGAAGCCCGGCCCGACTCCCCCCGGGCCGGGTTCCCCGTCGCCGCGGCCACCGCCGCGGACGGCCGCACCGGCCTCGCCGACGCCGACGGCCGACTGCTCGGACTGCGCGGCTTCAACCTCGACAAGTACGCCGAGGCCACCGAGGCGGACATCAGGTCACTGGCCGCCCAGGGCTTCACCCTGATCCGGGTGGCCGTCTCCTGGAACCGCCTCGAACCCGTGCGCGGCCGCCTCGACCCGGCCGAACTCCGCCGTCTGCACCGCCTGCTCGACTGGGCCGAGCGGTACGGCGTGCTCGCCCTGGTCGACTTCCACCAGGACGTCTACGGGCCGAAGTTCGGCGGCGGCGACCGCGGCATCCCGGTCTGGGCCACCCGCGACGAGGGCCTGCCGTTCACCCCCGACCCGGACGACTGGTTCGCCGGCTACTTCCAGCCCGCCGTCCAGGCCGCCTTCCGCCACCTCTACGACGACACCGACCTGCGCGCCTGGCAGGCCGACTTCTACACCCGCCTCGCCCGTGAACTGCGCGGCCACCGCTCCCTGTTGGGCTACGACCTGTTCAACGAGCCGTTCGGCCCGGTGGACGGCGACCCGACCGACCCGGCGGTCCTCGCCGCCGCCTCCGCCGCCCTCGAACAGGGCCGCCTCGCCGACATGTACCGCCGCCTGATCCGGGCCGTGCGCCAGGTGGACACCCGCGCCTGGCTGTTCGTCGAACCGACCGTCCTGGTCGGCCAGGGCGTGCCCACCCGGCTGCCCGGCTTCGCCGACCCGCGCCCCGGCGCCCCCCGGCTCGGGTACGCGCCGCACTTCTACGACACCGCCGTCGAGTCCGGCGCCGACTGGGACCCGTCCGGCGGGTTCGTCGAGCACTACACCGCCGCGATCACCGCGTACCCGGCCGCCCACCGGCTGCCCGTCCTGGTCGGCGAGTGGGGCCCGCCCGACTCCCGCACCCCGGGCAACACCCGGCTGGTCCGGGACCAGGTGGCGGCCATGGACGGCTTCGCCGCCGGCTGGGCGATGTGGTACTGGTGCCGGGGCAACGGCGGCTACTGCGCCCTCGACCCGGCCGGCCGGCCCGCCCCGGGCGACGAGCCCGCCTTCGGCCCCTACCCGACCGCCCTCGCCGGCCGCGCTCCCGCGCTCACCGCGACCGCCACCGGCCACACCCTGCGCTACACCGCCGACGGCACCGGCCACGCCACCGAACTCGCCCTGCCCGCCGCCGCGTTCCCGAACGGCGCCCGGATCACCGTCACCCCCGCCACCGCCCGGGTCGAGCTCGACCAGCCGAGCGGCGAGCACGCCGGCACCGCCCGGATCCGCCTCCCCCACGGCCGCCCGGGCACCCCGGTCACCGTCACCGTCAGCCCGCGCTGACCGCCGCGCCGACCGTTCGACGGGGCCCGCCGGGCGGGCCCCGTCACCGGAACGATCCCTAGGCCAGACCCCGGCGCACCAGCAGCGGCTCGGTCCGCGGGTCGCGCCCGACCACCGCGCGGAACGAGTCCAGCGCGTCCCGGCTGTCGCCGCGCGACAGCAGCTCGGCCCGGAACACCTCGCCGCTCTCCCGCACCGTGCGCCCGTTGCCCCGGAACCAGTCCACCGTGTCGGCGTCCAGCACCTCCGACCAGATGTACGCGTAGTAGCCCGCGCTGTAGCCGCCGGCGAAGATGTGCGCGAAGTACGTCGTCCGGTAGCGCGGCGGGATCGCCGCCACCGCGAGTCCGGCCTTCGCCAGCGCCGCGGCCTCGAACTCCTCGGCGTCCGCGATCTCCTGGCCCGCCGGCACGGTGTGCCAGGCCCAGTCCAGCAGCGCCGCCGCCAGGTACTCCACCGTCCGGAAGCCCTGCCCGAAGCCCTCGGCCGCCGCCATCCGCTCGACCTGCTCGGCCGGCAGCGGCTCGCCGGTCACGTGGTGCTTGGCGTAGTTGGCCAGCACGGCCGGCCAGACCATCCACATCTCGTTGACCTGCGAGGGGAACTCGACGAAGTCCCGCGGCACCTCGGTGCCCGCGAAGTACGGGTAGCGCACGTCGGAGAAGAGCCCGTGCAGCGCGTGCCCGAACTCGTGGAACAGCGTGCGCACCTCGTCCCAGGAGAGCAGCACCGGCTCGCCGGGCGCCGGGCGGGCGATGTTCAGGTTGTTCATCACCACCGGCCGCTTGCCCAGCAGCGTCGACTGGGTGACCAGCTCCTCCATCCAGGCGCCGCCGCGCTTGGACGCCCGGGCGTGGAAGTCCCCGAGGAACAGGCCCAGCGAGCCGCCGTCCTCCTCGAACACCTCGAAGACCCGGACGTCCGGGTGGTACGCGGTGAGGTCCGGCCGCTCGGTGAAGGTCAGCCCGTAGACCAGGCCCGCCGCGTGGAAGACGCCGTCGTGCAGCACCCGCTCCAGCTCGAAGTACGGGCGCAGCGCGGCCGCGTCCACCTGGTACGCGGACTGCCGCACCTGCTCCGAGTAGTACGCCCAGTCGTGCGCGGCGATCTCCTCGACCCCGTCGGCGGCGGCCACCTTGGCCAGCTCCGCCGCCTCGCGGGCCGCGTTGGCGACGGCCGGCGCCACCAGCCGCGGCAGCAGCGCGTCCACGGCCTCGACGCTGCCCGCGGTCTCGTCCGCCACCACGTACGCGGCGTGCGTCGGGTAGCCGAGCAGCTGCGCGCGCTCGGCGCGCAGCGCGGACATCCGGATCGCCAGCGGGCCGTTGGTGTCGACCGCGCGGCCGAGCGAGGCCGCCATCAGCCGCTCGCGCACCGAGCGGTCGGTGAGGAAGGCCAGCTCGCTCTGGTTCGAGAAGTTCTTCAGGCTCAGTACGTACGCGCCCTCGTGGCCGAGTGCCCGGCCGTTCTCCGCCGCGGCGGCGACCGCGTCCGGCGACAGCCCGTCGAGCTGCTCGACGGAGTCCAGGACCAGTGCGCGGGCCTGGCTGTCGGCCGACACGTTCTGCCGGAACGCGGTCTCGGCGGTGGCCAGTTCGGCGTTCAGCGAGCGCAGCCGCGCCTGCTCGGCGGACCCGAGCCGGGCACCGGCCCGGACGAAGCGGGTGTGCCGGCGCTCCAGCAGCCGCAGCGACTCGGCGTCCAGGCCCAGCTCGTCGCGCCGCTCGTACAGCGCCTCGACCCGGGCGAACAGCTCCGCGTCCAGGTGGATCGCGTCGGTGTGCGCGGCGATCTTCGGGCTCACCTCGGCGTCGACCCGGTCGACGCCCGGGCTCGTGTCGGAGGAGGCCTGGTTGAAGAAGACCGCGCCCACCCGCCGCAGCAGAGCACCGGAGCGCTCCAGCGCGATCAGCGTGTTGTCGAAGCTCGGCGCCTCGGGGTTGGCGGTGATCTCGGCGATCTCGGCAAGCTGGTCGGCCATGCCCCGCTCGAACGCGGGCAGGTAGTGCTCCTCCCGGATCTCGGCGAAGGGCGGCAGTTCATAGACCAGGGTGCTGGCCTTGAAGAACGGATTCTCGGTCATTTCGCCGACCCTACGCGCTGCCACCGGCGCTGCCTACGCCCCCCTGACCGACCACGCCGAGCGGCTGCCACGGGTTGTCGTACCCACCGGTTAACGTCGAGGTCGCACGCCCGTACGCCCGAGAGGAGGAGCCCGATGGCACCCCGGATCGCCCTCGTTCCCGACCCGCACGGCCCCGGCGGCCGGCTCCAGCCGCTCGACGAGGCGGGCGCACCGCTCGGCCCGCCGCTGCCCGCACCGGACCTGGCCTCCGCCGTCGCCGCCGCCGAGCGGCAGGAGGCGGTGCGCTGGGTCTGGGCGTCCGCCGACAGCGCGTACGTGCCGCTGCTGCCCCGGCTGCCGGAGCGGCTCGCCCGCTGCCACGACCTGCGGCTGGTCGAGGCGCTGCTGCTGGCCCACGAGGGCCGGTTCGGCGCCCCCCGCTCGCTCGGCGCGGCCTGGGCCCGGCTGAAGGGCCTGCCCGTCCCGGCCGATCTGCCCGAGCCCGGCTCCACCGAGTCCGGGGACGGCCAGGACACCCTGTTCGCCCCCGACCGCCTGCAACTCCCGCCCGGGGCGGACGCCCTGGCCGCCGTGGTGGCCGTGCACGCCGAGCAGCAGCGCCGGCTGGGCGCGATCGCCGACCCGGGCGCCCGGGCCCGGTTCCGGCTGCTGGTCGCCGCAGAGTCGGCCGGCGCCCTGGTGGCCGCCGAGATGGCGGACGACGGCCTGCCCTGGCGCGCCGACATCCACGACCGGCTGCTCACCGAGCTGCTCGGCCCCCGGCCGACCGTCCCCGGTACCCAGCCGAGGCTGCTCGCCGAGCTCGCCGTCGAGCTCCAGCAGTCCCTCGGCGGCCGCCCGTTCAACCCGGACTCGCACACCCAGGTGCTGCGCGCCTTCGCCGACCGCGGCATCCAGCTGGGCTCCACCCGCTCCTGGGAGCTGAAGGCGGTGGACCACCCGGCCGCGCAGCTGATGATCCGCTACAAGGAGCTGTCCCGGATCCACGCCGCGCACGGCTGGGCCTGGCAGGACGCCTGGGCGCGCGGCGGCCGGTTCCGGCCCGAGTACGTGGTCGGCGGCGTGGTCTCCGGGCGCTGGGCCAGCCGGGGCGGTGGCGCGCTGCAGATCCCGCGCATCCTGCGCCGGGCGGTGGTCGCCGACCCGGGCTGGCTGCTGGTCGTCGCCGACGCCGCCCAGCTGGAGCCGCGGGTGCTGGCCGCCCTCTCCCGGGACGCCGGACTGGCCCGCACCGCCGCCGGCGGCGACCTGTACGAGGCACTGGCCGCCTCCGCCTTCCAGGGGGACCGCGACAAGGCCAAGCTCGGCCTGCTCGGCGCCATGTACGGGCAGACCAGCGGCGACATCGGACCGCTGCTGAACACCCTGCGCCGCCGCTACCCGGCCGCGATGGGCTACGTCGAGGCGGCCGCCCGGACGGGCGAGGACGGCGGGGTGGTGCTCTCCCGGCTGGGCCGGGCCTGCCCACCGCCCTCCGCCGACTGGCTCGACCTCACCGAGGCACCGGAGAACGCCGGGGACGCTGGCGGCCGCTCGGCCCGCGCCCGGGGCCGCTTCACCCGCAACTTCGTCATCCAGGCCAGTGCTGCCGACTGGGCGCTGGCCCTGCTCGCCGCGCTGCGCCGGCGGCTGTCCGCGCTGCCGGCGCCCGGCCCGGCCGAGCGGCCGCACCTGGTGTTCTTCCAGCACGACGAGGTGGTGGTGCACACCCCGGCGAACCTCGCCGACGAGGTGGCCGCCGCCGTCGCCGAGGCGGCCGAGGAGGCCCGGCTGCTGGTGTTCGGGGACACCCCGGTGCGGTTCCCGCTGAGCACGGCGGTGGTCGACTGCTACGCCGACGCCAAGTAGCCCCCGGCGCCCGTCACACCTTGCGGAAGGCTCGGGCCTCCTCGGCCGCCGCGACCACCTCCGCCAGCGCCGCCCCGGCGGAGGCGGTGACGGCCGCCGCGACGGCCCCCTCCACGAAGGGCGCGTCCACCAGCACCGCACCGGGGCGCGGCTCGTCCTCCAGCACCGTGACGGCGGTGAGCACCGAGCTGCCGAGGTCCGGCAGCACCACCACGCCCGCCCCGCCGTCCGCCTCCGCGACGGCCCGCGCGATCAGGTCGTAGCTGGTGCCGAGCCCGCCGTCCTCCGTCCCGGCCGCCACCACCACCCGCACCGCGTCCGAGGCGAGTTCCCGCAGCAGCTCGCGCAGTCCGGCGGCCAGCTGCGCGCTGTGCGAGACCAGGACGATGCCCACGTAGTCGCTCATGCCGCCGACCCTACGACGCCCGCGCTACGCCGGGCGGGTGATCCGGGCGACCGCTCGGCCGCGTGTCGCAACCCGTGCCCGGCACCCCCGTCTGGCGTAGCGTCGGGGCAGCACCGTCTGCCGAGGGAGCGAAGCGCTTTGAAGAAGCTGATCAACACCCCGGAGAGCGTCCTGGAGGACGCGCTGGCCGGAGTCGCCGCCGCCCACCCGGAGTTGGCGGTGGACATCGCCAACCGGGTGATCACCCGGGCGGTCCGTCCGGCGGCCGCCAAGGTCGCCCTGATCTCGGGCGGCGGGTCGGGCCACGAGCCGCTGCACGGCGGCTTCGTCGGCCCCGGCATGCTGGACGCGGCCTGCCCCGGCGAGGTCTTCACCTCGCCCGTCCCGGACCAGATGCTGGCCGCCGCCAAGGCCGTGGACAGCGGCGCCGGAGTGGTCTTCGTGGTGAAGAACTACACCGGCGACGTGATGAACTTCGAGCTGGCCGCCGAGCTCGCCGCCGAGGAGGGCATCGAGGTCCGCACGGTGCTGGTCGACGACGACGTCGCGGTCGAGGACTCGACCTGGACGGCGGGCCGCCGGGGCACCGGCGCCACCGTGCTGGTGGAGAAGATCGCCGGCGCGCTGGCCGAGCGCGGCGCACCGCTGGCCGAGGTGGCCGAGGTGGGCGAGCAGGTCGACGCGGCCTCCCGCTCCTTCGCCGTCGCGCTGACCGCGGCGACCGTCCCGGCGGCCGGCAAGCCCGGCTTCGACCTGCCGGAGGACGAGATCGAGGTCGGCGTCGGCATCCACGGCGAGCCCGGCCGGCGCCGCGAGAAGCTCCGCCCGGCCCGGGAGCTGGCGGCCGAGGTGGTGGACACCGTGCTCGCCGACCACCACCTGAGCGCCGGCGACGAGGTGATCGTCCTGCTGAACGGCCTCGGCGCGACGCCGCTGCTGGAGCTGTACATCGTCTTCGGCGAGGTCGCCGCCCGGTTGTCCGGGCGCGGCATCACCATCGCCCGCAGCCTGGTCGGCAACTACGTGACCAGCCTGGACATGGCGGGCTTCTCGCTCACCCTGACGAAGGCGGACGCCCGGCTGCTGGAGCTGTGGGACGCCCCCGTCGACACCCCCGCCCTCAAGCGGGCCTGAGCACGGGAGGGACGGGAACCCCATGGACTTCGACACCGACCTGGCCGAGGCCTGGATCCGCGCCGTCGCCGCCGCCGTCGAACAGCGGCGCGGCGAGCTGACGGAGCTGGACTCGGCGATCGGCGACGGCGACCACGGCAGCAACCTCCAGCGCGGCTTCTCCGCCGTGCTGGAAGCCCTGGACGGCGGAGAAGCGGACAGCCCGGGCGCGCTGCTGACCAGGACCGGCGGGACGCTGATCTCCAAGGTCGGCGGCGCCTCCGGCCCGCTGTACGGCAAGGCCTTCCGCGCGCTGGGCGCCACCCTGGACGGCCCGGCCGCCGATCCGGCCGCGCTCGGCGAGGCGCTGGCGGCGGGCCTCGCGGCGATCCGCGCCCTCGGCAGGGCCGAGCCCGGCGACAAGACCATCGTGGACGCGTACACCCCGGCGCTGGCCGCCTACCGGCAGGCGGTGGAGGCCGGCGAGGGCCTGCCGCAGGCCGTCGGCGCCGCCGCCGACGCGGCCGAACAGGGCGCGCGGGACACCGTGCCGCTCCAGGCCCGCAAGGGCCGCGCCTCCTACCTGGGCCCGCGCAGCATCGGCCACCAGGACCCGGGCGCGACCTCCACCGCCCTGCTCTTCCGCGCCCTCGCGGAGGTCACCGCGAGCCGGTCGCACCCTGGAGCCGGTCGGTCCGGGTGATCAGCAGCAGCAGCGCGTCGTCCCGCAGCTCCCCGCCGGTGTGATCCAGCAGGTCGGCGTAGACCCGGCCGACCGCCGCCTCCAGCTCCGCCGAGGAGCGGGCCGCGTCCCGGACCAGCGGGCCGACCCGCTCCGCCAGCGGGTAGAAATCGCCGTTGCGCCGGTGCCGGGCCTCGATCACCCCGTCCGTGCAGAGCACCAGGACGTCCTGGTCCCCGAACGGCTGGCCCCAGGTGGTGGGCTCGCCCGCGGCCAGCCGGCCGAGGCCGAGCGGCACCCACGGGTCGGGGGCGTGCAGCACGTGCACGCCCCCGTCCGGTTCCACCCGGATCGGCGGCACGTGCCCGTACTGCAGCAGCTCCATCACCTCCGGGGTGCGGAACTCGGCGAACAGCGCGGTGGTGAACTCCCCGTCCGGCGCGTGCCGCTCGACGCTGGCCTCGATCCGCTCGGCCACCCCGCGCAGCCCGGCCTCGTCGTACGCGGCCTCCCGGAAGGCACCGAGCACCACGGCGGCGGTCTGTACCGCGCCGAGTCCCTTGCCCCGGACGTCGCCGACCACCACCCGGGTGCCGTGCGGGGTCTCCAGCACCGAGTAGAGGTCCCCGCCGATGCGTGAGGCGTCGGCGGCGGAGACGTAGCGCACCGCCAGGTGCAGCGGCCCGACCACCGGTCCGGGCAGCCGCAGCAGTGCCCGTTGGGCGGCCTCGGCGACCGAGCTGACCGCCGCGAAGGCCGCCGCCCGCCGCATCCTGATCTTGGCCACCCAGGCGGAGAACACCGTCAGCAGCATGTAACTGAGCATCGCGCCGTAGAGGAAGCGCTCGTCGCTGAGGGTGTCGACCTGGTCGTAGTGGCTGAGCCCGAACACCGCGAAGAGGCCGAACGAGCAGACCAGCAGCAGTTCGAGCGGCTTGAGGGTGAGCGCGGCGATGGTCGGGACGACGATCATCAGCGGCGCCAGGTAGCGGTCCTTGCCGGAGATCAGGTCCGCGAGCGCCACCGCCATGATGGAGAGCCCCGCGGGTGCGGCCCGCCGCCAGAACGGCACGTCCTGCAGGTCGGCGGCCAGCAGGGCGCCGCGCCGCTTGCCCTCCGGCAGCCCGGAGTACGGCGGGGCCGCAGGCGACTGGGGTCGGCGGTTCGGTGACACATATCGAACATAACGGACGGCCAGGAACCCTACCCACCCACCCTCGGGGGGCGCCCGCGCACGCCCGCCCGCCCTCCGGTCGACCCGCACGACACATCAGGCCATTCAGTACCTAAATGTCCTATTTGTCATACAGTGCGACCAAAGCGGCTACGCAAGGGAGGCCATGCCCGGTGTCCGGATACCGCAACACCTCACACCTCGCCGATCCACCGACCCGTAGGACGGCACGCCCCGACCAGTGGCTCAGGGTCTTCCTGGTCGGCCTGCTGCTCTGGGCCGCCACCGCCGCCGTCACCTTCCTCACCGACAACAGCAACCTCGTCCCGACGATCGTGCTGCTCGGCAGCTTCCTCGTCCCGGCCACCGTGGTGGTCTGGGCCCACGAGCGCTACGCCACCGACCTGGGCGCCGACCGGATCCTCGCCTGCTTCGGCATCGGCGGCATCATCGGCGTGCTGGGCGCCTCGGTCCTGGAGAGCTACCTACTCTCCCCCTCGGTCTGGATGTACCTGGGCGTGGGCCTGATCGAGGAGGCGGTCAAGCTGGCCGCCCTGGTCGTGGTGTGCCGGCGGCTGCGGGTGAGCGGACTGCGCTACGGGCTGGTGCTCGGCGCCACGGTCGGCGCGGGCTTCGCCGCCTTCGAGAGCGCCGGATACGCGTTCAACGCGGTGCTGAGCATCCAGGGGCTCTCGCTCAAGGCCCTGGTCGAGACGGAAATCCTGCGCGGCGTACTGGCCCCGGTCGGCCACATCCTGTGGACCGCGATCCTCGGCGGCGCCCTCTTCCGCGAGCGGCGCGGCGGCCGCTTCCGCCTCACCGTGCCCGTCCTGGCCACCTACCTGGGCGTCGCCCTGCTGCACGCGCTCTGGGACAGCATGAGCGGCATCGCGGTCTGGCTGGTCGCCAGGACCACGACCACCGAGTGGCAGCGCGCCCTGTTCGACCTCGGCTACATGCCGGACCCGACCGACCGGCAGGTCCACCTCTTCACCTTCTACGACACCGCCGGCCTGGTCGTGGTCTCGCTGGGCGGGCTGATCTGGCTGCGGCTGCTGGTCCGCGGTGAGAAAGCCGCCCCGATCCCGGCCCAACAGCCGTCGGCCCCCGCCTAGGCACTGTCCGGCCCCAACCCCCGGATGCCCCGGGCCACCGGCCCGCCGCGCCCGAATCCGCCCGCCCCGCGGCGCGGATTCGGGCGCAGCGTGTTCAGGCGAATACGCTCTGCACTCGGATCGCATCCCGATGTGATCCACGACGCACCACCCACTACTCCCAGGAATACCCCTTGGGGGTATGGTGTTGTCAGAATCAGAGCCCGGGCGCGAAAGGCCCGCGGCCGGACAGACCTTCCGGAGGCCCCGATGTCCAGCACCATCACCTACACCGTGACCGGCATGAGCTGCGGCCACTGCGAGAACTCGGTCAGCAAGGAGCTCTCCTCCCTGACCGGTGTGACCGAGGTGGCCGCCGACGCCAAGGCCGGCACCGTGACGGTCTCCTCCGCCGCCCCGCTGGACGACGAGCAGATCCGCGCCGCCGTCGACGAGGCCGGCTACGAGCTGGTCGGCCGGTCCGCCTGATCCCGCTGCCGTACCGCGGGGGCCGAACCGGAGGGACCCGGCGCCCCCGCCGTACGCTCTCATCAAGGAGCTGATCAGCATGAGCACCTCCACACCGGGCGCCACCGCCCCGGGTGCGGCCGCCGGCATAGGCGGCCAGAGCGCCGAGGGCGCCCAGGCGGCCGTGCGGGACCGCGTCGAACTGTCGATCGGCGGGATGACCTGCGCCTCGTGCGCGGCCCGGATCGAGAAGAAGCTCAACCGGATGGACGGCGTCGAGGCCACCGTCAACTACGCGACCGAGAAGGCCCGGGTCGAATTCGGGCCCGGGGTGAGCGTCGCCGACCTCATCGCCACCGTCGAGAACACCGGGTACACCGCCGAACCGCCCCCGCCGCCGGTCTCCGCCGCCCCCTCCGCCGAGGCCGCCGCGCCCGCCGAGCCGGTCGTCGACCCGCTGCTCGACCGCCTGCTGATCAGCGCCGTCCTCAGCATCCCGGTGGTCATGCTGTCGATGATCCCCTCCCTGCAGTTCACCAACTGGCAGTGGCTGGCCTTCGCCCTCACCGGCCCGGTGGTCGTGTACGGCGGGCTCCCCTTCCACCGGGCCGCCTGGACCAACCTCAAGCACGGCGCCGCGACCATGGACACCCTGGTCTCGCTGGGCACCCTGGCCGCCTTCGGCTGGTCCTTCTGGGCACTGTTCTGGGGCCACGCGGGCATGCCCGGGATGCGGCACGAGTTCTCGCTCGCGATCGGCGACAGCGACGCCTCCTCGACCCTCTACCTGGAGACCGCCGCCGCCGTCACCGTCCTGATCCTGCTCGGCCGCTACCTGGAGGCCCGCTCCAAGCGCCGGGCCGGCGCCGCCCTGCACGCCCTGCTCGACCTCGGCGCCAAGGACGTGGCCGTCCTCCAGCAGGGCCGCGAGATCCGGATCCCCGTCTCCCAGCTGGCCGTCGGCACCCGCTTCGTGGTCCGCCCCGGCGAGAAGATCGCCACCGACGGCGTGGTCGTCGAGGGCGCCTCCGCGGTGGACGCCTCGATGCTGACCGGCGAGTCCGTGCCCGTCGAGGTCGCGGTCGGCGACCCCGTCACCGGCGCCACCGTCAACGCCGGCGGCCGCCTGGTGGTCGAGGCCACCCGGATCGGCGCCGACACCCAGCTGGCCCGGATGGCCCGGATGGTCGAGGAGGCCCAGAACGGCAAGGCCGCCGCCCAGCGGCTCGCCGACCGGATCTCCGCCGTCTTCGTCCCGGTCGTCATCCTGATCGCGCTGGGCACCCTGGTCGGCTGGCTGCTGGTCACCAGCAGCCCCACCGAGGCGTTCACCGCCGCCGTCGCCGTCCTGATCATCGCCTGCCCGTGCGCCCTCGGCCTGGCCACCCCGACCGCGCTGATGGTCGGCACCGGGCGCGGCGCCCAGCTGGGCATCCTGATCAAGGGCCCCGAGGTCCTGGAGACCACCCGCAGGGTGGACACCATCGTCCTCGACAAGACCGGCACCGTGACCACCGGCCGGATGGCGCTCGCCGCCGTCCACACCGCCGAGGGCGTCACCGAGACCGAGGTACTGCGCCTGGCCGGCGCCCTGGAGCACGCCTCCGAGCACCCGATCGCCGCCGCGATCGCCGCGGCCGCCGCCGAGCGGACGGGTGAACTGCCCGCCGTCGAGGGCTTCGAGAACATCCCCGGCCTCGGCGTACAGGGCGTCGTCGAGGGCCACGCCGTGGTCGCCGGGCGCGAGGCGCTGCTGGCCGACTGGTCCCAGCAGCTGCCCGAGCCGCTGAAGGCCGCCAAGGCCGCCGCCGAGGCCGCCGGGCGCACCGCCGTGGCGGTCGGCTGGGACGGCAGCGCGCGGGCCGTCCTGGAGGTCGCCGACGCGGTCAAGCCGACCAGCGCCGCGGCGATCACCGAGCTGCGGGCGCTGGGCCTGCGGCCGGTCCTGCTGACCGGCGACAACCGGCTCGTCGCCGAGGCCGTCGCGGCCGAGGTCGGCATCGCCGCGCAGGACGTGATCGCCGAGGTGCTGCCGGAGGACAAGGTCGAGACCGTCAAGCGGCTGCAGGCCGAGGGCCGGTCGGTCGCGATGGTCGGCGACGGGGTCAACGACGCCGCCGCCCTCGCCCAGGCCGACCTGGGCCTGGCCATGGGCACCGGCACCGACGCCGCCATCGAGGCCGGCGACCTCACCCTGGTCCGCGGCGACCTCCGCTCGGCCGCCGACGCGATCCGGCTCTCCCGGCGCACCCTGGCCACCATCAGGGGCAACCTGTTCTGGGCCTTCGGCTACAACGTCGCGGCGATCCCGCTCGCCGCGGCCGGGCTGCTCAACCCGATGATCGCCGGTGCCACGATGGCCTTCTCCTCGGTCTTCGTGGTCACCAACAGCCTCCGGCTGCGGCGCTTCCGGGCCGCCTGAGCCCGCCCGGGCCCGCCTCCGCCGAGGGGCCCGTACCGCGCCGCGCGGTACGGGCCCCTCGGCGTGCGGTGGCCGCTCAGCGGCCGAGCAGCTCGCCACCGTTGCAGTGCAGGATCTCGCCGGTGATGAACCCGGCCTCGGAGGAGGCCAGGAAGTAGACCGCCGCCGCGACCTCGCCGGTCTCCCCGACCCGCCCCAGCAGCGTCCGCGCCGCCCGGCGGGAGACCTCGGCCTCGTCCAGCCGCGGCCCGAAGAACTCGGTGCCCGCCACCGTCCCCGGGGCGACGATGTTGGCGGTGATGCCCGAGGTGCCGAGCTGCGCCGCCAGGAAGTGGTTCCAGGCGTGCAGCGAGGCCTTGGCGGCCCCGAACGAGCCGGCGCCGCGCAGGGCGGCGATCGAGCTGATGGTGACCACCCTGCCGGAGCCGGGGGTGAGCCGGTCGCGGATGGACTCGGTGAGCAGCACCACGGTCAGCACGTTGCGCTCGAAGTCGCCGCGCCAGCGGGCCAGCAGGGCGTGCGGCCCGGCGCCGATCACGGTCTCCCGGCTGCCGGCGTTGTTCACCAGCACGTCGATCCGCTCGGGCAGTTCGGCGAGCGCCGCCTCGACCGCGTCCGGGTCGGCGAGGTCGCAGACCAGCGTGGTGACGTTCGGCCCCAGGTCGGCCGCGGCCTTCTCCAGCACCGCCCGCCGGCGGCCGACGATCACGACCCGTTCGCCCGCCTCGGCGAACCGCCGCGCCACCTCGTACCCGATCCCCGTGCCACCGCCGGTGACAACGACGTTCCTGGCCATCTGCGCACTCCCTCCCCAGTTCCGCCGCCACGCTGCGAGGGTGCGGGACGGTCCGTACCGGAATGCCACGATTCCTATCACGCTCGGTTGCCGTGACTGCGGGGAGGGTGACGTCGTCCGCGGTGGATGATGTGGTATGGGCGCGACACCGGGCGGACACGGAGCGTGGCGAGAGGCAGCTCACACCCCCCGGGCGTAACTTCTCGCACCCTGATACGTCTTAGGTTGGTAGTGCGGCAGTTTTTATCGGTGGGCGGCGGCGTGGCGAACGGCTTCACGCCACCGCGGGACACCACTGCCGCCGACGGGGCTCCGGCGGGCCCCGGGTCGGTCGCCCACTCTCGGCGGCCTTCGCGCACGGCGCCGGGGTGTGGCGGGCCAGGGACGCTTTGAGCGGCCGTCCCGGGCTGCACCGCCCCGGAGTCGTGCGCCGTACGTTTCCGCTCCGCCCCGCCGCCCGCGCGGGTGGACGCGCGAGGGCCCGGCCGCACAGTGCGGCCGGGCCCTTTCGGCGCAGGTGTCGGCGCGGGTGTCAGCGGTCGCCGAGGGCGACGTAGTCACGGATCGCGGTGCCCGTGTAGATCTGCCGCGGGCGGCCGATCCGGCTGGTCGGGTCGTTGATCATCTCGTGCCAGTGGGCGATCCAGCCCGGCAGCCGGCCGAGGGCGAACAGCACGGTGAACATGCTGGTCGGGAAGCCCATGGCGCGGTAGATCAGGCCGGTGTAGAAGTCCACGTTCGGGTACAGCTTGCGCGAGATGAAGAAGTCGTCGTTGAGCGCGTGCTCCTCGAGCTTCAGCGCGATGTCGAGCAGCTCGTCGGACTTGCCGAGCTGGCCGAGCACCTCGTGCGCCAGGAGCTTGACCTGCGCGGCGCGCGGGTCGAACGCCTTGTACACGCGGTGGCCGAAGCCCATCAGCTTGACGCCGTCCTCGCGGTTCTTCACCTTGCGAATGAACGAGTCGACGTCGCCGCCGTCCTGCTGGATGCTCTCCAGCATCTCCAGCACGGCCTGGTTGGCGCCACCGTGCAGCGGGCCCCAGAGCGCCGAGATGCCGGCCGAGATGGAGGCGAACTGGTTGGCGTGGCTGGAGCCCACCAGGCGGACCGTGGAGGTCGAGCAGTTCTGCTCGTGGTCCGCGTGCAGGATCAGCAGCTTGTCCAGCGCGTTGACGATGACCGGGTTGATCTCGTAGTCCTGAGCCGGGACCGCGAAGGTCATCCGGAGGAAGTTCTCCACGTAGCTCAGGTCGTTGCGCGGGTAGACGAACGGCTGGCCGACCGACTTCTTGTACGCGTAGGCCGCGATCGTCGGCAGCTTCGCCAGCAGGCGGACCGTCGACAGGTGGCGCTGGGCGGCGTCGAACGGGTTGTGGCTGTCCTGGTAGAAGGTGGACAGCGCACCGACCACCGACGACAGCATCGCCATCGGGTGGGCGTCGCGCGGGAAGCCCTGGTAGAAGCGCTTGACGTCCTCGTGCAGCAGGGTGTGCTGGGTGATCTCGGTGTTGAACTCCGCCAGCTGGTCGGCCGTCGGCAGCTCACCGTTGATCAGGAGGTACGCGGTCTCGATGAAGCTGGCCTGCTCGGCGAGCTGCTCGATCGGGTAGCCGCGGTACCGCAGGATGCCGTTGTCGCCGTCCACGAAGGTGATCGCGGACTTGTACGCGGCGGTGTTACCGAAGCCGTTGTCCAGGGTGACCAGGCCGGTCTGCGGGAGCAGCTTCGAGATGTCGAAGCCGGCGTTGCCCGCAGTGCTCTCGACGACGGGGTACTCGTACTCGCCGTCCTGGTACCGCAGTACTACCGAGTTGTCGCTCACGTCTTCCTCACCGACGAAATGAATCCTCTTCCAAGGTGCCCTGACTGTCTCTACCATCCCCCATCTGGAGGACAGTCGCGCACCCGGGGTGGCCCGAAAGGAGCCGCCCCTACAAAACCTGCCGCCGCAGCCGGTACGAACCGGACAAGATCGGCACCACACTAGGCTCTGCCGTAAATCTCTTCACGTCAAGAGAACATTAGAGGCAACCATCCGTTGGAGAATCATCCAGCTGCCAGTCGATGGTCCAGCGCGGCGTGCCTCCGACCTGCACTGACGGCCCGAACGGCCTGGGCGATCGCCTTGCGTGACCCCACCAGCACAACGAGTTTCCGTGCCCTGGTCACAGCGGTGTAGAGCAGGTTCCGCTGGAGCATCGTCCATGCGGACGTGGTGACCGGAATCACCACCACCGGGTACTCGCTGCCCTGCGAGCGGTGGATCGTCACCGCGTACGCGTGCGCCAGCTCGTCCAGCTCGTCGAAGTCGTACGGCACCTCCTCGTCCTCGTCGGTGAGCACCGTCAGGCGCTGGTCGTCCACGCTGAGCGACGTCACCACTCCCACGGTGCCGTTGAAGACGCCGTTCCGCCCCTTGTCGTAGTTGTTCCTGATCTGCGTGACCTTGTCCCCCACCCGGAAGGTCCGCCCGCCGAACCGGCGCTCCGCCAGCCCCTCCCTGGCCGGCGTCACCGCCGCCTGCAGCAGCGTGTTCAGGTTGCCCGCCCCCGCCGGCCCCCGGTGCATCGGCGCCAGCACCTGCACCTCCCGCCGCGCGTCGAAGCCGAACCGCTGCGGGATCCGCCGCGCCACCACGTCCACCGTCAGCCCGGCCGCCCGCTCGGCGTCGTCCTCCACGAACAGGAAGAAGTCCGTCATGCCCTCGGTCAGCGGCGGCAGCCCCTCGTTGATCCGGTGCGCGTTGGTCACCACCCCCGACTGCTGCGCCTGCCGGAAGATCCTGGTCAACCGGACCGACGGGATCGGACCGCCCTGCGCCAGCAGATCCCGCAGCACCTCGCCGGCGCCGACCGACGGCAGCTGGTCCACGTCCCCCACGAACAGCAGGTGCGCCCCCGGCGCCACCGCCTTGACCAGCTTGTTCGCCAGGATCAGATCCAGCATCGAGGCCTCGTCCACCACCACCAGATCGGCGTCCAGCGGGCGGTCCCGGTCGTAGGCCGCGTCACCGCCGGGCCGCAGCTCCAGCAGCCGGTGCACCGTCGACGCCTCCACCCCGGTCAGCTCCGACAGCCGCTTCGCCGCCCGGCCCGTCGGCGCCGCCAGCACCACCTTCGCCCGCTTCGCCAGCGCCAGCGCCACGATCGACTTCACCGTGAACGACTTGCCGCAGCCCGGACCGCCCGTCAGCACGGCGACCTTCTCGGTCAGCGCCAACCGCACCGACTGCTCCTGCTCCGGCGCCAGGTCCGCCCCCGTCCGCTTGGCCAGCCAGCCCAGCGCCGCCGGCCAGTCCACGTCCGCGAACCACGGCATCCGGTCCGAATCCGCCCGCAGCAGCCGCAGCAGCTGGTTGGCGAGCGAGATCTCCGCCCGGTGGAACGGCACCAGGTACACCGCGGTGATCGACTCGCCGCCGTCCCCCGGCACCGCCTCCCGCACCACCCCCTCCGCCGCCACCAGCTCCGCCAGGGAGTCGATCACCAGCCCGACATCCACCTGGAGCAGCTTCACCCCGTCCGCGATCAGCCGCTCCTCCGGCAGGTAGCAGTGCCCCTGATCGGTGCTCTGCGACAGCGCGTACTGCAGCCCCGCCTTCACCCGCTCCGGGCTGTCGTGCGGAATGCCCACCGCCTGCGCGATCCGGTCGGCCGTCAGGAAGCCGATGCCCCACACGTCCGAGGCCAGCCGGTACGGCTCGTTCTTCACCACCCCGATCGAGGCGTCCCCGTACTGCTTGAAGATCCGCACCGCCAGGGACGTCGACACCCCCACCCCCTGCAGGAAGACCATCACCTCCTTGATGGACTTCTGCTCCTCCCAGGCCGCCGCGATCTTCTTCGTCCGCTTCGGCCCCAGCCCGGGCACCTCGATCAGCCGGCCCGGCTCGGTCTCGATCACCTCCAGGGTGTCCACCCCGAACCGCTCCACGATCCGCTCCGCGAACCGCGGCCCGATCCCCTTGATCAACCCCGAGCCGAGGTAGCGCTGGATGCCCTGGATCGTGGCCGGCAGCACCGTCGTGTAGTTCTCCACCACGAACTGCTTGCCGTACTGCGGGTGCGACCCCCACCGCCCGTGCAGCCGCAGCGACTCCCCCGGCTGCGCCCCCAGCAGCGCGCCCACCACCGTCAGCAGGTCGTTCCCGCCACGCCCGGTGTCCACCCGGGCCACGGTGTAGCCCGTGTCCTCGTTGGCGTACGTGATCCGCTCCAGCACGCCCTCGACCTCGGCGAGCTGGCGCGGCGGGCTCGCCTGGCCGTCCTGTGTCTGCCTGGCCACCGGGGCCCCCTTTACCGGTACGGGTGCACCATCCGCTACGCACCGTACCGCCCGGGTGCGACAAGCCGTCTCCCGGTGCCACCCTGGGAGTGGCAGAGGGGGGCATCGCCCGCGCCCGTGCCACCGGCGGGCCCGCCCAAGGAGCAGTGCCAGCATGCTCACCACCGCCTTCGTCCCCGGCTCCCCCAACTGGCTCGACCTCGGCAGCCCCGACACCGGGGCCTCCGCCGACTTCTACACCGGCCTGTTCGGCTGGACCTTCACCTCCCCCGGCCCCGGGGCGGGCGGCTACGGCTTCCTCCAGCAGGAGGGCCGGACGGTCGCGGCGCTCGGCCCGCTCACCGAGGAGGGCGCGAAGCCCGCCTGGACCGTCTACTTCCGCACCGTCGACGCGGACCGCACCACCGAGCTCGTGGTGAAGGCCGGCGGCCGGGTCCGGTTCAACCCGTTCGACGTCCTCACGGCCGGCCGGATGGGCGGCTACACCGACCCCACCGGGGCCGAGTTCGCCGTCTGGCAGCCGCACGACACCCCCGGCCTGGACGCCGTCACGGAGCAGGGCACCTTCTGCTGGGCCGAGTGCTACAGCGTCGACGCCGAGGCCGCGAAGGCGTTCTACCGCACGGTCTTCGGCTGGCAGGAGCAGGACGTACCGGTCGACGGCCTCATGTACACCGTGCTCACACCGGCCGGCGGCGGCACCGCCGACGCCCTGGGCGGCATCATGCAGCTCGGCCCCGAGCACACCGCCGCCGGCACCGGCTCGCACTGGCTCCCCTACTTCGAGGTGCCCGACGTCGACGCGTGCCTGGCCACCGCCGAACGGCTCGGCGCCACCCCCCGGATCCCGGCGATCGACGTCCACGGCGTCGGCCGCCTCGCCCAGCTGATCGACCCGCACGGCGCCGTCTTCGCCGTCATCACCAGCGCGGCGCCGGGCGGGTGACACCGGATCACCCCGTCAGGGGGCGCGGACGGCCGCTGAGCGGCCCGTCCCCGCCTCCTCCGGGGCGTGAGGGCCGGCGGGGAGGGGCAGGCGAGACACCGGGGCCGCACGGGGGCCCTGCGGGCCGCCGCCTACGCTGTGATCATGAACGACCTGACAATCCGCCGCGCCACCTCCGACGACCTGCCCGCGATCGTGGCCATGCTCGCCGACGACCCGCTGGGCGCCACCCGCGAGAGCCCCGACGACCTCAGCCCGTACCGGGCCGCCTTCGCCCGGATCGACACCGACCCGCAGCAGCACCTGGTCGTCGCCGAACGCGCCGGCCGGACCATCGGCACCCTCCAGCTGACCGTCGTCCCCGGCCTCTCCCGGAAGGGCTCGACCCGGACCATCATCGAGGGTGTCCGGATCCACGCCGACGAACGCGGTACGGGCCTCGGCAGCGAGCTGATCACCTGGGCGATCGACCGCTCCCGCGAACTCGGCGCCGACCTGGTCCAGCTCACCTCCGACGCGACCCGCACCGACGCCCACCGCTTCTACGAGCGCCTCGGTTTCGTCCAGTCGCACTTCGGGTTCAAGCTCGCGCTGTAACTTCGGGACACGTGAATTCGGGGAAAACGCAGAGAAGCCCTGACCGGTGACCGGTCAGGGCTTCTCTGGAATGATTGTTCGGCGGCGTCCTACTCTCCCACAGGGTCCCCCCTGCAGTA